>NZ_LGRP01000008.1:0-34037 GCF_001636635.1 Paenibacillus sp. O199
TCAATTTTGAAATGAACCGAATTAGCTGAACGTATAGGAAGGAATAATAAACATTTATGAATACACAACCTAATTTATTTACGACTCAAAATGAACTCACAGGTGGCTACCGACATGAAGTCAAATTGCCTGCTGGGGACTTAACGGTATATGCGGCACAACAACTATTCTCGTCATTGGACTATAAGGTGTTCGAGATGGCGAACAACAATCTTCAAATCCCGGGCATTTCCTATATGAGCTATACGCCTGACGTGCATGTCGGTGTAGGCACCTGCATCGGTACAACGGCGGTATGGGATGCCAAGAGTGGCTATGTATCTCCATCCATCGTAGGCAGTGATATCGGCTGTGGCATGCGGGTGCATATGACCAATTTGCATAAGGACGACCTGAAGGATGTGAAGCTACGCCGTAAACTCGTGAAAGCCATTGAGAAAGTGCTGCCGATGGAGGCAAATCAGCGCGGTCATTACTCGGACATTCGTTTGGAGCATATTGTGCGAAAGGGTCTGCATGGATTACCTAAAAAATATATCCCGGACAGCTATACACCGAAAAAATCAACTTCCATCACTCATGTAGAGAGCAGCAAATTTGCCTTTGATGAGGAAGTGTTGAATCTGGTACCGGATATGACTTGGCATCGGGCTCATCGCCAGTTAGGAACTTTGGGTGGAGGCAATCATTTTGCCGAGATTCAAGCGATTGAGATTGCCGAGGAAAATCGGGAGATTGCGGAAGCATGGGGTCTGTACGATGGACAAATTGTTGTCATGATTCATTCCGGTTCCCGGGCTTGGGGTGGGTATGTAAGCCAAACTAGTTCATCAGCGATTGCGAAAGTGATGCAGCGAAATGGTCTGGGGACATCCGATCCAAGACTGGTTTTTGCTTCGCTTGAACATGCGGAAGGTCGCCATTACGTCAATATGATGTATTCTGCACTGAATTATGCTGTGGTGAACCGCCATCTGATTGCTTATGCAATTCGCGAAGCTTTTCGGGATGTGTTTGGTCCAAAATGCGAATTTCGAACCCTCTATGATCTGATGCACAATTATGCATGGGAGGAATCGCACTCGGATCAAGGTTCCGTTTTTGTACACCGCAAAGGAGCTACACGTGCATTACCTGCTGGTCATCCGGATAATCCGAAGCCATATCTGGCAACAGGTCATCCCGCGCTTATACCCGGTTCAATGGGGACGGCTTCGTATATCATGGTAGGTCAACCCGAGGGGAAGGATAACTATTATTCGATTTGTCATGGGGCAGGACGCATTCGTTCGCGTACAGCAACGAAGCGCCTGGTTACCGTGGAGGATTTTGCCTCGGCGCTGGGTGTGGGAACTGAAGATGAGATTGTGGTGAACCAGCGTTCGCTTGAATCGATTATTGATGAATCGCCGCAAGCTTATAAAAATGTCGATGAAATTATTGATAGTGTTACCGGCGCAGGTCTGGCTCAAGTTGTAGCCAAATGTAAACCACTTGCCGCTGTGAAGGGAGCTAAGTAATGACGATAGAGAAAGAACAATTGAATCATAATAGAGTCATCTATTCCTATGAGGAGCAACAAGACAGTCAAATCCGAAACGAAGGCTATGCCATATATGCCCGCTTGATTCGCGGCATCATTGAAGCGCTTGGCAATCGATACGGCGTTCGTTATGAACTCTATGCAAGTGATGATCCAAACAGTGAATACTGGGATCTGTTAAAAGAAGATCTGCAAAGCAACAGTACGGAAGTGGAATTGGTTGCCCGGATTTTCGAAGATCTGGAGCTGCGTACACTGCATTATGAGGATGATGGAGATGCACCAACCTATGGGGTACATTATTCGATTCGCAACAATGTATTTGCCTATCCGCAGTGGGGCGTGGCTCTCGTCCGCATTCCTTTCTTCCGGGAGAATGGGATATACAATGAGGATTTTGTTTTTGCTACAGGAGAAGAGGAATTGAAGCAATTTCTGGGCAGTGTAAGGGAACGGGAACGGCAGCAAAATATGAAAAAAGTCACGGTGTACACAGATGCTCGCAATGGCAGTGATCGTCATGTGGAATCCATTACCCGCTCTGTGGGGCGGGATGAGGTCGTGCTTTCTCCGCAAATTAAACAGGATATTTTCCGTTCGTTGGACCAGTTTTTCGAGGCAGATCGTTCCTTTTATCGGGACTATGATATTCCTTACAAACGTGGCATCCTGCTGTACGGCCATCCTGGAAACGGAAAAACGACCCTCGTAAAATCCATTGCGGGAAGCATACCGGGGCCTGCGGCATATTGGCAAATTACCGAATACACAAACAGTGAATCGGTGCGTGAAGTGTTCGAAGCAGCCAAACGTTTGGCTCCCATGGTACTGATTATTGAGGATATCGATTCCATGCCAGATGAAGTTCGTTCCTTTTTCCTGAATACATTGGATGGGGCAACGTCCAAAGAGGGCATTTTCCTAATTGGCACCACGAATTATCCGGAGAAAATAGACCCAGGGCTCATGAACCGTGCCGGTCGGTTTGATCGGGCTTATGAAATACCGCTACCGGACGAAGGGCTGCGCCTGCAATATTTGAACCAACGCGGCTTTGATGTCTTCGCAGGGGAAGAAGGTACGCTGGAAGCTGCACGATTGACGGATACCTTTTCTCTTGCTCAACTTGGAGAGCTGTATGTCAGCGCAGCGCTGGAATGGCACCAGAATGGCCGGACGGACATTGTGCAGATCATTCAGTCAATGCGAGGAGAGCTGGACAAGAGTCATAAGCATAACTGGCTGACCCAGCCAGGCAAGGGGCGTGCAGGTTTTTATTAATCGAATATTACCTTTAAAATATTCTCACCTCAATTGGTTATACTAAGGCTGTCTGAATCAACATACAATGACTTTCGGGAGGTACATAACGCAGTCTTGAACTGTGTAAAATGCCCGGAAGTGACGCACTCTGTTTTTAATGCCTTGTTATAGGCTGTTGAACAGAGAAACGGGCATATGAACAAAAGGTAATATACAACAATTTTCATGCCAATTGTTTAAATGCTTCTGTAGCGGTTAATAGTAGACAGACAACAACAAAAACTTTAATTAGAGGTGAATGATATGGGTTGGTTATGGTCATTAATTATCGGTGGTATCATTGGATGGTTGGCAGGTCTGATTGTTGGTCGTGACATTCCCGGCGGCGTTATCGGTAACATCATTGCCGGTTTTATCGGCGGATGGTTAGGTGGAGTAATACTGGGAGACATGGGTCCAGAAATGGGCGGATTCTACATAGTACCGGCATTAATCGGTGCCATCGTACTTGTAGCGATCGTGAGCTTGATCTTCCGTTCTATGGGTCGAAGCCGCGGGTAACGAATTCAAGATTTCTTGAATGAACAGTTAGTCGGCAACAAGCAGTATGAATAGCTGTTAATATAACAGATGTTTCTGAAGAGGTTGATGGAAGTCCACGGACGTGGCTTTCCATCAACCTCTTTTTGTTTTAAGATATAGGTACAACAGAAAGGGATGAGTGTGCATGGAAAAAGCTACATTTGCCGGCGGATGCTTCTGGTGTATGGTTACACCATTTGAAGAGCAACCAGGCATTCATGGTATTGTATCAGGCTATACCGGCGGTCACGTCGATAACCCAACATATGAGCAGGTCAAAACCGGGGAGACCGGTCATGTCGAGGTCGTTGAAATTACATTTGATCCAGAGGTGTTTCCGTATGAACGTCTACTGGAGCTATACTGGCCCCAGACGGACCCAACCGATGATGGAGGGCAATTTCAGGATCGTGGAAGTCAGTACCGTACAGCGATCTTTGTCCATAATGAACGTCAACGCGAGCTAGCAGAACAGTCCAAGCAGGAGCTGGCAGCAAGCGGGCGATTCAATCAACCGATTGTGACGGAGATTCGGGATGCAGTTGTGTTCTATCCGGCAGAAGATTACCATCAGGATTACCACAAGAAAAATGAGAAACATTACAAGGAAGACCGTGCGATATCTGGACGGGATGAATTTATTGAAGAAAACTGGAATAAATAATTAAGTTCATTAGATTAGCCAAATTGCATCAGATCTTATTGAAAAAGCCGGGAGAGTTCCAACAGGAACTTCCCCAGCTTTTTTTGATTGTTCAATGATTAAGAGAATGTTATCTCAATGGCTACAGAACTTATCTACGTTCTCTGCGTTGATGGGAGAACTCCCCTTTGCCAATCAAGAGTAGGGTGAAAAGGTGAACGATACTATTATAACAGTTTGCCCAGAGAGGAAAAACAAGAGGGGGACTCTACATCGTTGTGTGAAATAACAGAACGCCCTGTTAACCGTTAGTCGGTCAACCAGAGCGCTCCATTTACTATTTAGCTGAGGCTGTCTTCAATACATACTTGGATAATGCATCGTCATTGATCTGATAAATAATATGATCGTTGTACGTTGAATACCCATCGAGCAATCCAGGAGAGGATGCAAACGTATATTCATGTACTGTATCCAATGTTTGCGGATCGAGAATATAACCTTTTTTGGCGAAATCAAGTTTATACTGCCCGTCCTGTGTACGATCAACCTGCATGAGAATAGGCTGCTCTTCCTTAAATGTACGTTCAGTCACTTGGCCTTTCATGGTGTACAGCTCCAGCTTTTGGCCTGTAAACAGAGTGTAACTGTTGCCTGCGGTCTGAACATAGGCATCACCGGCAATAGCACGGCCCCAGGCGAGTTTGCCATCGGTGCCAAAGCCCATCAGCTTGTTACCCGTGTTGGCAAAATTGGCACGCATGATCACGGAGCCATCTTCCAGAATGGCCAGTGATTCACCGCCACCGTCTCCCAGAGTGTTGGCATTGCTCGGGAACTGATAGAAGGAAAGACGATTCAGCGTACGATCGTAAATTTCCACTTTGGGATTAGCGGCCTGCTGCCAGAAGCTGCCCACTTTGGTTTGTTTGCTTGCATCGACTACGATTCGATCACTGCCTGCTTTGAGTACAGCACCGTTGATTGTTTTTTCCGTAATCAGTTTTCCCTTTTTGTCATACAGCGAGATGGCTGAACGAACGGAACCGTTCGATTGAACACCAGGGCTCGAAGCGATCAATAACGTATCGTCGTCCAGAAGGTACATGGATGATGAATTACTCACGTTTTTGACCCAGTTGGTTTTGCCGGAAGTATTGAACGAGTATACCTTTTTGGTTCCATCCGAATATTCCATATATACGTAAGCTGTGCCGTTGCTGGTATATAGCGAATTGGAGTAGGTTGTATAAGGCCCACTTTTCTCATGGAAAATAACGTTCCATTTCAATTGTCCGGTCGTGGCATCCAGCGCCTGAAGCGAATCCAACTGCCAATCCAGCTTCGTATTGCTGCTTGTTTTGGTTACGGGCTGGGAAGAATGCACATACACCAGATTTTTCGCAGGTACTGCGTTCACTTCGTTGACGATAACGTCTTTCTCCGTATTCACTTGCGTGAGAGAGAGAGAAGATGATGTCCATGAAGGCTTAGGCAAGGGTGCATTTTGTTCTGCGGCCGCGTAGCTTGGTGTATGCAGGCTGAAGAGGAGCGTGCCACTGAGAAGAAGCGCAGCCCATGTTTTGGACTTTCGTTTGTTGGATGTATGCAAGTTATAAACCACCTTTCTTCGATTCAAAATAGAACCGATTGTTGAATTCTACCATTTCACACATGTGAAATTCAACCTGAGTGTCTGTAACCTTTTATGATTAAGGTGTAATATTATTGTTGTTTCGAGAATTTCGAGGGTTACAGGGAATTCATCTTCTTTCTGTTACGAGAGAAGTCTGCTATATTTAGTCGGGTGACGAGGGCTAAGAGGGAGATTAGCCTGACAGATTAGAGGAACGACAAGGAGAACAGACATGAACTGGAATGAAAATATGACCACTGTGGGTATAGGCGTTATCGTCCTTTTACTGCTCATTGCCTGGATCATTCGCCGTGTAATTCGGCGAGGGCAGCGCATACGAAGTGAGGCCAATCCGCGTAAGATTACGATTAAGGATATCGATAAAATGCAGGATGGATCGGAATTTGAACTGTACCTGTATCATTTATTCCAACAACTCGGTTATGCCGAAGTACATAAGACCACAAGCAGCCGTGATTTTGGTGCGGACCTTGTATTTGTGGATAGAGCAGGCAGACGTAATGTCATTCAGGCCAAGCGTTACGGAGCAAATCATCCGGTTGGACTCAGCGCAGTACAGGAGATTTACACGTCCATGCGTTATTATGAAGCAGATCGATCCATCGTGCTCACCTCAGCCAGATATACGGAAGCATGCCGGACGCTAGCAGCGGTCAACGGGGTGAAGCTGCTGGACCGTGAAGATCTGATGGACCTGATCATGCTGTTTAAATCCAGAAGAATGGAAGAAGCACTGGAATTGATTGAGGAAGACGATCAGGAACCTGTGGAAACATGGCAATCACGGCGAAAAAGAGTTCCACGTTAATCACCTTCACTTGTCTGCCTGCACATGATATATTGAGTGCATACCAACCAAGGGAGTGTGTTCAATTATCATGGCACGTACACAAACGCAAAAAGCATTGCGCAAAGCAGAGCGGTCAGGACAGTGGTGTCCAGAGCAAAGTCGGAGAGTAAACGGAGATTATGGAGCGTTATCCCAGCATGTTCGACTCATGCCCACGAAACAGGAAAAATTGCAAAAGGTCAAACACAAGAAGCGGACCCAGGATGGTGGTGCTTCTTTTTATTTTGTCTGTGATGTGCGGAGTGCTGCATAAGCTCAAAATTTTAAAAAAAGCTCTTCCTTCGATTGGAATGACATCCCTTGGACTGTTAAAATCAATGTATCTCTTTTGAATTGGATCAATTATAGCTATATATCCTCCTATCTTCGATGAAGGGAAGAATTCTACATATGACAAAAGCGCTTCGCATGAATAAAAGAATCGTACGGCGTTTTTTGCTGCAAACGCAATCTTTATTGGGACGTTGGCCCGCCGTTTCCTTGCCTTCGGGTCCTGAACAGGTGATGCAACTGATTCGCTCCCTTGGCTGCGTACAGATTGATCCTGTCGCTGCTGTAACCGGAAATCAGCATTTGGTGCTGGGCGCTCGTGATCCGGGCTATACCTCTGAGTATTTACATACATTGTTGAGTGATCATAAAGTGTTCGAATATTTTGCCAATGCCGCATGTGTTATTCCGATCGAAGATTATGCGATGTTCGAACCTGTACGTGCCCGATTACGGGATCGTCTGGCTCCGTCACTGGAAGGGCTGGGAAACACGGTGCAGCATGTGCTAAAACGTTTGGAAGAAGAGGGGCCGTTACCCTCCAGAGCTTTTCGTGCCGTCGAACGGGTAAGCGGATATTGGGACAATGCGGATGTACCGAAAACGAAGGATACTACGCTAGCGTTAAACTTGCTGCTGGATTCGGCTGCCATTCGTGTCGTGGCAAGGCAGGGGAATGAACGTTATTTTCATATTACTGAATCTGGACTGCTGGAGCAGGCCCAATCCATGACAGCGGAGATCGATCATTTGACTCAAAGGCAAGCTTTGATGGACAAGTACATTTACGCATATCGGGTCGTGGATACCCGAGATCCACGATTAGGCTGGATGAAATCCACCGCTGCCGAACGTCGGAATGATATGGCTGCACGTGTCGCAGATGGTCGCATGATCGCACTGGAGGTAGAGGACGTCGCGACGCCTTATTACATCCGTGCAGAAGATGAGGGTTTGTTGCGTGAGATGGAAAGGGAAGAGCCGCATTATGATTCATCAGGTCCGGTACGATTCCTGCCTCCACTGGACAACCTGCTGTGGAGACGGGAACGGATTGTGGATTTATTTGATTTCCATTATAAGTGGGAGATATACACACCAGAGGTGAAACGAACTTACGGATATTATGCCATGCCCATTCTTCACGGCGATCGGCTGATTGGACGTATGGACCCGCGACTCGATCGTAAAACGGGCGTGCTAACGGTTCGGTTGTTATCGATGGAAGAGACTGCTCCACCTGTGGAGGAATGGATCGCGGATTTTCGGGAGGGACTCCAGTTCTTTGCAACGATGCATGGAGCGCGATCCATCACGGTAGAGAAGACGGTGCCGAAGGGGTTGAAAAAGCAACTCAAGTCGATCTTATAGAATCGGTAGACGTCAAAAAGGGAGCGAAAACTCGCTCCCCTAAGGCTGGATCTGGACCCTGTAATAAGCTTGTTTACTCCAGTCTCACAGCAAAATTAGTTTTCAATTAACGCAGATGTGGTACTTCAACATTCGGATCAACATCTGCTTCATAATCCACACCGTCGGTTTCGAAACCAAACAGTTGGAAGAATTCCTGACGGTATCCTACCAGATCGGACAGATCGTAGATGTTTTCGGTGGTCAGCTCGTTCCAGAGCTTCGCCACTTCTTCCTGAACATCCGCTCTCATCTCCCAATCGTCAATACGAATACGCCCTGCTTCATCGGTCGGAACTTCTCCTTCCGCATAGAGGCGATCAGCGAACAAGCGTTGCAATTGCTCGATGCAGCCCTCATGCAAGCCTTTTTCCTTCATGACTTTGTACAATGCAGAGATATACAACGGCACCACTGGAATTGCGGAGCTTGACTGGGTTACCAGCGCTTTGGCTACGGTTAGGTAAGCACGTCCGCCCTTTGCACTCAGACGATCATTCAGCTTGTGGGCTGTCGCTTCCAGATGGTTTTTGGCTTGACCGATGGAACCATCACGATAGATCGCATGTGTAAGTTCAGGACCGATGTAAGAGAAGGCAATGGTTGTTGCATTGTCGGCGAGTACGCCACCTTGTTGCAAGGCATCCATCCACAGTTCCCAATCATCTCCGCCCATCACGGTCACGGTCTGGCGAATTTCTTCTTCGGTTGCCGGATCAAGCGTAATGGAAGTCACTTCTCCCGTATGGAAATTGACTGTTTTGTTCGTGTACGATTGTCCAATCGGTTTGAGCACGGAGTTGAATACTTCACCAGTATTCGGATCGGTACGGCGTGCCGACGCTACACTGTAGACTACCAGATCAACCTTACCGAGTTCACTGCGAATCAGTTCAACGGTCTTTTCTCTTGTTTCGTTGGCAAAGGCATCACCTGTGATGCTGTATGATTTCAGTCCTGCTTCTTCCGCAGCTTTCTCAAATGCAGCGGAGTTGTACCAGCCTGCTGAAGCCGTACGTTTTTCAGTGGCACTGCTTGGGCGGTAAATGCCGATGGTGTTGGCTCCGGCACCGAATGCGGATACGACGCGCGAAGCAAGTCCATATCCAGTAGAAGCTCCGATAACGAGTACGTTCCGCGGTCCGTTCAATTGCGGTTGGGATTTTACATAATCAATTTGCTCCTGGACTTGTGCAGCACAGCCTACAGGATGGGAAGTTGTACAAATAAAACCACGTGTTCTTGGTTTAATAATCATTCATTTGCATCCTTTCATATTCAACTCTTGTTCTTCATAATTGGATAATGCTCTTGTACATACCACCTTATTGTAAAACAATTGCCTCCGAAACGGAAACCGTTTCGATGGATTTGGCTAAAAGACGGTATCCGGCTTCGTACCCTGGATGATATTATATAGTTTGAACTAAACATTTACACAACAACGGAGAGGACAGAACAGATCTGGAGAAGCGAAGCGTTCGCCTTTATCACTGGATTTTCCCTTCGATAAGGGATTACAAAAAAATCTGGGGATAACAGCGATCGAAAGATGGTTCTGGCCACGCAGTGCTCAAGTGTAAAATCATTCGTTCAACTTAATAGTAGATTCACAGGATCGAAACGAAAGGAAGACTAGCCATGCTGAAGGAACGGATTGAATTTCTGAGCAAAAGAAAGCAAATCTCCCGCAAAGACCTCGTGGAAGGTCTGGTTACGCAGGCTCACTTTGCCAATATTCTGGCCGATCGTTATCCACTCCCTGAAGATCTGGCAGAGGCTGTTGCGTCACGTCTTGGCGTAACGACTTCCTATCTGTTAAACGCTTCTGCACAGGATGAAGAAACACTGGCGCGGGCAGAGGCTATTTTTGAACAAATGTCAGTTCCAGCTTCAGTGATAGCAGAAGATATCGTGCACGCACTTGAGGATCGGGATGATGCACTGACAGTAGAGCTGACCACGGCTTTAATGAAGGCGGTCTATTACCAACAATTAAATGATGCATCGGCTCATGAATATATACATACATCCTATCTGAATTTTTATCTGGAGAAATACGGCCGTCCTGACGATGTAGATCTGCCGCGTCCGCTAGCGAAGGCGTTATTATATTACAAAGTGCAATACTATCGTTCCAAGCTTGCTTCTGTGGATGTGTTAACGCATGCAACCAGGCTAAGTGAATTGGCCCTTCCTGGAAGTGAATTCTGGCTGTCTGTGCAAAATATCAAGATGGAAGCCTACATTCAGGTCAAACAGTACGAAGAGGCCAAGCAGGTATTCGATCTCACCATGAGACATGTCTATGATCAGCGGCTGTTTCATCGGTTGTCCGGTTTATATGTGGCGTACAGCGGATATTGCTTTGCGATGGGACTGGTACAGGAGGCGCTCTCGGCATTGACCATGGCAGAGGCGAATCTGGTGTATGCTGGTAATCAGGGCGATCTGGTCACTGCCATTGCCAATAATCGGATTGTCATGTTAACCATGACGGGGGAGCTGGATCAGGCGCAGTCGGAGATTGAGCGATTCGAATCCCTGTTGCAGCAGGAACCCGAAGAAACCCAGCAGGCCATGAAGCCATTAGTCAGTGTGTATCGGTGTGAAGTGGCACTGGCACGAAAGAACTGGGGGGTACTTGCGCAGAGTGTGGATCAACTGTTGAATAGTGCAACAACTCAGGATCAGCAGATGAGTGCAACCTTCTACCAGAGCCATCTTGCTCTTGCGCATGGAGATCGTGAAGTGTTCATGGAGCGAGCGCTCGCATGTCTGCCTTATTTTGAGTCCGTGCAGCATGTCATGCGTCTTGAACCTTTATATGAGGGAATGGCCGTGGTGTCCGAGGATCAGCGAAAATATAAGGAAGCCGCCATGTATTATCGGAAGCTGGTCTACCTGTTACGCAAAAAATAGATCGAGAATCGGCTTGGAACCGCCGTTTTTTTACATGATTTTGTTCAATACCGGTGCATTAGGCACAAAATATGCCTCCAAACCTTTCATTCAAGAGTCGTTTTCGGCTCTTTTTTTGCAGAATCCATCAAAAAGCATGTTAAAGAAACGAGAATTCAGTGGTTTAATCACCGGATTTTTCGTTTCTTTTGTATGCAGTCTAAAGGGTATTCAGGGACAAGCCGTCCTGTTTATACTTTAACTATAACCAAAAACAAAAAAAACGAGGTGTTCATTATGGGATGGTTTGGTAAAAAGAACAAGCAGGAAGATGCGATTGCGAAGGCAGATAAAATGATGAATAAAGGACTTACCGGCATGATGATGAAAGGTTTTGTATCAAAGGAGCATCGGGAAGCCATCAACCAGAGTCTGGATTCGGCAAAACAGGCACAACTGGCGGCAAGTGGTTCCCTTCCCTTAACTGCAACAGCCACGGTAATCACGATTACCGATACGGGCAAGCTGATCAATTTTGATCCAATTGTTGTGCTTGTGCTGGATGTAACAGAGACGAATGGCAATCAGTATCAGCGAACATTGGAAACACTGGTGTCCAAGATGCAGATTCCACGCGTGGGAGATCGAGTGGGATTGGGGCAAAATCCGGCGAATCCGACAGAGCTAATTTACATGGGTCTGTTGTCTATCTAGAAGGTGTTCGAACTACAAACGAGCATTCTATCATTTAATAAAGACAACTAACAACGAATAATAGAGATATAGAGAGGGTGGGGCAGATGGTAGGTTTCCTGAGATTGGTTGGTGTGTTGACTGTGTTTGGGGTGGGATTCTCCCCATTTCTGGCACAGCAGCTGTGGAATGATCCTTTTATCATTATGCAGGCATGGTGGTATACACCAGCGATTTTTGCCGGATTTGGGCTGATCTTTATTCCCTCCATTTTGGCTAATATCTTCGGCGTTGGGAGAGTGAAGTCAGGATTACCAGCGGTTGGTGTCATTAAAAGCATCCAGCAGACGGGTACGTATATTAATGAGCAGCCGGAAGTTCGACTGGGCCTGACCGTCTCGCGTAAAGGACGTGAGAAATACGATACCGAGTTGAGAACGATCATACCGTTGACTTCAATGTCTCAATTCCAGCCGGGCAGTTTAATTCCCTTAGTGGTCTCTGTGACGGATGAACACAAGGTAGGGCTTGATCTGAAGGGGAGGCTATCGCAGGAAGATATACAGCAATTGCTGGATGAGAAGATGGTGCAGCATGGCGTGGCACCTGAGATGATGGATATTGCACGAACGGGCGAGAAAGCGATGGCCAAGATATTGGATGTTACTCCACTTGGAAGCGGAGGTAATGGCAAAATCAAACTTCAGCTAACGCTTAGTGTAACGAAGTCAAATGGAGAGACATTTAAGGTCACTATACCAAAGGAAATTTATCCATCTACCCTACCTCAGGTTCAGCAAGGTCATATTATTAACGTGATCTACTCGAAGCAGGACCCGTCAAAAGTAGTGTTGGCATTGAATGTACAGGAAGAACAACTAAGTAATTTGTTCTCATCCTGATGGCTATATAAACAAAAGAAACCTGCAACATCACTGTGTTCGTGATGGGCAGGTTTCTTTTGTGAATTATGTTTTGGAGATTCTGGATGAGATTAGATTAAGATCAGACGATGCCCAAACGCATCCGATATGAGAATAGAACTTGTCTCGATTCACCGGCAAATATACGAGTAGCCAGCTGTCTAAATTCGTCTGCTACCTCAAGTAGATCAGTCGCTCCGAGTTTCACTGCCGTTTGCAGGCCGCCTTGGCTTAGTGCCAGATTGACGTATCGGTCGGCATCGAATGTTTCCCGATGATGAAACACAATTTCACGCGAGTAACGGAACAAGCCGGACTGCTGAATCTGCTGCAAATGTCCGTCTTTACTCCATTTATGTGCTTGATTCTCCTGGGGAGCCAGACTGGCAGCTCGATGATCTGCCTCCGTATTCAAATGCAGATAGGCTTGTTCCAGCTGCCAATCGACCACTGGTGGCCAGTCACAGTCGTAGGCAGCAAATATGCCTCCTGGACGCAGTACACGCGCAAATTCGCGCAGTGTGGACTGGGGCTCCATCCAGTGGAACGACTGTGAGCAGGTCACGATATCCACACTGCCATCAGGTAGTACCAGTTCGTGGGACAGGCCGGAGACAAAGCGAAGATGGTCCGGTTTGCCTGCGGCTTCCCATTTGGACTCTGCGACAGCTCTCATATCATCGCTTGGTTCGACGCCAATAACACGTTCTGCCTCATTTAGCCAAATCCATGACGATAAGCCCGTACCACAGCCAACATCTGCGACCAAGCGAGGTTTGCTGCCCAAATAATTCGTCAGAATATCTACGACCTCGGTGGGCGCAGCGGGCCGGTTCTGGTCATATAACGTACCGAAACCTTTGAATCGTTCCACATTGTTACGTCTAATGTCTTGCATGGACAAACCTCCTTCAGGAAATGGATAGATAGCAAAAAAGTAAAAGAATCAACAGATGATCAGAGCTACATTATATCATTCATTTTCCAACCTGTTGTTAACGACCTGTTGTAAATGTTCTACCGCTTTGATATGTCGCCTAAGCAGTTCCTGTCCAACGTGTGCAGGCTTGATTACGGTCAGGTCAGATCCAAACGACATCAGGAAGGAGTACAGCCATTCTCCCTCATTGAGTTCAAGGGCAACGCGCAGCCTGCCGTCGGGCTCTTTTTCAACGCGTGATGGTTCAAAAAAATCATACACCCTATACGTAATAGAGTTGGAGAACGACAGTTCCAGAGCGATTTGGTTGATAGAGACTTGTGTCTCATTTTCCGTTGATCCGATGTTCATGTTGTTTCGGGGAACCCTAGGCAGAAATTTCAGCTGGGTAATGCGTTTCATTTTGAACGTCTGAAATTCGTTTCGGTCGTGCTCGTCGTGAATGTACCCCTTGAAATACCAAGTACTGTTCTTGAACAAAAGTTTGAGAGGTTCAACCGTCGGAACACTCTTCTCTCCATCCGAATTGACATAGTGAAACGTAATCCATTGATTCGTGAAGATCGCCTGCTTGACCTGATTGAACAGCTCCCTCTCCTGCAGTGGAATGCTGCCCCATGGTGAAAAGTCGAACTCGATCCAATCCAGCTTGTGATCAAACAGGGCGGTTAAACGTTTGAGCATATGGGCAGTGTTAAGGTGAGGGATGGCGCTGACGCTATATAATCCAAGCAAAATTTCATTCTGATCATCTTCGGACAACAGGGATTTGTCCATGACAAAGTTGTCCATGAGATGGATGCCGCCATGCTTTCCGGTTGTCGTGTATACGGGAATACCCGCCGCACTCAGTCTGTCGATATCACGGTACACCGTGCGCACGGATATCTCGAACAAACGCGCGAGCTCGGGGGCGGTAGCTTTCTTTTTCTCCAATAACAGCAATAGCATTCTGAATAATCGGTTATTTTCCATGCCGACATTATACCATGACAATAGGTGTCAGGGTATGGGTGGTACACTGGATGTATAGTGTTAGGAAGATCAAGAAGGAGGAATTGATGATGTCGATGAAAGAAGGATTTTTCTGGGGTGGCGCTACGGCTGCCAATCAGTTTGAAGGTGGATGGGACAAGGGTGGTAAAGGCCCAAGTACTTCCGATATGATGACAGGTGGAACGCACACGACACCACGGCGGATTACGCCTGTACTGGAAGAGGGTACGTATTATCCGAGCCATGAAGCGGTTGATTTTTATGGTCATTACAAAGAGGATATTGCCCTGATGGCTGAAATGGGCTTCAAAATGTTCCGCATGTCCATTAACTGGTCCAGAATCTACCCGAACGGTTATGATCTGGAGCCAAACGAAGAGGGATTGCAGTTCTATGACAACGTCTTTGCCGAGTTGAAAAAGTACAACATTGAACCGCTCGTGACCATTTCTCACTACGAGACACCATTTGGTCTGACCCAGAAATATAACGGCTGGGCTTCGCGCGAAGTGATTGATTGTTATATCCGATATTGTACAACCCTCTTCAACCGATACAAAGATCAGGTGAAATACTGGCTGACCTTCAACGAGATCAACTGTCTGACAATGCCAATGGGGGCTTATATGGCTGCAGGTATCCTGTTTGAAGGCAAAGAGACATTGATCGATGGCGTTGATGATCCACAGACCCGCTTCCAGGCGCTGCATCACCAATTTGTTGCAAGTGCAAAAGCAGTGAAGCTGGGACATGAAATCAATCCTGATTTCCAAATCGGCTGTATGGTCGCTTTCATGACAACATATCCGAATACATGCAATCCGGACGATATTTTGCTCGCGCAGAAGAAGGACCAGCTGTCCAACATGATCTGTGGAGACGTACAGGTTCGTGGAGCATACCCTGGATTCGCCAAACGTTTCTTCGCCGAAGAAGGCATCCAGATCGAGATGCAGCCGGAAGATGCACAGACTCTGCGTGAAGGCTGCGTGGACTTCTATTCCTTTAGCTATTACATGTCCTTGGTCGAGAGTGCGGATGAGTCGTTGGATAGAGCAGAGGGAAATCTGCTGGGCGGCATCAAAAATCCGTATCTGGAAGCTTCCGACTGGGGCTGGCAGATCGATCCGAAAGGATTACGTTACACCCTGAACCACCTGTATGATCGTTACCAAATTCCATTGATGGTTGTGGAGAACGGGCTGGGTGCAGTGGATGTAGTGGAGGAAGATGGCTCTATTCAAGATGACTATCGGATTGATTATTTGAGAGGTCACATTGAACAAATGAAAGAAGCCGTTGCCGACGGTGTGGAGCTTATCGCTTACACGATGTGGGGATGTATCGACTTGGTCAGCGCATCCACGGGAGAGATGAAGAAGCGTTATGGCTTCATTCATGTGAACAAGGACAATGATGGCAATGGTGATTTCAGCAGAACACCGAAGAAGAGCTTCCACTGGTACAAAAAAGTCATTGAATCCAATGGCGAGGAGCTCTAAGTTGCCACTGTAAAATAGATTCATAATGACGTAAAGAACCTCACTGGTGCTGGATGCACCTGTGAGGTTCTTTACGTTTGGTTTGTTTTCAAGCATGGGTTGGATCATAGCATGGTGAGCGAAAAAACCTAAGCGAGAGGTTTGGACTGTAACAGGGAAAGGCGTTCCAGATGTCGCTGATAGAACCATATGCATACGGCAAGCCAGCATCCACTCAGAAAGTACCCACCCACTACATCACTGGGATAGTGTACCCCCAGATAAATTCGGCTCATTCCAATCGTCAGGATAAAGATTGCGCTCACGATAATCATGAGTACGCGTCCAGTCGCTGTCGGTACATGCTTCCAGATCAGGAAGGCCAAGCCGCCATACAAGCTGAACGCTGCCATCGAATGGCCACTTGGGAAGCTGTAACCACTCACCTCAATAATCCGGTTAATCGTAGGTCTGGCGCGCTGGAATACCAGCTTAATCAATGCATTTAGCAAAGTCGAGCCTGCAATGACACAGGCCAGGAAGAGCAGTTCGCGTTTGTGCCTGAGGTAGATATACAGCACAAGCATGGCGAGAATGGTAATGACAACCACAGGCACTTCGCTGCCAATCCAGGTAAAGAGCTGCATGAACCGTGTCATTCCGGGTGATTCCATGCCCTGAATCCAGCCAATCAAGGTATCATCAAAGGTGTGAATCTGATTGTCGCTGATGGACAGGGCGATACTTACAAATGCAATGAGGCATCCCGCTGCAACGAGCAGCGGGATGGAGATATTCTTTTTCCAATTTTGATTCAAGTGACGGTTTCCTCCAAGGTGTCTGAATTCTAATGATGCTCAATACAATATTCGTATTATGCTATAATCTTACAATAAATATCGCTTCAAACAAAATGTGAACGATTACAAGATGGGTGTTGCAATCTGAGCCGGGGGTGAAAGGATGAAGCGCTTAGTATGGTTTGCATTGATTTTGTTGTTGGTTGGATGGGGTTACACAGTATTCCCTGGGGAAAAAGCTTATGCTTGCAGCTGTGTAGAATCGAATGCTCAAGAGAAACTGAAGACGTCCACATCGGTTTTTACAGGTAAAGTTGTGAAAAGGGGTGGGACGCAAATATTCAGCCCTGACCGATTGAGAGCATATACCTTTGAAGTGGATACCGCATGGAAGGGTGTTTCTTCTAAACGAATGACTGTCATGGGTAATGATGCTGGTTCGGAATCTTGTGGGATTCAATTGGAGAAGAACCAATCCTATCTGATCTTTGCTTATAAGAATAAAATGGACGATAAGTTGCATACGAATCTTTGCAGTGGCAATGTTTCCATTGATCAAGCTGGAGACGCGTTAAAGCTGCTGGGAGCAGGAAAAGTAGTGAGTCAGGATGATTTTGTAAAAACCGATCAAGGACGAAGTTGGTCATTTTATCTCATCATATATGGTGGGGTTATTCTATTGCTTGTATTGGTAAGTGGCTGGATCTGGAGAAGGAAGAAGCGCGCGTGATGTTAGAATCTGAATTAAGGGAGAATGGCAGTACGGCAACGGAAGAGAAAAGAAAATCCCCGTGTGGAACGTTGAGGTAAACGCGTTCCATGCGGGGATTTTATACATTTTGTCGGATAATCGTACCGATTCAATTAGTTTAACTGCAGCATATATTCATAAGCCGTGATACCGAATACTCGTTTAAAGTGTCTGTTCAGATGAGTCAGGTCGACAAAACCACATTCGGCTACAGCGGAGTAAACATCCTTATGCGTTTCAATGGACTGTCTGGCACGCTCCACCTTACAATTCAGAAAAAACTGATAAGGCGATATGCCGGCATGGGACTTGAACTCGCGGATAAATTGAAACTTGGACATGTTGAATTCCGCACTCAGGTCGTCCAGCTTCAGAACATCTTCAATACTGCAAAACATCATTTCTTTCGCTTTTCGAACCAGATTGTCCTGAGGCCGCCATAACTTGGTGTCCATTTCCGATTGCGAGAGTAATTGCAACAGGCCCAAGAGCAGTTCACTGCATCTCGCTTCATCCTGTCCGTTTTGAACAGCATCATTCAGCATCAGGATGCTTCGTGCAAGCACAGGGTCATAGACGATGGGGCTATTAAAACGCAATTCCTTTTTCCCTAGAACCTCTTCGACCAAATCCGGCTTCAGATAAAGCATGACATAGTCTATGCCGGCTTTGTCATAGGAACTTCCATCGTGGGACTGTTCCCGGTTGAATAACATCACGCCGTTTTTGTGGGAGGCCTGATAATGTCCGTCCAGATGGTATTGCTGAATACCGCGAAGCGTGACTCCTACTGCATATTCCTCGTGGCAATGCTTTTTATAGGTGAAATCCGTAAAGCTGGCGGATAAAGCCAGTACGTCCTGTGATTTCTTATAGTTAAACAATTCCATGCTGCACACACCTCCCGCGCGTTAGATGATTCCCGATACCATAATGGCTGAGTATAACAAAAAAAGGGCCATTAGGATACTCACTGCTTTTTGATGACGATTGAGTAAGGTTCTGAAGATGGAGCCAAACACGGCCCAACTGGAATAGGCCAAGAAGCCGATGATGGTAATAATGATCACGAACAGAAACGTTGACATGGTGCTATCGTAGTACGGCAGAACATAACTGGGAATGACAGTGAACGTGAACAGAACCACTTTTGGATTCACAAACTGCATGATTAAACCGTTTAGAAACCCCGTAACTTGCTTCGATGCCGTCTCGGTGGAACCCATTTTATAGACTTGATAAGCCAGATATATCATATAGACACTACCCACGATCTGCATCACATGGAGAATGCCAGGCAATATCTCAGCGAGAAGATGATTAAGAAGAGCAGAAGCAGCTAGTAATAAGCCAAATGCAACGGTGGCACCCCACACATACTCCATCGTTTTCCGGGGACCAACCTGCCCGACGGAAGTGAGAATCACAATATTGCTGGGGCCAGGTGTAAAGGTAACGACAATACAATAGATGAAAAAAGATGTAAGATTCATAGGGCCTCCCCAAGTTGTAGTTACATGATCATACTCCGGGGAGGCTTTGGCTTATAGTACATTATTGCAGCAGAATGCACATGAGTGGAAAAAAATCATAACTTTCCAGCTAATAGAAACGTCATAGAAGTAACTACTCTGATATCGAGGTGATTAAATGAAAGCTGTAAGTAAGTTGCTGTTCCTATGTATGATACCTCTTTTATTGTCTGCCTGCTTAAAAAATGGGGAAGGTAACCAACCGATCAATAATTTGGATCTAAGTCCTCCAGTTGAAATTTCATTTGAAGAGGCGGAAGCTAGGACCCCGTTTGAAATCAAACAACCGTCAGTTCCTTTCCAAGTTACTCAAAAATCAGCAAGGATTTTAGATACCAATGGTACATTTGAAGCAGTAGAAATCACGTATGCCAATACCGATGAAGGATTGAACCTGATCACTATGATTACAAACTCAAAGGTTGATACACCTCCGAATGGGAAGAAAGGTCAAAAATTATCTAATGGTTCGCAAACGTGGGACCAAGGAGACGGACATATAAGTGCCATCTATTGGAGAAACGAGGGTTTAACGTACTCTCTTATTTCAGGAAAAAATAACAATCTTGAACCGTTATACGATTATCAAAAATTAGTTGAAATAGCAAATACATTAAAATGAAGCATAAGGCAGTTCTCTTTTAGATTGAAAATAACACCAAAAGACTCAACTTCACTGTATGTAGAGAGGAAGTTGAGTCTTTTGGTTACTGTATTAAAGTACCTGTTCAATGAATAAAGACTGAAAGGTTAATTTACATTAAGGCATCCAGAAAACGAGTTGCGATGCCGAAATAGATAAACAACGACAATATATCATTCAACGTTGTGATTAATGGGCCGGAGGCGACCGCAGGGTCTACTTTGAAACGACTGAGCAGAAGAGGAATACAAGTACCGGTCAATGTTCCGATAACCAGGGTGAAGAATAGTGATACTCCAATAATCGCTCCGAGCAGCCAGTCACCTTGCCAGAAATAGGCGATGACCGTGATCAGCAAACCGCATACAAGTCCAATCATGGTGCCTACTTTAATCTCTCGGCCAATAAGCGCGAGCACTGTAGCCTTGTCCAGCTTTCGTCCAATCAAGCCACGTACAACCACTGCAAGGGATTGTGTACCCGTATTCCCCGTCATACCGGCTATCATGGGCATGAAGAACGCCAGTGCCACAACCTGATTCAGTGTGTCTTCGAAAAAATCCACGATGCTGCCTGAGATCAGTCCGATAAATAACAATAAAATCAGCCAAGGAAGGCGACGTCTGACGGCAACCAATGGTTTGGTATCAAAATCGATATCTTTACTGCCGCCACCCATCTTGGCGATGTCTTCACTGGCTTCGTCCATAATAATATCAATAACATCGTCCATTTGGATAACACCGCATAATCTGCGGTTCTCATCCACGACAGGCAGAGCCATAAACTCATAACGCTGCAACAGTTGTGCGGCCTCTTCCTGGTCCATATCGACTGTTGCATGGATGACACGCCGAGTCATCAGCTCTTCCACTTTGGTGTTGTCATCTGCCTGAGCAAGGGATTGATAACTCACGACTCCAACCAGTTTGCCTTCATCGTCGGTGACGTACAGATAACTGGTTGCAGGAATGTGCAGCATTGCCTGCGATTCTCTCAGTGCTTCCTTTGCGGTTTCATGCGATAACAGGGTACGGTAACGATCGGTCATGATACGTCCCGCCGTCTCCGGTGGATAGTTCAGCACGGAGCGGATAATGGCTGAATGGTCGAGATTCATATTGGACAGCAGTTCTTCTCTGCGTTGGAGGGGCAGATCATGCATGAAGCGAATCAGATCACTTTTGTCCATTTGCTGCATGACTTCAAGAGTGCGCTCCGGGCCTAACTGTTCGAATAGATGCACCTGTTCGTGAAGCGTGAGCGCTTCTGCCATGTCGGCGAGCACGTCCGGTTTGAATAAGAGCAAGAAGCGTTTCGTCTCTTGTTCAGGGAACTTTTTATATACCAGAGAAAGGTCGTAGGGATGAAGTTCTTTGGCCCATTTGTAAAATTCGGTCAGGTTTTGGGTTTGCACGAATTGCACAAGGAGCCCCGTAATCTCTTCAACCGAAAAATCTTTTTTGGGATGGGATCGATTCATATGTAGTCTCCTTTCTATATGGGTTCAACAAATGAATATTTACACTGGCACTCCGATGACAGAACAACCTTCCGATCGCTGTTATCCCCAGATTTTTTTGATTCCTTTCTGAAAAAGGGGAAATCCGGGGATAAAGGCGAACGCTTCGCTTCTCCAGGTTATTTCTGTCCTCTCCGTTATTGTGTAAATGTTTGGTTGAACATATTTCAACTCCGTATTCTTAAACGAAATGGAATGAAAGTTAAACAGTGACCACGAGAAATGCATATTGTAATCTTGCTAAAACATTCGATATGGGCTTACAAATGGATGCTGCCGGGATATACTTGTTGTAGAAAACCCGATGAGGAGGAGACATGTGGAATCGGTTGTAAGAACACAATTGTTATCTCTGGTCGAACCGGAATATCAGAAATTCTCGGCTGCGCTCATTCCGAATATCACGAATCTGTTAGGTGTGAGACTGCCTGAAATACGCAAGATGGCGAAACAAATCGTCAAAGAGGACTGGCGTGTCTATCTGAAAAACGCTGATGATGATTATTTTGAAGAAGTGATGCTGCAAGCGATGGTCATCGGTCATGCCCAAGCAGATATGGAGGAACTCCTGCAGCATATTGCCTGGTTTGTTCCCAAAATAGATAACTGGTCTGTATGCGACAGCTTCTGCGGTGGTTTGAAATATACAAAGGCACATCTGGATCAAGTGTGGCAGTTCTTGCAGCCCTATCTGGTATCCAACCAGGAATACGACATTCGCTTCGGGGTTGTAATGCTGTTGAACTTTTATATGGAAGAAAAATATATCAGCAGAGTGCTTGCTTCATTAGATACCATTCATCACGAAGGGTACTATGTGAAAATGGCAGTGGCCTGGGCAATTTCCATCGCTTATGTGAAACAGCCTGAAGCCACGCTGCGTTATTTGCAGGACAATACCTTGGACGACTTTACGTATAATAAGGCTCTTCAGAAAATAACGGAGTCCTATCGTGTTGATTCCGAGACAAAGCAGATGATCCGCAGCATGAGACGGAAAGCGATAAAACGGATTCGTGTGTAGTATGTGTGCATAACGAGAAAAGAAACCAGATATAAAACCTACGAGGGGAAAGGACGATTGACGTATGAGAAAAAGCATCAAGTGGACCAAAATGGAATTAGACGGTCGTCCGTGGGTATTGCTTGCCACCGAAAAAGGGTTATGCCGTGTCATCATGCCCAATGAAACGCTGGAAGATTGGAGTAGTTGGATCGGCCGAATTGCTCCTGGAGTGGAGCTCGAAGAGAATCAAGCAGCGTTGAAGCATACGGGCATGATGGATTGGCTGCAATCCTATTTTGCCGGAGACAAGGTGGCTTTCACAGACGAAATTCCACTTGATTTGATCGGAACGACATTCCAACAGCAGGTATGGACGGAGTTGGGGAATGTTCCTTATGGTGAGACAAGAACCTATGGCGACATTGCTTCTGCGGTGGGAAGACCTTCAGCGGTGCGAGCTGTTGGGGCAGCCAATGGAGCCAATCCCATTCCGGTGCTGCTGCCGTGTCATCGCATTATCGGTGCCAACCGCAAGCTGACCGGTTTTCGCGGAGGACTGGAGATGAAGCGAAGACTGCTGGATATTGAACAGATCGAAGGCGTGACGGATGGCGGCCATGCGCGGTTTAATTTCTGATCATCATATATTTCATATAAAAAAGAAGCAGTGAACTATTAGCTAAGTACTTTGCTTGGTTCTAAATATGTACAGGCACTCCCTAGTGCCTGTTTTTTTGCATTCTCTACTGTTAGGAGTGAGGAGAATGGAAGAGGAATGCAAATACCACAAAAGTTTTTCTTTTCTTTCTGGGTTCACGCCGCTATTTTCGCATATACCACATTTTGGGTTATGATGGACGTGTATTACTAGGAAGGCGGAGTCACAGTTCGTTTATGAAATGGATGATCAGGTTATCAGGACTGCACTTGCATACCACCAAGGAAAGGGAAATCGAAGCGAAGAAATGAACAATAATAAAAATACAATTTATTTAAAAATGAGTATTGTGTTGATCGTTGCTACCATAGGTTGTCTACTTGTTGTTCACTACTTGCGTACCAAAACAAACACGAACATGTATCAATTTTTAACGTGGGACATTTTTTTGGCATGGGTTCCATTCATCATTTCATCAACGATTAGTTATGTAAGCAATAAGAAACTTACAAGAACGAGCATCGCACTAGTCGGGGTGATGTGTGCATGCTGGCTGTTCTTTCTACCGAATTCGGCATATCTTTTCACAGAAATTTTGCATGCATTCAGATACTTTGATCCTCGAGGGGAAACTAAATTCTGGGTTAATATTGATTTTTGGTATAGCCTTACCCTAGCGTTTGTCGTAGCCATACTTGGTTTACTTCTGTCCATTTGCTCCATACATCAAGTCCACAAATTGTTAAATAAACGATTAAACCAACTTAGTAGCATGGTAATTGTAGGCGTTATTTTACTTCTGAGCAGTTTAGGGGTATACATCGGGAGATTTAATCGGTGGAATAGTTGGGATGTCCTGAAGCAGCCTGACCTCATTTTGAAGGATATCATGACTGATTTAAGTGCGGGCAACAGCATTCTGGTTGAATTTGTGGCTATGGTATTTGTGATTCAAGTTTTGGGATATATTACACTTCGTATACTAATGGGGAAGTCCAATAATATCTAGACGATAATCGTATGGAACACCAACGTTTTAACTATTTTTGCTGAATGAGGTCCTATGGTACCATTGACCACAGATGAATCGGTACTCGATGCTCGATAGACCGAGTGAAAAGAGGGAGTGACTATGTTGAAGCAGGAATACTGGTTAACCAACGTATCATTGGAGCAAAGTTATGTAATGGAAGACGGGCAGGTAACTGGCACCCGGACGAGCCTTGGTCATCTGCGGATTGAAGATGGAGTCATTTCAGCCATCGTGGATGGGGATACGGAATTAACAAGCGAGTTGCCAAAGGTAGATGGTAAAGGATTGCTGCTGTTGCCTTCGTTCGAGGAAGCCCATATTCATTTGGATAAAACGTATTATGATGCACCATGGAAAGCGGTTCGACGCATCTCCAGCATTTTCGAACGTATCGAAGAAGAGAAAGTGTTGCTGCCCAAGCTATTACCCGATGCGAAGCGTCAGGCGGAGAGCATTCTGAGCCTGATTCAGGGATATGGGTCTACCCATGTGCGCAGTCATTGCAATATTGAACCGGTCAGCGGGTTGAAACGGCTGGAAGCGACAAAGCAGGCATTGGAGACATTTTCGGGCAAAATATCCTCTGAAATCGTCGCTTTCCCACAGCATGGACTTCTCCGCTCTAATTCGGTTGAGCTCATGCGTCAAGCCATGGCGGAAGGGGCTACTCATGTAGGTGGACTTGATCCTCACACCGTGGACGAGCATATTGAGAAATCGCTTAACGCAATGGTCGAACTGGCTGTTCAATATCAGGCAGGCATCGATATTCATTTGCATGATTCTGGAGAACCGGGTAAACAAACGTTGCTGCAATTGGTTGATCTGACCGAAGAAGCAGGACTTCAGGGTAAAGTTACCGTAAGTCATGCGTTCTGGTTCGCCCGTGCGGAGCAGCAAGAAACGGAAGATATGGCGAAGCGAATGGCCTCCCTTGGTATGAGTGTTGCTTCGACCGTGCCTATCGGTAAAATGATGATGCCACTTCCGATGCTCCATAAACATGGAGTGAACGTGAAGCTGGCGACAGACAGTTTGACGGATCATTGGTCTCCATTTGGGAATGGAGATCAACTGGAGAAAGCCGGCCGTTTTGCCGAATTGTACGGGTATAACGATGAACGCTCCTTGGCTCAGTCTCTTGCATTTGTCACAAGTGGTATCACTCCACTAGATTCAGAGGGACAACAGGTATGGCCGAAGGTAGGGGATACAGCTAGTTTTGTACTGGTAGAAGCAAGTTGCTCGGCAGAGGCGGTTGCCAGAAGGTCTGCGCGACAAGCGGTATGGTTTGAAGGAAGACTGGTAAGTGGATCGGTAGAATAGAGCATACTGGAATGGATGGACCACGGGAAACCGTGGTTTTTTGTTCTGGACCTGTAAGGAAAGAACCGCTAATCAGCAGGTGGAAAAAGAGGAAGTTACTGTTCGCATATACCGCTTTTTGGGTTATTATGGACGTAGTTATCATTTAATTTACTATTTAAGTTGAGGAGTGGAACCTGATGATCAGAGAGGCCGAAGCAAGGGATGTCGAGGTTATTGAAAGGTTGTACAAAGAATTATTACCGAACAACCTGAATACGAAGGTACTGGCGGAGCGGATTGAAGAAGTAAGGGATAATCCCAACAGTTTCTTATTTGTTTACGAAGTCGATGATCAGGTTATTGGGACTGCGCATTTACATATTTGTCTGGATGCTTTAGTGGAAAATAGACCTTTTGGCGTGGTTGAGCGGGTTATCATTACGGAGCATGTGCAGAGCAAGGGTCATGGATCTGAACTTATGAAGTATATAGAGGATGTATGCATACAGAAAAATTGTATAAAAGTGTTTCTCACCAGCGGTTCATCCAGGTACGAAGCACACGGCTTCTACACGAAGTTAGGGTACGATGGGGAATCCAGCAAGGCTTTTAAGAAATATTTATAAAACAGCTCAAGCTTGATCGTATATTCGTATCCTTTAATTTTCTGAATTGATGGGAGGATATATAGATGAAAGACATGAACTACTATGAAACTTTTATTGCAGTAGCAGAAGATTGCCCTGTTAAAGTGGCAGAGATCCCCAAAGCCAAAAACGGCAGTAAAACCGTTCCAGTTATACAATATGAAATGATAGCAAACCACCCTTATCAATATACGCAAGAGGATGTCATGTTTGAAGTGTTCGCGCAGCGCAATGATATACCCGACGAACAAAGATCCATAGAGAGAACCAAGTTTTTCTCTAAGGGACAACCCTGTCTTCGTACTTCTTCGTTGGGTAAGCGTTACGGTTGGGGTATTCATCATAATTCACAAGGAAAAGTGGCGATCTACGCCGTTGAATCCGAAGTCTATAAAGAGTTCTTAAACGATAGTAGTTTAAAACATGTAAAGGCGATGCGTTCGAGCCGTCAATAGCTCTATCCGTTGGAGCACCAATGCTCAGCGTGAAATTTAAAAGAGAACTATAGGGAGGCAGTATGATAGTAGACCTCACTCCAGTAACGTTGGCAGAGAAAAATATGTTATCGAATCTGTATCAACTGTACCATTATGATTTCAGCGAATTTACAAGCGAGGATATCAATCAAGAAGGCAAATACGATGTGAATATTGACTTCATTTGGGAAGGTGATAACAGGTGGAGGCCATATTTCATTACGATTTCTGGCACTATAGCCGGCTTTGTGATTGTACTACTTGAAAATTTAGATACCGATTCAGATCCTACACATGTAATCTATGACTTTATGATCCTGAAGAAGTTTAGAAGAAGTGGAGTTGGATATGCTGCTGCGATGCAGATATTTGAGTTATACAAAGCCAATTGGGCACTTGCTCAGATGGAGAGTAACACTCCTGCAATAGCGTTCTGGCGAAAGGTGTTAAAAGATTATACAAACGATCATTATACGGAAACATTCAGAGACGATGCCAGAAAGTATATTCAGACATTTAGTACGAAGGAATAAAAACAAACATAGGTTAAGGAGAAAAAAATGAAAATTCGTTCTGTCTCATTAGCTATTTTGAGGAAAGAAGATCGCATTTTGGTTCAGGAAATTAACTTCCCGGATATTTCAACTACTTTCTACAGACCTATTGGTGGAACGATAGAGTTCGGTGAGAACAGTAAGAAAACTCTGATCAGGGAGCTCAAGGAAGAGTTGGATCAAGAGATCGAAGAGCCCCGATTAATTTCCATTATTGAAAATATTTTTGGGATAGAAGATGAATTAGGTCATGAAATTGATTTTATCTATGAAGCATCATTTATAGATAAATCTCAATACAACCAGGAAGAATTTGTTGGAATAGAAGGCTCTATCCCCTATAAAGCATGTTGGAAACCAATCACTTATTTTTCAACAACAATGGATGATGTAAAGCTAGTTCCTGATGGACCGTTCATTCAAAGGAATACGTTTGAAGAGAAGAACGGGATTATTCGTTACTACATAAAGAAAGATTAGCGTTGTACGCGTATGACAATATCCTGGTCATGATTGCCGAACCCGGAACCATAAAGTGTTAATCCCCCGACGTTAGCCCCCTCCTCGTCAACTGTGAAACGAAGCGTCCAGAATGGCTGCTCCAGTTTGATATCCTCGATCGTCACGTCCGACATCCGCTCTCCATCCATATACGTACCCGAGTCATCAACACGAATCGTCTTTAATAATCCATATTGATTCACATTGCGATGCCACCATGTTGGTGTATATTTGCCTCGGGCAGCTCTTCCGAAGTCAGCGGGGCTTGTCCACGTTCCAAGCGAAATGCCGTTAAACGTAAATCGGATATCCGATGGCCAATGATCTCTTAAACCCGGGGCTTCAGAAGCCAGTTCCACTGAAATTTCAATGGCGTTAGCAGTCTGATCGGGAAGCATATAGTTAGGCGTTTTGTATTCGACATAACCTCTTCCAAACCAAAGGATGGCAGCGTGAACCCGCTCAGGATCAAGAAAGTAGCGTGGGTCGTCCCAAACACCAATTTCTTTCTCGTGTGTTCCAAGTCCACAGGTAGGATGGATTTCAAATGCAGTATAGTGCCCCACTGAAATTGTCTGCTCTCTAATTCTTGCTGTCCGGCTGGGGGATGGTAGTTCGATCTCAATGTTATTTTGTTTGAGGAAACACAATTTGTGCGTGCCTCCATTCAGGCGTATCCTACGGCTATCAATCAGTCCGGCTTGCTCAAGCTTTCGTATGTGCATCGTGACGATGGAGGGGCTAAGTTCTAACGCAGCCGCAATATCCTTGACATTCATTTCGCTATCTGCAATCAAATCCATGATCCTCCATCTAACCTCGCTTGCCAGCGCTTCGTATAATGGTATGAATTTTGGATCTCCGTTCGCTTTGATCATCTTTAACAATCTCCTAACCAGATCTATTGAAATCATATATATATTAATTTAATGAATTTAACTGGACTCTTCAACTCTAATGCATTGAAAGTATGTTTGCGATAGTGTTTAATTTTTTTATCTACTTATGAAGTTGGATTCTTAAATATATGAATTATAGAAAAAGAGGTGGCTCAAATGAAATACAATAATCCGGTTATTAAAGGATTCTATCCTGATCCGAGCATCTGCAAGGTGGATGACACTTATTATCTGGTGTGCAGTTCTTTTCAGTATTTTCCGGGTGTCCCGCTTTTTGAAAGCAAAGATTTATTGAATTGGACCCAAATCGGTCATTGTTTAACTCGAAAAAGCCAGATTCGTCTGGAGACGGTGGGCAGCTCTGGAGGTGTCTTCGCCCCTACAATTCGATACAACAATGGGCGATTCTATATGACCACGACGAACGACACGACGCGTCAGAATTTCTACATATGGACTGACGATATATACGGGGAGTGGTCAGAACCGATTATTGTGGATCAAGGGGGAATCGATCCGGATTTGTATTTTGAAGATGGTAAGGCCTTCTTTATGAGCAACGGGACCGATGATGAAGGGATTGGGGGAATCATTCAGTGTGAAATTGACATTGAAACAGGTCGCAAAAAGACTCCAAGCCGTTCAATATGGCAAGGATCAGGCGGACGTTATCTGGAAAGCCCACATTTGTATAAAATCAATGGATACTATTACCTCATGGCATCTGAAGGCGGAACCGAATACGGTCATATGGTCACGTATGCGCGGGGAGATTCTCCTTCGGGTCCTTTCGAGCCCTATGCCAAGAATCCTGTTCTGACCAACCGTAATCTGGGCGGTTACGAATTGCAGGGGGTTGGTCATGGCGACTTGATTCAGGACGAGGAAGGCAACTGGTGGATTTTCCATTTGGGATTCCGTCAGAGTGGACAATGGCTTACCTATCATCATCTGGGCCGAGAAGTATTCCTTACGCCAGTTAACTTTGATGAGGAAGGCTGGTTTACGGCAGGGCATGAAGGTACGACGCTTATGAGTTTTGACACTGATCGTATTTCCGACATAGTCATTCAACAAGAGAAGAAAAGCTATACGTTTGAGAACACGGATTGGAATCTGGACTGGTGTTATCTTCGTCATCCCAATACAGAAAATTATTTGTTAGAGCAAAGCAACTTAAAGTTAAAAGGAACCGAAGTGACACTGGATGTTCCAGCATCCCCGACATTCATTGGCCTACGCCAAAAAGACTTTGATGCGACCATCTCTGTTGACGTTAGTCTTACGAATGGCGAGGCAGGCATCACCATCTATATGGATGAACAGCACCATTATGACTTGGCCATTCGCAAAGAGCAGAGCGGGTATAAGGTGATTGAGCGTCTGAATATTGGGGATATCAAATCAGTCGAAAATGAAGTTGAACTGGGAAGTGATCATCATGCCACATTGGTTATACAGGCAAGCCATGAACGCTACAGCTTCCTAATTCATGCAGATGGCAAGGATATCCTCTTAGGTACAGCACAGACGAAATACCTTTCTTCAGAAGTTGCCGGGGGATTTACAGGGGTGCTCATTGGTCTATACGCGAGCGGAGAAGGTTCTGTAGCTGAGTTTTCTAAATTTAAGTGTGATTATATCTGAAAAGGTAAGGGGAGGGACTTTTGTTCCTTCTCTTTTTTTGTCAATTCTCGTGATTTCTCAAACAAAAGTGTAGTAGCACTTGTTTATGTATTATATAGCCGTAGCAAAGAATGAGTTGTATGCTGAGAATCAAATATAGATTACAACATATTTGGATAACCACCGAGAAGTAAGTTGTAGTAGAGAGGGAGAAGGCAATGAGTGATAAGACTTCATATTCGTTAGTAGCAGCGAATCAAACTAGCTATGCCAAGTATTTTGCGACGTATAGAAAGAATATCTGGTTTAGACCGAGCTGGGTATCTCTTCAAGAAATGATGTTAGACGCAAGTGATTGTTATTGGATCTATCAAGACAATCAACGAGTGGGCGGGATTTCTTTGACAAGCAGTGAGCTCGGATCTTTCTTCATGATTCCTCCGTCCATGTTGACTGTAGATCTGGTTCATTTCTTAAAGAATTATGCCATTCAAAATTCAGGGGGTCAGTCAAAGGTAGATGCATACAATGTTCTGGCTGAACATATTGATGTGTTGAAGTCGGCTGGTTTCGAAGTGTTAAACACAAGAAAATGTATGATTAGACCTACGGAGAAGATTGAAAATGACCTGCATACTGATTTTATTTCTATTAAACCCAAATTGGAGCATTTGCCAAGCATTGTTCAAGTCATGAACGAATCATATCGTGGAGGAATGGATGAGGGAAATCTGGATACATATCGGGATGACGTGAGTTATTATTTTGAACATAACCGTCAGGATGAGCTATTGAATGCATCATCGGTTTTAGTAGATAAAAAGACAAACGAGGTTGTTGGATTTTGTTTGATTTCGATGTGGGAGGATATACCTCTTGTGTATGATATAGCAGTTAAGCCGTGCTATAGTAATCAGGGTTTGGGAAGATATATGTTATCCAAGGCGATTTCTCATCTGGAAGGTTTCTCTCCAACCATTCGTTTATTCGTTACATTAGGAAATAAGGCTGACTATTTATATACCAGATTAGGTTTTCTTTCAGGAGAGGAAACATCTCACTTGGTTTATAGAGTCGTGTAGAGAAATGATGATAGAAACTATACTTAATGAAATCGAAGGGAGGACTACATGGAAGATCAATGGAGAATTGCAACGTATGATCCTGCTTGGAGGCCAATGTTCCTCGAAACCGGGATGAGATTAAGAGAGGCGTTGGGAGAAAAGGCTGTGCGGATTGACCATGTCGGATCAACTTCCATCGTCGGAATGGATGCCAAACCGATCATAGATATACAAATTTCCGTATCTAAGTATGATAGTTTGCTTAACTACAAGCATGAAATTGAAGCGTCCGGCTTCGTTTTCAGAGAAGAAAATCCGGATAAAACCAAGCGATATTTTCGCGAAGTACCCGGATGCAGGAGAACGCATGTACATGTAAGACAAGCAGGGAGTTTCTCTGAACAGATGAACTTGCTTTTTAGAGATTATTTGAGGGAACATCCAGAGGATCGATTGAAATATGCGGAAGATAAGCACAGGCTTATGGCATTATACAAGGACCAGCGGCCAAAATACGTGGAAGGCAAAGGACCGATGGTGTGGAGCATATTAGAGAAAGCTCATCTATGGTCCCAAGAAATCGGGTGGCAACCGGGAGAATCTGACGCATAGGAACATTCATTGTATATGGATAACCTTATGGGAGTGGTGATATGAACATTGGAAGAAAGCTCCTGACGACCGTTCTAACCATCATTAGTTTCACTTTAATTGCAAGTATCATATCCATGAATGAATCTTACAGCTTTGATTTCTATATTCTTGTTTATCTTGTATATGCGACTCCCCTGATCACATTGATCGGGCTACCGTTATCTTTATTGCTGGACTATCTGTTGAGCAGAATCCAGTTCGTTAATCATGCCTTGTATCTAAGTCTGAGAATACTGGGTTACGCATGTGCTGGAGTCTTAGGTATGTATATCTATTATTTACTCATGGGCGCTGGAGAAGAAATTTTAAATTTTAAAGAGTCGTTAGTTTTGAGCTTATTTGGCGTCCTAGCTGCTATACTATTTGTGTTGATCGATCTGGGTTTGGAAGGTTTGTTAACGGTGCGAAAACGGAAGAAGGAGTCATAACAAGTGCTGATTTAATATTATTTTTCAGGAGGAATATAAGATGCCAACCCACTGTGCACTTCTTGTAATCGATGTTCAGGTAGCCATGTTCGATGAATCAGATCCCGTATATCTGGGGGACGTATTGCTTCAGAAAATACAACACGTCATTTCCAAGGCTCGGGAAAAAGGTCACTCCGTTATCTACATTCAGCATAGTGAAGGAGCAGGCAGTCCCCTTGAGCGTGGAACGGCAGGTTGGGCGATTCATCCGTCCATTGCGCCGATCACTGGTGACCTTATTATTGAAAAGCTTACACCGGATTCGTTTCACGAAACAGATCTGAACATGAAATTACAAGAAAACGAAGTGAAGGATCTTATTCTGACTGGCATGCAGACGGAAATATGCGTGGATACGACTTGTCGCAGAGCAAGTAGCCTTGGCTATGCACTAACCTTGGTTCGTGATGCTCACAGCACATGGAATTCCAACATTCTTCAAGCTGAGCAAATTATAGAACATCACAATTCGGTTCTGAGTATGTTTGCGAATGTGGTGGATACCGAAAATGTAATGAATGGATGAGATGAGTTGACGTTTAATAAAAGAATATTTAATCTTTCGGCTTGGCTTGCTGTATTAGGTTTGATCTTTATTCCAGGAACAGCCTACACGGAGGGGACTTTACGAACAGAGTATGGTTTTCCATTGCGGTTCTTTACTGATTATCATTATAAGAAACCTGATGATACGATCTGGTTCCTTTCCAATGTTTATGTGAATGCTCTTCTTTATCTGTTTAATGTCCTGTTTATATACGCTGGAATTCATGTTTTACTCTATGTAAAGAAGAGAATGACGAAGCCAAAAGAGTAGGGAGCTGCGACGATCGCGGCTCTTTTGTTTTTTCCATATCATGGGTTATGATAGAAGGCTTATGATAATTGAGGTATACAGCCAGCTAGCGGAATGAAAGTAGGGATCGTTGCAGAAATGCTGACGATCCTTTTTGTATACCTTTGCGGACGGTAGAGAACAGGGGAATTATATTAGACTAATAATATCCCATTAAGCTTCATGTCCACGTTTTGAGCTGGCCGCCCATAAAATTTTGAAATTGTAATTATTTTCTTATTGTATATACATGTAACTTATGGTAAGTTTGCTAAGCTATTTTTATGTATATTTTTAAATAAGAGGGTTTTAAATTATGAAGAAAAGCACTTTGTTCGTAGGTTTGTCGGCATTATCCTTGGTAGCAGCTGTCACGCTTGCATCTGCAGCACCAACAAATAATGTAGGGGACTCATCAGCAACTACTGCATCTGCACAAGGCGAAGGAATCATTACCCCAATGGCAGTTGATAATGAGATTGTGAATTCACAGATTTCCGGAAGTAGCTACACGAAGAGTTTTAATATCCAAGCAAATTATGGATGGGTCAAAGTTTGGGTTCAAAATACATCTAAGGAAACCCTAACTGTCCGAGTTACTCAAAGTACTCTGTCTGGTACTCAAAAAATGTTATTCTCTGTAGCTCCTGGTGCAACTTGGTCTGAATATGGAACAAAACCATGGGCAACAGGTACCCACTGGGTTAGCATCAGCACTAAAAAGAGTGGCAACATGTCAGGATTGCTTTCTGTTAAACTTGCAAATTCGAAGGAAGAGCTTTAATACAGAATAAAATAGAAATCTTAGGCTGCAAACTGAATTCGGTATTTACCGGCGTCAGATGTTGTTTTCAACTAGCAGGCTGTCAAAAAAGGATCGTTGCAGATATGCTGACGATCCTTTTT
>NZ_LGRP01000008.1:34047-258745 GCF_001636635.1 Paenibacillus sp. O199
TGTATACCTTTAGGGACGATAGAGAAATGTAAAATTATATTAGAGTGATGATGCCTCTTTAAGTTATGGGGCAGGATAGTTGAAATATATGGTAATATTACATTGAGAATAAATTGCCTGGGTAAACAAGGGTATCATCTCTTTTATGTAAAGGAGAGGAGTATGGTTATGGTTAGTAAAGAAATAAGGGGCATAATTGAAAATTATCTTGAAGCATACAATTCATTTGAAATTGAAAGAATGGTCGAACTCTTACATAATGACATAATATTCAGTAATATTTCCAATGGAGAAACTACAACGGAGACCAGAGGAATACAAGCATTTAGGGAGTTGGCAGAACAGTCGTCAACGATGTTCTCTAGCCGTCGCCAGACAATTACCGATTACAGTGTTATAAATGACAAAGTAGAGGTAGGAATCGATTATGAAGGTATTCTTGCCGTAGATTTTCCTAATGGATTAAAGAGTGGGGATAAGCTGCAATTAAAAGGAAAGACAACATTCGAGATTAAGGAAGGAAAAATTTCTTTGATTGAAGATTACAGTTGAATACACTACACGTTTTTTAAGCTAACGGGTAACGTCAGTTCAAATGAGTATGGAGCAGCCGGCAGATAAGTAAGCGTAATGATTTACCCGTTTAGGAACCCCGATCAGCGCTGTGATTACGTAATGGATGCATAAGTTTCTAAAAGTTTTTGGAAGCATGACATTGGATTTTGGAAAACACCTTGAACATTCGGACAAAACTTTTGCCAATATGGAACTGATCAAAATACTTAAAAAGCATGATATATAAATTGAACTAAACATTTACACGAGAACGTAGAGGGCAGAAATAACCTGAAGAAGCGGAGCGTTCGCCTTTATCCCCGGATTTTCCCCTTTGAAAAAGGGATTCCAAAAAATCTGGGGATAACAGCGATCGGAAGGTTGTTCTGTCATCGGAGTGGCAAGTGTAAATATTTTTTAGTTCAATTATATAGAAAAGGAGAATAGCTAAATGGAATCTTTCTTTCGTTATAACTGGATCGTGCGTGAGCAATGGTTTCAGTGGTGTGAGGATGTACCGCTGGAAGAGCTGCTTCGACCTCGGACGGGGGGAGTAGGCAATATTTTGCAAACGTTTTTTCATATCATCGATGTAGAGTGGAGCTGGCTCCAAGTATTGCAGGGCAAACCGGATGGTATGGAGAATTTTGATAATTATAAAACACTGGAAGCCGTACGACAATTCGACCGCAAGCTGCGACCTGATGTGGAGGCATTTGTTCTATTCTGGGACCCCAGCATGGAAAAGAGACCTTGCATTGATCCCGAATTGGATAGCACCGTCGCCAAGGAATCGTGGGGAGAAGTGATGCGACACGTGATTGCTCATGAGATTCACCATATGGGGCAGTTATCGGTATGGTCCAGAGAACTGGACAAGAAGCCTGTGTCTGCCAATTTCATTGGTAAAGGACTTATTACACCTGATAACTAGAGTAGAAAAGGAGACACTATGATTCATTGCAGAGAAGCTAGAATTGGGGATGGCGAGGGGATTAGCCAATTATCCCATCAACTGGGTTACACCAGTACAACAGAAGAGATCATCGAAAGGTTGAATCGACTAAGCTCAATGACTGATCATTATGTTTGCGTAGCTGAGATCGATTCCCTTGTTGTGGGTTGGGGGCACGTACAGGGAAGATATTCTATCGAAAGTGTACCTTTTGCTGAGATTGGTGGCTTGGTTGTCGATGAGCATCATAGAGGTGCGGGAATTGGTAAAAAGATCATGAGCGAATGTGAGAAGTGGGCACGGATGAACGGGTTTAACAAGATTCGCGTGCGATCAAGCGGTAAAAGGGAAGCTGCGCATCGGTTCTATATTGCCATCGGATATAATGAGAAGAAGTGGCAGAAGGTTTTTGATAAATCATTATAAAGATCTATGGAGTATCAAATGCCGTTATTTCTAATTTCACAGAGAAGGGTCGGGCAAAATGAGGTTAACGCTGGAAAGTATCCACTGGGTCGAGTTGAGCGAAGAATTTCGCTGCCTGCTTGAAAAACCATACAAGATGCTTCCCCTGTCGCCGGGCTTGGAAGCAGACGTTGTGAAGATAGAATGTGCAGATCACTCTTATGTGTTAAAGACATGGAACAAGGACTCCAAACCCAATATTCGCAACCAGTATGAACTATTATCTGAACTATATGAGAGTGGAATACAAGTCTCCAAACCGTACGGGTGGGGCATGGATGTGGATTCTAATCAAGTCCTATTAACGAGTTATGACGGTGAGCCTATAGCCAAGTTAAGCAAAACCAAGTTGCAGCAATTGGCTCAAAAGTTAATTCAAGTCCATGGTTATGATGTAAAGGATACAGGTAACGCGGCTGCAAATTACATACCACAATATGATTTCGTTGGATATTTTTTTCCCTCCATTGAACTGCATGAGGATATGCATCAGATTCTGACGACCCTTCTTCAACGGACTGAGTTGAGGCAGGATCATTTGATCCACGGTGATTATAACCTGGGAAATATTCTGGAGGCAGGTGATCAATATGCGATCATCGATTGGACAAATGGGCAGCGTGGTGATCCCAGATACGATATGGCCTGGTCCATTTTTCTGATGACGATCTATACAGGGGAACGAAACGGTAAGATGTACAGTACTCTATTCAAAAGTCTGACGGAATACACACCAGACGATGTGGAGATTTTTGAAGCGATGGCTTGTTTGCGCTGGATCTTATTAAAGCGAGTGTCTAATGTTCCAATGGGGCCGGGTGTTATGCAGCGAGTTAAAAAGATTACTGGCAATAATTCATATTTAAATGATGAACTGCTGTAGTTCTGTCCTAAACTCTCCTTCGTTGCATACCTATGGTATAGAGGAGCGTGATAGGTATGGAACAGAAGGTGCAAACCTATTTTGAATTAAAACAGCAACAAAAAGAAATTGAACACCGTCTATCTGTGTTACGAGATGAGATTGTCGGGTATTGTGAGGAGCAGGGCGTCTATGAGACGCAAGTTGGCGGATACGCTGTGAAAACGGTGCTTCAGCACCGCAAGGAATATGATGATCAGAAGCTGTATGCTTCCCTTCCCGATCCGGACATCTGGCGACTTCTGTCCAAGGTGGACAGTCATAAGCTGAAAAGCCTGATCAAACTGAACATACTGACTGAGGAGCAGATTAGTCCAGCTTGTACGGTGAAGCCGGTAACATTATTACAGGTGGACAAGTTGTAACCCTTCACACGCCATTACAGATTAACCATTCTATGATCGTCATCACAAAGCACCTTCCAGGGCATATTGCTCTGCTGTCATCATCGACGGAATACGGAGGTGTTTTTGTTTTTTTGCGTGGAAGCAAAAACTGGCCTTTGTATATTCGATCAGCAGCTCAGCCAAAGAAGCCGTTCTGGAGTAACATTAAGGAGAGCAATCATGGGCTCCTTGTCATTCGCTCATATTTGCAAATGCTCCCCGAGGAGCTGATTAAACCGGTCACGAGGTGACCGTTTTTTTTGTTGTATGCAAAGTTGTGTGCCAATTTCAGCTATGCGTTTTAAGTCATTTGTAAGCATAGGCCTGATTCCGTGCCTTAATGAAAGTAAGCGAATTGCTTTGAACCGTTATGCGAGTAGTTTATATGTTATAATTTTTAATTAATTCATATGCCATCTTTGATTAGGAGGGGAGAATGAAGATTTGAAGATTTTCCCATCCCTGTCCATATTCAAGGGAATGAAGATCAGGAAGAGACAGTATATCTTCATAAGTTGTAGACCGATGAGTTGAGGAGATGGACTATGAGGAAAAAAATCATTTCGATCGTGCTTGCCATCTGGGTATTGATGATTGTGATCAGTGTGGTTCTTCTGTTTCTGCCCAGAACGATCCATCTTGATGGTGTGGGTGTAAAGTATCGGCTGGGGGGAGAAGACAACAGGGAACCAGAGCAAACGGTTCATATCAAGATGGATGGCAAGCGTTATCTAACGACCTCGGGTGATTACATATTCAAAGGAACCATTGATATTGGAGGTGAGCCTTTCCCTGTACCCGAAGATCAAAAGATGCTCAAAATTCGTTTTCATAAAGGATACGGATCGATGGAGTACATCATTTTTGAAAATGGGAAAACGGATATCTTCCTATACGGAACACTATTCGTAGATCGTGCATTCAGCAAACTCACCATCGCCATTTCCGAGGAGGATTCGAACGAAGAGCAGAACAGTAAAAGCTGGAGCGCCGAAGATGGGCTTATGCTCTCGATGCCTGCAACGAATCGTTCCGAAGCTATTCAGCTCTCTAATGAACTGATGGAAACCTATCTCGGGGGCTATACATTAAAATGAGAAACAAAATCATAAACATAAACATAAACAGGCATGCATTTACGTTGAGGGCCTTCCCCCTTCATGTAAACGACATGCCTGTTTTTTTTTATTTATGCTGCAAATCTCTAGTCATCTTGCGTTCAGTTTCCAAGCAAAGCTTGTTCTACTTCATCCAGAACCTGACCATAGGCAATCGGTCCAAATCCAGCTACCCAGACCGTGTTGTCCACCATGTAGACCTGGTTACTTTTCACAGCTTTCAGGCCTTTCCAGACTGCATTGTCACGCAGCTTAGTGAGCGCTTGTTCGTTATCTGCTTCACTACCGGAGATGATCATGAAAATACGATCCGGATTCAATTCAGGCAACAATTCGAGCGACACATTCTCAATAACTTCATTCATGACGATGCCTGCTTTGGCAAGATCAGGTGCATGGAGTCCGGCTATATCGTACAGCAGGTTCGGAGAATAGAAGGCGTCAGGTGATTTGTCACTTGGAGCAAATACCTGAATCTGCTTATCGGTCAAACGAAAAATCAGAATGGTGTCATCCGCGGCATCGCTGGCAGCAACCTTGGTGCCCAGATCCTTCGCCTTTTGATACAACTGATCCACGATTTCGTCTGCCTCTTTTTCTTTGCCTAATACTTTGGCTGTGTCCTTGAACCATTCAAGCGAATTGCTGAAGTAGCTACTCATATAGACTGGTCCAATTGCGCTGATTGCGTCGTATTCATCAACAAGTACTTCATTGGACAGAATGAGATCCGGCTCTGTGTCTAGAAGTGCTTCCTTGTTGAATTCATTAACTGAACCGAGTGGAATGACGCCTTCGAGCTTGTCCTTCAGATAGGCAGGCATCTCCTGACCGACTTGGGTCACCATGGCGTATGGTTTCATGCCCAATGCCACGAGGTGATCGGCATACGCATAGGTCAAGCCAGCGATACGCTTGGGTTCAGCAGGAATATCAACAGGACCCTTAATACCCTCAACGGTGCGTGTCTCTGTACTGATTGCCTCGTTATCCGACGATGAGGTGCCGTTGGTGCTCTCTGTTGACTCACTGGTTGTGGAAGTGGATTCACCCGTAGAAGCTTGTTCGGCCTTGGAGCACCCGGCAACCAGAATAAGCAGCAGCATTAGCATGATGCTTGCCTTCAAATTGGTTTTGAATCCACGTTTGTTTCTTCTATCTGTATTCATATGTGCATGTTCCCCTTTACTGATTATCATTCTCAATTACTAGTATAGGAGAGAAGATTCCGTGCGTCGAGGCACAAAAGGAACCATTCACATGCACGATAGTGACCGAAGGCGCTCGGGAATTTCACGTAATAACAGATCATGCGAGAAGGCATTATAGCTACCGAGTACATAATTCATCTGATCCAAATAAACCCGCCCCCGCTTCACCGCTTCCCGCGCTTTCCACCAGGGTGAGTTCAACCATCTCTGCTGCTCGGCATCACTGACCGAAGGGTGGAACACTAGCATGATGTAATCGGCGTCCAGATCGTCCATTTTCCAATCCTCAGCAATATAGTGGCTCTGCTGTTCATGGATCTGGGAAGGGGTGGACAATTGCAGATCCTGATACAGGACCGCACCCATATGGCGGTAGCCGGCAACAAAACAATCCTGACTTCGAACGAGTAACGACACGATTGAAGCAGAGCCAATCTGCTGACGAAGATGGGTTGCAGCCTGATGGGATTTCTCATCATATTCATCCAGCCAGCTGCAAGCTTGTTGATTTCGTCCGGTAGCCTCAGCAATTTCGAGGAACTGACTGCGCCAGTCCTGGGATTGAAAAGCAATCGTCTGTGTAGGTGCAATCTGGTGCAACTGCTGAACATGTGCCTCGTCTGCATATTCACTGGTCAGAATCAGATCCGGTTCAGCCCGGAGCAATGTAGTTGAATCGGGCGTATCCCCTTCATATGCATTCATGAAAAGCGTATGATCCAGCAAAGAGGTTTCGGCTTTGAAAGAAGGACCCGTTGCGGCGCAAGGCTCCAGTCCCAGTGCTAGCAGATGACCTGTATATTGATTATTCATGGCGGCCACCCTGATCTGGCGTGGATTTGAATGAATATAGACGGTGGGCGAGAGGCCCACGGTTTTTTTGAATATACGACTGAAGTATAAAGGGTTGTTATAACCCACTTGAGCGGCTACATCCTGTATGGAGCTTTGTTGCCTGGTGAGCAGCCGTTTGGCATGATGCATTCGAATGTCGGTCAGATATTCTTGCGGACTTTTACCCACGTTTTTCTTGAAAAAACGGGAGTAGTACCCCTCGGAGAAACCTGCCCGTTCGGCAAGCTGTTGGCGTGTAATCGGCGTCTGATAGTTCTGCTCCATGTAACGCAGCGCATCCAGTACAAGACTGGCCGAGTCATAATCGGAGGTGGATTCAAGCCGTTCTCCTACATCTGCGACCCATTGCAGAAATTGTCCTTGGATACGAATCTGCTGCCAATGATTATACTTCTGCCAGAGTATATGCAGTTCTTTGATTAACTCGCGTTCATGGGATTGCAGAATACCCACACGGTTATGCTCAAAAAGGGGAGGGAGAATAAGAGCCTCTTCGGAATCCTCTCTATTCGAGACTTGCCCCTCGATCTCCAACGCGATGATGCGTAATGGATCTGCGGAAGTCTGTCTAATCTGCAGCTGCTTGCCATCCTGGAGAAAAATAAAATGCCCTGCCTTGAGATCGCGATGCTGACGATTCACGGTCAGACAGATCTCTCCATCCTCCAGCAGCAATAACAGTTGTCCTTCTGTATGTGTGAACGGGTTGCCGTTAGAGGGCAGCCTGGTGTGGTGCTCAATGGATGTAAGATTGTACATTGGCATATCCCTCTCTATGAAGCCGATTTGAGTATGTGTTAAAAGGCATTAAAGTCAAAGCCTATGTATTATCTTATCATTCTAGCGAGTAACAGAAATGCTATCAATCATCTTCGTCATCTTCGATGTTCCCTTCGTTGTTCTCCCATCCTCTTTAATGATCCAGTACGCGATGATAATTGCTTTAATAGCGTTTACATTGAAATTCGAAGTGAAACACCGAAATTAAATGGATTATCCTTATAAAACGCTCGATCTGCCGTTGATTATGTATGCCAAATGTGGGTTCGATTTTATAAGCTTATTCTGTAGGCCACACCCTTCTGGACTATACAAAAATAAAGGATAAAGGAGAGTTTTTGTGAACGCGAACACAATCGCAAAAGAACGCCTTCCCTGGTCAGCTCTACTCGCTTTGGCCATGGCTGGATTTATATGCATTCTTACAGAAAGCCTGCCGGCGGGGCTGCTGCCGCAAATAGCGAAAGATCTGAATATCAAAGAAGGTTTGGCTGGACAGCTCGTCACTTTGTATGCGGTGGGATCTCTTTTGGCGGCAATTCCTCTGACGACAGCAACTCGTGGATGGAGACGCAGGCCGCTGCTGCTATTATGCATCTTCGGTTTTCTGATTTTCAATACGATTACGGCCGTATCTTCAGTATATGGTTTGACCCTTGCTGCACGCTTCATGGCGGGTGTATCTGCTGGAGTGTTGTGGGGGATGACTGCAGGTTACGCACGCCGGATGGTTTCAGACTCGCTAAAGGGAAAAGCGATGGCTGTCGCCATGGTGGGAACACCGCTCGCCCTTGCATTGGGCGTTCCCTTGGGAACCTTTTTGGGCAATTACGCAGGATGGCGTCTTATTTTTGGAACAGTCTCATTATTGACGGTAGTGCTTGTATTGTGGGTGCTCTGGAAAGTACCTGACTATGAGGGGGAGCCTGCACGTCATCAGCTTGCGCTTCATCGGATTTTTGTTATACCGGGGGTTCGTCCCATATTGTTTGTTGTTCTGACCTGGGTACTGGCCCATAACATTCTGTACACGTATATCTCACCTTATCTGGGCGAGACGATGCTGTCCGAAAGGGTGGACCTGGTTCTGATGATCTTTGGAGTGACTTCGGTAATCGGTATATGGATTGTTGGACTGTTGATTGACCGTTACATGAGATTATTGATTCTGGTTAACCTTGTTCTATTTGCGCTGGCCTCGCTGGTGATGGGGATCTTTATCCATCAACCGATAATGATCATTCTGGGAGTAGTCGCTTGGGGGCTTACATTTGGCGGAGCGGCTACGTTATTACAGACTGCAATTGCGCAGGCCGGAGGCAAAAGTGCCGATGTTGCCCAATCCATGCTGGTGACAGCATGGAACCTGGGGATCGGAGGGGGAGGGATCGTCGGAGCTATCCTGCTGGACCAGACAGGCGCTCGTTTCCTGCCCATTTCCCTGATCCTGTTGATCGTTATGGCCTTACTCGTCGCCTGGTCCGCCAGTAAAGATGGTTTCCCAAGATAGGTTATTGAACAGAACATTTACACCGGATTCGTTCCTTCGATGAGATTTTTGGTTGCAATAGGTGAGGACATCGCGATGAGGGTGGTGTAGGTACCGTATTGATCGCATCGGTCTCCAAATGCTTCAAGACCAGCAATCGAATCTGTCATGATCTTCAACAGGTAATTATGCTCTCCGCTCACGCGATGACATTCGATCACTTCGGGTGACGAACGGCAGAAATCAAGAAAGGCATGACAATCCCGTGTGCGAAAAAGAAGATAGGAAGTACTCGACCTCCCTATTTTCTGCGGGGAAATGATAGTACGGTACTCTTCGATTACACCGCTTTCTTCTAGACGCTTCACGCGTTCCGTTACGGCGGGTTGAGATAAACCGACCAGCTTGCCCAATTCCGTCATGGATAGCCTTGCCTGGTTTTGCAAATGAAAGAGGATATTAGTATCGATTTGGTCCATAAGATGGCCTCCTTTTAAATTATAGGAAATGTTTTATAAATGCCTTTATATTCATCGCAGATTAAAGCAGATAACTTGGTTGTTTTATGTAATATGGATGAGATCATTTATATAATAAGCACACTTACTTAAATAATCAAGCACGTGGCACATGGAGGGGAAGAGTAAGATGGGAGACAGAAATATGAAGTTTAATCCTGCATTTGTAGAAGAAGTGATTCACCGTACGTTGGCAGAAAAAAGAATTGTGGGTTCCGTTGTTCAGATTGCGTGGAAAGGGGAAGTGGTCTATAACAGCGCGGATGGCCTCGCCGATCGAGATCAGAACAGACGCATGCAAGAAAATGCACTGTTCAGGTATGCTTCTGTAACCAAACCGATTGTATCCACAGCCGCCATGGTATTGATATCTCAGGGTAAATTAAAGCTGGATGACCCGGTTATGAAATGGCTGCCTGAATTCCGTCCCGAACAGCCAAATGGGGAAGTGGCCTCCATAACGGTTCATCACCTGATGACACATACAGCGGGGTTAACGTATCGTTTTTTCCAGGAGAACGGGGGAACTTACGAACTTGCCGGAGTATCAGATGGGATGGATATCGCTGGCATTACGCTGGAAGAAAATTTGCAGAGGATTGCTTCTGCTCCACTGCTGTATGAGCCCGGGAAGATGTGGAGATATTCGATTGCAACAGATGTACTCGGTGCAGTTATTGAGAAAGTGACCGGGCTGACACTGCGAGAGGCCGTACAACTGCTCGTGACTCATCCGCTGGGCATGAAGGATACAGATTTTGTCGCTGTGCACTCGGAGAGAATGACAGCTGCCTATGCGGACAGTTCCAACAGTTCGGGGCAAACTCGTCGCTTGCGCGATGAGGACCATGTACCTTTTATTGAAGGAACGGCAGGCTTCCAACTCGCACCCGAAAGATACCTTGATCCATCGGCCTATCTTTCGGGTGGTGCGGGCATGATAGGAAGTGCAGGAGACTTTCTAGCATTGCTTGAAACGCTGCGTCAAGGTGGAGGTTCGCTTCTTCCTAAAGCGCTGGTCGCCGAAATGACGACTAATCAGATTGGCGATCTGGAGATGCCTTATTGGCCGGGAAGAGGATTTGGGCTGGGATTCACGGTGCTGAAAGATCCGGTTGAGGCGGGTACTTTGGAATCTATTGGGACGTGGCGCATGGGTGGAACCTATGGTCACTCGTGGTTTGTTGATCCAACAGAAGAACTGAGCGTTGTCGCATTTACGAATACGGCTCTGGAGGGCATGTCAGGCAGATTCACAACTGAACTTTGCGAGGCGGTCTATGAGGGGATTGAGCGAAAGAGATAAGTTGTATTATGGATTTATATGGAAAATTATGATAAGGTAGAGCAGCAGATCACAGTGAAATCTAAATTTGATTCCGAAATGAGATGAGAAGATGGATCGCATCCGCAATTACCTGTTTGTTTTCGCAGGCAATTTTCTAGCTGCCTATATGATCTTTCCTGAAAGAACCATTGGTAAATCCGTGATGTTTGCTGCACTGCTGCTGTTGCTGTTCATGGGGATGGATTTCATGAAAAGCAAAAATCAGCATTCGCTAGAGTAGCAGTAAGCCAGCTTATCATTACATGTCAGTATGGAATATCTTATCCGTATTTAATAATGGGGCCGATTCTCGACAGAGGATCGGTTTTTTGTGTACAGTTGAAGCATGAATGGCCTGAATGTTGGTCAAGCCAGAAGGCAGGGAGCGTTTTTCATATGATCCGAAACCAATTTAATCAATGGGCCAGGTGTCAGGTAGAACGGCTGCAATAGTTGGGTATCTCGACGGAGCAGGCCAAACAGGGGGACGTTGATGAACAACTTATCCCAGATCCTTCAACCGGATTCGTTCATGAGTCCGTGTATGCCATCGGCCAGGTGACGTTCTGGGCATCAAAACAAATGGAATATGAGGTTGTGAACATCGAGACGGAAGAACTTCTTTTATGGGAGTATGTGGAAAACGTAGAGGATGACGAACCTGATTTTGATGAGATTTTGAGACCATATTTCGACGTGTTACAGTCAGGGCTCAAACTTTAACCTGCTTTGGGGAGGAGAGGCAGAGTCCACTTTATCCGGCTCCCATTTACTTGATCACAAATGTTCATTACACTTGGTTTATAGTACTTACTTAATCCAAACTCAGATGTTCAGGGGGAATATATTTATGCATCAATCCGCACATATTCAGGAAGCCAGAGATTACATATTAAACCGTATTAATAACAAGCCTGTCGTGGGTATGATTCTGGGATCAGGGCTGGGAGCGCTCGCGGACGAGATCGAGAATGCTACCGTCATTCCATATACGGACATTCCTTATTTTGCTCAATCCGAGGCGATTGGTCATGCTAACGAATTGGTCATCGGAGAATTGATGGGCAAGACTGTCGTAGCTATGAAAGGACGCCTTCATTATTATGAAGGATTTTCGCTGGATGAAGTAACGTTCCCGGTTCGGATTATGAAAGCACTGGGTGTCGAGCAGTTGATTATCACCAATGCTTGTGGAGCGATCAATACCAGCTTCGAACCTGGACAGCTTATGTTGATTACCGATCATATCAATCTGGTAGGCAACAATCCGCTGATGGGGCCGAATAATGCAGAGCTGGGCGTGCGCTTCCCTGACGTGTCACAGGTATATAATCGTGAACTTCGCAGTATCGCCCTGAAGGTAGCGGAGGAGCAGAATGTTGGCTTGCAGCAAGGGGTATATGCATGGTGGAGCGGTCCGGCGTATGAGACTCCAGCAGAGATTCGCATGATTCGTACGATGGGCGCGGATGCTGTGGGTATGTCGACGGTACCTGAAGCGATTGTAGCCATTCATGGCGGGATGAAAGTACTGGGCATTTCCTGTCTGACCAATATGGCCTGCGGCATTCTGGATCAGCCGTTAAGTCATGATGAAGTGATTGAAGTCGCGGCAAAAGTGAAAACAACCTTCATCGGACTGGTTAAAGGTATTCTGAAAGAGATGTAATCTGTAATCGAGAGGAAGCTCTTCTTTCAAAGCACTAATATATTAAGCATTGTCCAAGACGGAGTGATTCCGTTGGGCAGTGCTTTTTTTACAAATGAACATGTGCAAAATATTCCTATATCGGTCAAAACGACCTATAATAATAGAGATTCAAGCTATAGGCTGAAAAAGGAGACTGATAGAAATGGAAGAATTGGGCCCCCATGAACACGTCATTTTTGAGAGGATTCATGCAAACTGGTTAAGAGGTTTTGAAGGAGTAGGAGGAAAGCTTTTTCTAACTAATGAACGATTAGTTTTTATTCCTCATGGTCTGAATTTTCAGACGGAATGGGTTCAAATCGAGATCTGGGCTATGACTAAGATTGAGAAAAGTGCGACATGGGGACTAATCCCTAACGGAATTACCATTACATTAGACAGTGGACATGTCTTCAAGTTTGTTGTCTGGAATCGTTCTAAGATCATCAAGGAGATTGTACAAGCCAAGAGAATGAATAACGAAATAATGTAAGTTTCAGATGAAGTACATAAACCAAAAAATGTGGGATAATAAAGTGAACGGATTCTGCTCTGGACAGATGAATTTATTAAATCCTCACAGATTAATCATGCATTGAAATCTATATAGACAATATTAATAACATGATATGCACTAAAAAGGCTATACAATGGGCACTGTCTATACGGAATTAATCCGTTGGGCGGTGCTTTTTGATTTGGCAAAATGATGGGATTAACAAGATCGTCATGCACTCCCTTGTATTTCCTATCTCTGATATCGTACAGTTAGATTTTCTATATCATTAGACTAGACAATCTATAAAGCGTACAAGAAGGAGGATGTAGAATGATCAAGCAAGCAGAACTGCTGTGGCAACGTATTATTGCAAAAGGGACGGTAGCAAATGCAGATTTTGAGGTAGCACTGAATCTTCAACCTGGTGCGAGCGATGAAGATTTTCGATCCGTAGAAAACGAACTTGGCGTGACCTTGCCTGAAGAGATGAAGGCTCTGTATCGTGTGCATAACGGACAAGCCTGGAATGTTGGCGTAGATTCCTTTGTTCGTACCCTGACATTGTCACCTCTGGATCAGGTGAAGGAGAACTGGGCCTTTTTGCAGGAAGAATTCGATTCGGACGAGATGGAGCCCGAGATTGAGGATGATGCCATTAAGCCAGTACTGTGGAACTGCAAATGGATTCCGATTGCAGAAAATGGCGGTGGGGATTATCTATGTCTGGACACAGACCCATCAAGTTCTGGAACCGTGGGACAGGTATTGTACTTTTGGCATGATTGGGGACATCGGTCGGTTGAGGCTAAGGGATTATTTGATTTTATTCGGAAATGTATAGCAGAGGACGAATCGAACGATTCCGCTTAATCATTAGGCAGAAGAAAGAAATTTCCGTGTAAAATAGTGGCGTAGAAAAATAAATCGCTCCCTGGAGTGCAGGCATCAAGCCGCACCAGAGAGCGATTCTTTTATGTTGGATTTAGTAGGATACGGGCCAGAGCAACAGCAGTGAACATAGAATCAGACCTGAACCGCCGCCCAAGGTATAGACCGTGAGCTGGCGGAGTAAGGACTTTTTCCAGAACGGCAGAGCTGTCTGGGTGCGAATCCGTTCATTTTCCCGTTGCAGGGCGTTCGATTCTCTGACAAACATGCGCTTGAGATCACCGAATCCTTGCAGAAAGGGGTTCATGAACCCAGTCTGCAGCACATGGATTGCTGTTCCGGCCAAGAGACATATCAGACCGGCGACAAACAGCTGGTCTGAACCTTCATGTAGGCCACCGGAAGCCGCCTAGTATTCCGCAGAAGTCCAGCAGATAGGCGGCCAGAGCCGTTATCAGACCGGCCAGAGCGTAACGGATAAACATTACTCGGCTACCCGCTTGGTGAAGCGGAGATCCGGGTTGGAACGAGTGTCAAAGATAACGCCCTCAATACTAGGACTAATCAATGCAGTGTCGGCAGAGAAGAGGATCGGTATAATTGGCAGTTCGTCCATTAGAATGGCCTCGGCTTGATGCAGCTCTTCAAACCGTTTAACTGGATCAAGCTCAAACGTGGATTCACTGATCAGCTTGTCGTATTCAGGATTGCTCCAGTTGGTGAAGTTGTTGGAGTTCTTCGATGTGTAGTGTTCCAGCACACCCAGCGGATCGAGGAAGTTTCCTTCCCAGCCCATACGTGCGACTTGGAAATTCTTTTGCTTGAAGGTATCGATGTAAGTTTTCCATTCTTGATTCTCCAAGTTGACTTCAATACCCAGATTAGTTTTGAGCATTTCCTGAATGGCTTCGGCTACTTTTTTATGTTTGTCGGACGTATTGTATTTGAAGGTAACTGTCGGGAGTGCAGACAAGCCTTCTTCCTTCAATCCTTCCGCCAGCAATTCTTTGGCTTTTGCCGGATCGTACGCATAATATTGGGTTGGCGCCTCTTCCCGGAAATCTTTGCCGGATGGTGCTGTTACGCCGTAAGGGACATATCCGAAAGCTGGTGTTTCACCGCCCTTGGTTACACTTGTCGTCAACGCTTCACGATCAAGTGCATAAGCTAGGGCCTGTCTGATCTTTTTGTTCGTGAAAGGTTTTTCCTCCACATTGAAGGAGTAGGTATATACGCTGAACGAAGGATGGGACAGGAACTCGGCATTGTTCCGCTCCTGATCAAGCGTATCCACTGGTAGGGAGAGGATCAGGTCAAGCTCACCCGTTTTGAACAGTTGATAGTACGTGTTGGAGTCCTGAACCATTTTGAAATGGATGGTATCCATTGTGATGTTGGATTTATCCCAGTATTGATCATTTTTGGCCAGTGTAATTTGTTCATTGTGTTTCCATTCCTTAGCAATGTAAGGACCGTTACCTACAATCGTATCGGCTTCTGCTGCCCACTTCTCATTGTTGTCCACAACGGAAGCTTGAACCGGCAGATAAGCATGGCCAACGACAATGGTTGGGAAGAAGGCCAGCGGAGATTTCAGCTCAACCACCAGTGTATGGTCATCTTTGGCTGTCACACCGACATCCTCAGCTTTTCCTTTTCCCGTGTTATAAGCTTCTGCACCCTTAATGTAATACAGAGAAGAGGGGTCGTAAGCGGCAGTGGCAGGGTTCAATACACGTTTCCAAGAGTATTCAAAATCCTTGGCAGTTACAGGTTCGTTATTCGACCATTTTGCATCGTCGCGGATAGTGAACGTGTAAGTTTTACCGTCCGGTGATACATCGACTTTGCTTGCTGCCCCTTCAACGATTTTGCCTGATTTGTCGTATGTATACAGTCCCTCATACAGATTATCAATCACCCAGTAGGATGTTGTGTCAGATGCCAGTGCAGGGTCCAGTGTGTATGGTTCTCCACCGGCCAGATTTGTGTTCAGTACTTGCTCAACGTTTGCCGCTGCTGCCTGATTGTCCGGTTTTGAAGCAGTGGCACCATTGTCAGTTGTCGAACTGGAGCATGCGCTCAAGGCAACGGATGCTGCGAGCAAGAGAGAGACGGTCCAGTTCGTTTTTGTTTTGTTCATTTGTTCATTCCTCCATTAATGATTAATTCGTGTTATTCGTAAAGATGACATGCTACCCAGTGTCCTTTTTCGACCTCCCTTCCGGCAGGCATGCGGTTTGCGCAAACATCCATCGCGGCAAAACATCGTTGATGAAACGGACAGCCCGCCGGGGGATGAATGGGACTGGGCGGATTCCCTTGAAGCCGAATACGCTCCCTTTGCCCTTTTAAACGGGGATGTGCGGCGGGAATGGCCGACAGCAGCGCCTGAGTGTAGGGGTGGAGCGGATTAGCAAACAGATCGTCCCGTCCGGACAGTTCCATCATTTTACCCAGGTACATGACTCCGATCCGGTCGCTGATATGCTTCACCATAGCCAGATCATGCGCGATAAATAGATACGTCAGTTCCTCTTCGCGCTGCAGGTCCTTCAGCAAATTGACGATCTGTGCCTGAATGGACACATCCAGCGCGGAAATGGGTTCATCGGCTACGATGAAACGTGGCTTGACGGCAAGTGCCCGGGCAATCCCGATGCGCTGGCGCTGTCCTCCACTGAATTCATGGGGGAAGCGGTGGGCATGATCCGGGTGAAGCCCGACGCGCAGCAACAAGTCTGCGATGATGTCTTTTCGCGCTTTTCCTCGAGCCAGCTTGTAAGCATCCAGCCCCTCAGCGATAATATCTCCGATGCGAAGCCGCGGGTTAAGCGAAGCGTGCGGGTCCTGAAAGATCATCTGCAGATGGCGGTTCAACTCCCGCTTCTCACGCGGTTTGGCCTGTCCGGTATCTTGTCCGTTAAACAAAATCTGTCCTTCCGTAGCTTTCAGCAGCCCCACGATGGTTCGACCTAGTGTAGATTTGCCGCTGCCGCTCTCGCCGACAAGCCCGAGTGTCTCTCCCCGACGGATGTTCAGGCTGATGCCGTCAACCGATTTGACGGTCAGATTGGACGGGCCGTGAAAATGCTTCTTCACATTGCGAATTTCAATTATAGATTCGGTCATGCTCATTCCTTTCTGCCGGGATACGGTCATCCACTCGAGGAGCTCGAGGATCGTTTAGCCAGCATCTGGCACTGTGTTTTGATGAAAATATGGTTGCATCAGGCATTTCCGTCAAACAGATATCCATCGTGTGCGGACATCGGTCTGCGAACGGACAGCCAGGCGGGAGCGCAGCAATATCCGGGGGCGAGCCCTCAATAGGAATTAGCCTGTCATGTTCTGTATCATCCAGTCGCGGGGTGGACTGGAGCAGTCCCCACGTATATGGATGGCGTGGCCGATCAAAGATATCCTCCACCGTGCCGGTCTCCACAATGGTGCCTGCATACATGACAGCAACGCGGTGAGCCACTTCGGCGACAACGCCCAGGTCATGGGTAATCAGCAAAATTGAACTGCCCGTTTGCTGCTGTAGGCTGCTTAGAATATCCAGAATCTGCGCCTGAATGGTAACGTCGAGAGCGGTCGTTGGCTCATCGGCGATCAGAAGCTTGGGATCACAGGCAAGTGCCATCGCAATGGCAACCCGCTGACGCATTCCGCCGCTAAATTCATGAGGATATTGATGATAGCGGCTTGGTGCATCAGGAATACCCACGAGGTTTAGCAGTTCTACAGATCTGGCCCGGGCATCTTTTGGCGATAGTTTGCGGTGCTTGCGAAGTCCCTCGCCGATCTGAATACCGACCTTCATCGTTGGATTCAGAGAAGACATGGGGTCCTGGAACACCATGCTGATCTCGGAGCCTCGGATTCGGCGCATGGCTTTAGCGGATAATCCGCTGATAACCCGCCCCTCAAAGCGGATTTCGCCGCTGCGAATACGGCCGTTTGGTGACGAGAACATCCCCATCAGGGAACGGGCGGTTACGCTTTTTCCACTCCCACTTTCACCGACGATGGCAAGTGTCTCTCCTTCATCGACGTGAAAAGAAACATCTCTTACAGCTTCAAGTTCTTTATCACGTGTGGCAAAGGAGACCTTCAAATGATTGACCTCCAGTAAATGACTCATGGTGTGAACCTCCTTAACGGTTGGAGCGCGGATCAAAAGCATCCTGCAGCCCATCACCGAAAGCGTTAAATGCAAACATGGTGAGCGAGATCATTAGACCGGGAAATAACAGTCTCCACCATTGTCCACTCAGAATGACCCCAAGCGAATCGTTGGCCATCGTCCCCAAGCTAGCGATGGGTGACTGGATACCGAGTCCTAAAAAGCTCAGAAAGGATTCGGAGAAAATAGCCGATGGAATCGTGAAGGTCAGGTTGACGATAATGATTCCAGCCGCGTTGGGCAGCAGGTGCCTGAAAATGATCTTGGCATGGGATGTGCCGAGCTTCTGCGCTGCAAGCACGTATTCCTGTTGTTTCAATTGCAGGATCTGACCTCGGACGACGCGGGCCATCCCAACCCAACCAGTAATGGACAGGGCAATAATCATCGTTAACAATCCCGGTTTCATAACGACAAGAAGTAGGATGATAACCAGCAAATACGGGATACTGTACAAAATTTCAATGATTCGCATCAAAAGGCTGTCGATTCGATCTCCTGTCCGTCCCTGTCCGGCGCAGTAACCGGCGATTCCGCCAATCAGGACGCCAAGCACGAGGTCTATGGCTGCGGCTGTAAAGCCAATCAGCAGGGATATACGAGCTCCTGACCAGGTACGGGCCCACATATCCCGTCCGAGATCATCCGTGCCAAACCAGTGATCAGCGGAGGGTGGCAAATTGGTCTTGAGCAGGGACTGTGAGCTTGGCGAGTAGGGAACCAGTAACGGACCTACCAGAGCCAGCGCAATAATGACAACGAGCAACAACAAACCAAGCAAGGATAATCGATGACGAAAAATACTGTATGTACGTTGCTTCCATAAGGGAAGACCCGGGCTGGATATGCGGTTCGCACTCAATCGGCTTCGATCTGCCGGTGTGAAGCGAGGGTCCGATGTAATGGGGTCTGTAGTTGTAGCTTTCATGCTAATCTCCTTTGCTGGAAAGCTTGATTCTCGGATCGACGATCCGGTACGACAGGTCGATCAGGAAGAGGGTTACGACCAGAATGACACTGTAAAAGATCGTCGTTCCCATGATGACCGGGTAATCACGGTTGAAGATGCTGTCCACAAAATATTTGCCGATTCCCGGAATGGCAAATATCTTCTCAATTACGAAGGTGCCGGTGATTACGGAGGCGAAGAGCGGCCCGATAAAAGATAATACCGGAATGAGCGCGTTTCGCATTCCGTGCCGGATGACGACTGACCAGGTAGATAATCCTTTGGCTTCTGCTGTTCTTATGTATTCCTGCTGCAGCACATCCAGCATGCTGGTCCGCATGAAGCGAGCGATGACAGCCAGTGGTGTTACCGACAAAGCCAGCGAGGGCAGTATCGTATGCTGCCAGGTTCCCCAGGATGCAACGGGGAAGAGCCTCCATTGGACAGCCGCATATTTAATGAGCAGCGGTGCAAGAATGAAGCTCGGGACGGATATCCCGATGATGGCAATGAACATGGATATGTAGTCCAGCGGCCTTTTGTGGAACAGGGCGGCAACCGTGCCCAGTGCAATGCCTGCAATCAGTGCAATGACAATGGACTGGATGCCAAGAAGGGCGGAGGGCGGAAACCCTCGTGCGATCAATGTGTTGACATCGGTCGTTTTGGACTGGATGGAGGGTCCCAGATCCAGTACCAGCAAATTTTTCAAATACAGTGCATACTGGACAGCAAGCGGTTCATCCAGATGGTATCTTGCACGCATATTTTGCAGGACAGCTTCAGGTATCGTTTTGGAATCGTTAGAAAAAGGGTCTCCAGGGATCATGTGCATGATTAGAAAGGTCAGCGTCACAATGATCCAGAGCGTCAAAAGCATGGTGAAAAAGCGTTTAACAATATACATGATGCAAATCTCCTGTTCTGTTTCTCTAAGCACTCTTCCCATTTAATCTACTACTGTTCAATTAATAATCGCACAGAAATGCACACATTCGATGTAGAATGCGAGAAACTATTAAAAGCTGATAAGAATACTAGGTATATTAAAGTGGTTTGCATATATTGTCAACATAGGTTGTCAGGTTTTTCGCCTTGGAAAACGCTCAGAACATAAAAATAGCTTGCTTTTTCCTGTATAATTGGGGTCGAATGAATTTATTAAATCCCCATAGACCAATGATCCACCGAATCCAATATAGACAATCTGAATAGCTAGAATACAGAATAAAATAATCGAAGAAAAAGGAGTCTTTCCAATGATCCAAATCACCATGCGTCAATCCAAGCAGGCAGATCAGGAGCACCTTGCTGAGTTGCGAGCTGTGGTTCTATATGATGATTTAAACAGGTTGAAAAGGTACGATGAGGTGAAGGTCCGTGAACGTTTCCGTAATACATTTGACCCTGTCCACACGTGGATTATTGAGGTCGAGGGTGCACTGGTGGGGTGTGTAGCGTTGAAGCCCAAGTCAGAGGAGATGCTACTTGAGCATTTCTATATTCATCCCGATTATCAGGGTCAACAAATAGGAACTCAAGTGCTGAATATGCTGCTGAAACGGGATGAGGTCCGGGGCAAACTTGTTACTTTAAATGTATTGCAGGGCAGTCCGGCTAGGCGTTTGTATGAGCGCTTTGGGTTTGTTTTGGACAGTGAAGATGAGGTGGATGTGTTCATGTCCGTTCAAGTGCACTAATTGTTACGGTCAAAATAGCAGCATCTAACAGACCCATTCATTTAATTCTTGAATGGGTCTATTGAACTTTTCTATTATACTTTCCAGTGACGGTATCCTAATATGGATAATAACCTACTTTTTATATAGGAATTATATAGTATGGAGAATACCAAGATGCCGCATTGGAAGCGAAATCTGTATATTCTGTGGTTTGGCCTATTTTTTAATCATATGGCTTACACCTTGTCTGTGCCGTTCTTTCCGCTGTTTCTGCAAAATGATCTCGGTATTCAGAGCGGATTGGAAGTCTGGTCCGGCATTTCGATCTCGATCAGCTTTCTGATCAGCGGACTATGTGCTCCTTTCTGGGGCTCGCTGGCTGACAGATATGGAAGCAAACTGATGCTGATTCGTTCGGGCGTTGGCCTCGCCATTGCTCATCTGGCTAACTATTTCGTTTATGATCCTTACACGTTTATCGCTGTGCGGATATTTCAAGGACTCATGGCCGGCTTCAATCCTGCATCTATTACGTTGGTCGGCACCAATACACCAGAGAAGCATGTAGGTTATGCGCTTGGTGTCATCTCTACATCCACGGCTGCCGGAGGCATTCTGGGACCGCTTGTGGGTGGAGTACTAAGCCATTGGATCGGGCTGCGCGGATGCTTTATCGCATCGGGAATCATTACGCTGCTCTCGGCTGTGATGGTGATATGGGTAAAAGAAGCCCGCGGCCCCCGCACTGTGGTTCGCACAAGTATTCTGGGTGATCTGAAAAAAGCTGCCTCCACTCCGGGATTAATGCGGATCTATGGTTTGATTTTACTCGTTTCAACTTCCGTGCTCATTATTGAACCTGTATTGACGCTTTATGTGGTCCAGATTGGTGGAGACGTTAGTAGTGCAACACTTAGTGCAGGAATCGTCTTCTCAGCCATCGGCGTGGCAACGGTAATAATGGGGCCGCGCTGGGGACGGATTGGTGGGAAAATCGGATACGAGAAAACGCTGTTTATCGGCCTGCTGGGCGGCGGCATTGGTAGTTTACTGCAACTGACGGCGTATAACCTCATTTATTTTGGAAGTCTGCGATTTGTCTACGGTCTGTTCTTTGCTGCCGTGTATCCGGCCTTGAATGCGTTAATCATCAAATATGCTGACCGTGATTTCCGGGGAAGGGCTGTCAGTCTGAGTCAGACTGCAAATCAATTCGGTATTGTACTCGGCCCGTTACTCGGCGGTTTTCTGGGCGGATGGACGGGGATTCCTTTTATTTTTCTCCTAACGGGCATTGTCCTTCTGGGAGCAGCCTGGACAGTCCGGGTAAGCGAAAGGAACGAGGCGAATAAACCGGGATTGGGCATGGCAGCAGCAGAAGCAGGCGGAAACAGCATAAAGAAATGATGAAATGATCCTCAGAGAAAAAAAGGTACTTGGACTGAATTAAATGGTCATCACTACAACATAGGGAGGAATCAATATGTCACAACGACGATTGAGATTGGGAGCAAACTTGAATGGAGTGGGAAATAGCATCTCTTTTTGGCGACACCCGGATATTCCGATCAATGCCAGCGTAAATCTGGATTTCTACAGGAAACAGGCGATTAAGGCGGAGGAAGGGAAATTCGATCTTCTCTTTATTGCCGACGGCCTCTTTATTAACGAGAAATCCAACCCGCATTTTCTGAATCGTTTTGAACCGTTAACCCTGCTCTCCGTTCTCGCAGGAGCAACCTCACACATCGGGCTGGTCGCGACGTTGTCCACCTCATATAGTGAACCGTTCACAGTGGCAAGACAATTTGCTTCCCTGGACCATATTAGTGGAGGACGAGCCGGATGGAATGTAGTCACTTCGCCACTGGAAGGCTCAGCGCTGAATTTTGGCAAAGGTGAACATCCGAACCACGCGCTGCGCTACGAAATTGCAGAAGAACATCTGAATGTGGTCAAAGGGCTGTGGGATTCATGGGAGGATGACGCGTTTATCGGGGATAAAGAGAACGGTGTTTTCTTCGATTCATCCAAACTGCATACGCTGAACCACAAGGGAGATCACTTCTCCGTTCAGGGTCCACTCAATGTGGCGCGTTCGGAGCAGGGACATCCGGTCGTTTTCCAGGCAGGTTCTTCCGAATCCGGCAAGGATCTGGCGGCCCGATCGGCCGATGCTGTATACACGGGGCATGAGACGTTGGAGGAAGCTCAGGAGTTCTATTCGGATGTGAAAGCAAGAGCGGTGGCTTATGGTCGTAAGGCAGAAGATATTCTGATCTTCCCTGGCATCGGTCCCATTGTGGGCAGAACGGAGGAAGAAGCGGAGCGCAAGTACCAGGAGATCGCGGAGTTGGTCAGTATTGACCAGGCACTGAACTATTTGGGCCGATACTTCGATCATTATGACTTCGCCCAATTCCCATTGGATGAGCCCTTCCCCGAGATTGGTGATTTGGGAAGTAATAGCTTCCGCAGTACAACAGACAAGATCAAGCAGCAGGCACGAGAACAGGGACTGACCCTCCGCCAAGTGGCATTGCTTGCATCGACGCCTCGCACTTCTTTTATCGGTACACCGGATCAGATCGCTGATCAGATTCAGGAGTGGTTCGAAGGCGAAGCTGCGGACGGTTTCAATATTCGCACAGTTGTGCCGAACGGACTCGCGGACTTCGTGGACCTGGTCGTACCTGTCTTACAAGAGCGAGGCCTGTTCCGTACCGAGTATGAGCATGAGACACTGCGCGGTAATCTGGGGCTTGAGATTCCACGCAATCGATATACATTGGAGACGGTAAAATAAATCAATTATCGCACATCGAACTTGTTTCCAGTTCAGAATGCTTTAAAAGCGATCCAGACAGCCCCTATCATAACGACAATCCCGCATACCTTGCTCAAAAAGTAATCAAAGTCGCTAGGCTCGACATCGTTCGCCCAGAACGAACGAAGTGAGAGGTAGAAAAGGAAGTTTTGAAATTTTTGATAACGGAAGCTGCACCATCCAAATATCACTGCGGCTAATGCGAGAAACAGATAACCTGGAGCACCACGAGTGTAATGATATTCTGGGTAAGCGGCTGTTACAAGCGTTGCAGGAGAGAATTGTTCTTCCCCATCCTGAAGTACTCTTTGACTGCCAACGTACAAGAAGACCTCGGAAACGCTATTGCCTTTTGCATCAAAACTTATTAATTGTCCGGAATGATCTTGGACTTCATACTTGTTCCCGTTAGGATATATCAACTTATACGTTGTACTGAATGCAGAATCAATTTTCGTGATGATATATTGCTGATGATTGATGTAAACAGTCCGTTCCTGATGATCAAGGCGTACTTGAATAGGATCTGCCGTTCCGCTGCGATAAGTCATTAGATTACCTTGTTCAATATCCAATGTGTACTTGTTGTTCTCAACATGGAAAATCGGCTCTGTGAAATAAGGTCTGGACAGGATCGCGATGATTACGGACAGGACCAGAACGCATGAAAAGAAAATGAAGGTGGGGGACTTCATTTTTTTGAGTGACTCTCCCATATAAAAGCCATCCTTTCCATTTAGTTCTATAATACGTCATTAAGAAGCACAGGTTGCGATCTCCGTTACTGCCTGAATAACGACCGGATAACTACAACACGAAGAAACCAGCAATTCGCCCATCATCTGGGGACTTGCTGGTTTCTTTGGTTAAGCTGCTGCAGTTATAGGATTATACTCTCAGATCAATCTCAAACGTCTTGATTTCATAAGGTTCAAGAGCAAAAGTTATCGGTGTATCATACAGGAGTTCGCCCTCTGGTACTTCCATAAGATTGCATTCTCTCCACGCGTGAATCCGTAGATCGCTTGTCAGTTCAAGCGTATTCATGCTGCCTGAATAATCATGAACGCGTACGATGACACGATTGGAATCCTCCGCCTTCTTAACTGCCGAGATCATGGCTGTGCTGCCGGACAAGGTGAGCATGGATCGACTTGGCTGCTCTGATACCCCTTGTGTATATCGAGCTGGAGCATTCAGAAGCCAGGCCTGCTGCACGGTTCCGCCAACGAGCCAATCTCCCTGATGCGGAAGAAGAGCATAGGTGAAGCTGTGCAGTCCCTGATCGGCATGTGGATCAGGGTGCGTAGCGCTCTTGATCAGGGTCAGCCGCATGACGTTGTCTTTAATGTCATAACCGTACTTGGAATCATTCAGCAAACTGACGCCATAACCTCTATCGGACAGATCAGCCCATTGATGGCCAACAGATTCGAAACGCGCCCAGTCCCAACTTGTGTTCCAGTGCGTCGGCCGTTTAACGTTACCGAACTGAATATCGTAGGTGGCTTCCGTAGAGCGGATGCCGACTGGGAAGGCAACTTTCAGCAGTTGCTGCTGTTCATGCCAATCCACCTCAGTGGCGTAATCGATTCGTCGCTGCCCGGTATATACAGTCATGTTCTGCGTAATCGTGGAGCCGAGGTATTCCCAAGCGAAGCGGATCACGGACTGAAGTGGCCCCGTCTCTACGACTTCAATGCTGGTGCATTTCGTAATCTCTCGCATATCTTCCTGATAGAAGATATCAATATCCCAGGCCTCGTGGGCAAGTGGTTTGTCCTCGAACACCTGAAGCACATTGCCTCTAGCGCCTTTGGCAAGCACCTCACGATGTGACTCTTTATCGTAAAGGCGGGTCAACTGCCCATTCTCATTCCACTCGAGCAGATAGAATGGTGTCTCGATTCCATTAGCTGTGTGGATGAATGGAGATTGCTCAGGGATATCGTTTACCGTATTGCTCTGGAAGTGAATTGTGGTATACCCCAGCGAAGGAATATCCTTTACCTCGACGGACCAACGTGCATCCTGGTATTGAGCGTTCAGAATCTCACCGGAATCGCTCAACCAAGTTCCCATTTCCAATTCGCCTGATGCCGCAGGAATGCTCACGATTTCTGTAACGACCCATGGGGAGGAGTTCCAAATGGTGTACGTACACGGAGATTCTCCGCTGCCAGCAATTGCCATCCGAGCCTGCGTGTCCACGTGATTGCCAATCAGCTCAGCTTCTGCATATTCAATTCTGCTATCCTCATACACCTCTGTGATGGAGGAACCGGGAATGATGTCATGGAACTGGTTGCGCAAAATGATTTTCCAACCCGCAGTCAGGGACTTCGCTTGATACAGATTCCAGTCATTGTGCACAATACTTTGCAATGCATTCAGCCACTCCGCTTCGCGGTAAGCCAGCTCAAGCTTGCGGTTCATCCGTTTGTTGTACGCCTGACTGGTATACGTTCCGCGGTGATACTCCAGATACAGTTCACCATCCCATGTATGGATGTACGAATCGGTTTTCTCGACCGTCTCCTGCAGCTTTTCAAAATAATCATCTGCGCGTCCTGTCTTGACCTTGGGCAATCCGGGCAGTTGATCCAGCCGCCGTCTCATCTCCAGCATTTCGCGGTTAACTCCGCCTCCGCCGTCTCCGTATCCGTACGACAGCAGCAGATCCTGGTTCATCTCCTTATCGCGGTAGGCATCCCAGATGCCCTTGACCGTCTTCGGAATGATTTTTCCGTTATAGGTATAGAACCAAGACCCCGGCTCGGACCAAGGCTCGGGTGTAGTAATAAAGTGGGTCAGCACCTCTGAGCCGTCAATTCCGCGCCAGTGGAATGTATCGAATGGCATGCGGTTGTATTGGTTCCAGCTGATTTTGGTCGTCATGAACGTATGAATGCCGGATTTTTTCAGAATTTGCGGCAGAGACCAGCTGTAGCCGAATACATCGGGCAACCATAGATATCGGCAATCCGTCCCGAATTCTTCTTTGAGAAAACGAGTGCCAATCAGCAATTGTCGGACCAGGGATTCGCCCGAGGTCAGGTTACAGTCAGCCTCCAGCCACATGCCGCCGCCCGCTTCCCAGCGTCCTTCAGCGACACGCTCCTTGATGGATTCGTACAGTTCCGGGTAGTCCTCTTTCACATATTCGTACAATTGGGGCTGTGTCTGAAGGAAAACATACTCCGGGAACATCTCCATCAGGCGCATGACCGTAGAGAAGGAACGGGCGCATTTCTCGCGCGTATGCTTCAACCGCCACAGCCAGGCAACGTCAATATGAGTATGGCCGATACAAGTGACGGTCACATCAGAGGCTTTGTCCATCGCACTCAATCGGGCGCTCAGGTCATCCCTTGCCTCATGCACAGAGGTATAGAAGACATCGGACTTAGGCTGCGACCAATCAATCAGGCGGAAGGACTGCTGGAGTGCATGAAGCAGCTTTGTGCGTTCAGGTGCATGGGCATCCAGAATGTTGACCGTTTCCAGAATTGCTGACCCTGTAAATACAAGATCATCAACAGCTTCATCCAGCCAACACAGTTCTGCTTGTCTGAACGTATGCGTCTGGTTGCGGGGCTGACCGCCACCTTCCAGACCGGACCATAAGCGGAAGACCAACTCGTTGGTGCTGCCTGCGGCAGAGGCTGGAAAGAACACTTCCTTGTGGTTGGAATCTACGCCTTGAAACGGCTTTCCATCCCAGTAGAACAGTGATTCAAAGCCGGAATTGTTACCACCCCCGGTATCGCCGAAATCAAACAGTCCGACAATCCGTTTATCTTCCCAGGAGGCAGGGAACTCGACTTTTGTACGCAGCCACAAATAGAGATCTCGACCGGACCAACTTTCTCCTGTATACATAGGCTTCCAATGGCCATCGTCTCCCGGCAGGACCGGGTTGATCTCTTGCCTGCGGTCTTCGCAGGCAAGAAAATGATTTAAAGGCAAACGATCCCGGTAACGGAGCTCGGATAATTCATGAATACGTGCTTGTAGTTTGTTTTCAGTAAGAAACATCGTTAAAAACCCCCAGTTCATTTTATCGGGGAGTGATTCATATATAGAGAGCATCCAAAGCGATTATGTATTACATAACTATTATAGGGGAATGCGCCCATTATAGCGCTTCCATTCGATTTTGACAAATCAAAATATGGATTACTGGTTCTATGTGCAGGTGATTGTCGAATTTAACCAAACGGTGATACACTGAGTTGGAAATTGGTCTGGAGGAGGTGCTCAGGCGCGAATGTCCAGGATACGAACCATCTATAAGAACTACTTGAAGAAAAAAATGTTCAACAAAATCCTACTGTTTTATTCCATGGTGATGGTCCTGTTGTTCATCAGCATCTCGGTGTTGGCCTACCGCTACTATGAACAGCGAGTGGTACAGGAACAAATGGATGCCAGTTTGCAGGAGCTGGATATTGTCAGTATCAACCTGAATCAGCAGTACGAACGCCTGTATAATGCCGTGCAGCAGATTTATACCGACGCCATGATCGGCGATGATCTGAAATATTTTTTGACTCATGAATACGAGGATTTTCTCAATTGGCGTCTGAATCAATATGCTTACAGCTACCGTACAGAGCGAGGGAACTTCGATTATCAATTACGTCTGCTGTTAAAGGATGAGGCCTCGATTGCAAATGTCGTGTTATACAGCACGGATCAGGATTTTTTCTATGTTCTTAATCGGGAGACCCAGCACTTTTACTATCATCCCAAGCTTTCTGCAGGGCATCAGGACTGGTTCCAGCGGCTGAGGAGTGCACCTTGGCAGTACATGGGCAGCGAACCGCTTTTCGAAGGGAAAATGGCTGATGAGCCTACCCCGTACAGCTACGCGAATGTGCTCAAAGACTCCGTGACATTGAAGCAGTACGGTGCAATTATGTTTGAGCTGAATACAGACCGCATCAAAGGGCTGCTTCGAGACAGACCGGGCGGCAAGAACAGTCGGATCATGTTGATGACAGGGGAAGGTCAGGTGATTTTCGATTCAAAGGGCAAGTATGACAACACCGTCTACCCGTACTGGGGGAAGATGAATTTACCGGAGGATTGGGTGGATCTGGAGGAGCGCTCCAAGGTGCAGCTGCTGAATATCGGGAATACGGGAATGGTCGTGGCTTCTATTATTCCGGAGTCGCAAATCAAACAGAGCCTTCAGGCGATTCGTTTCAGCCTCATTGGGATTGTGATTCTGTGCATCATGATTAGCATTGCGGTGACGTTCACCATCATCCGCCGTTATTCCAAAAAAATTCACAGACTCGTGCTTTACATGCGGCGCTGGCAGGAGGGTGATCTGAGTAAACGTATCGAGATGGAGGGGGAAGATGAGCTGCAGCAGATTTCGCAGAGATTTAATCATATGTGTGATCGGCTGGAGTCTTACATAGAAACGGTATATGTGTCGGAGATCAAACAAAAGAACGCGCAGCTTGTCGCTTTGCAAGCCCAGATCAATCCCCATTTTCTGTACAATACGTTGGAAAGTATCCGCATGAAAGCCATCAGTTTGGGAGCGAGGGATGTTGGGCAGATGATTTATATTCTCGCCACGATGTTCCGTCATTTGATCAAAAAGCAGACTCATGTAACCTTGGCGGAGGAAATAGAGCTGTGCGGCATGTATCTGGCTTTGGTCCAATATCGGTATGAGGACAAGCTGCACGTGGAGACGCATATCGAGAATGCAGCTGCGGGAAGCATGGTCGTCAAGTTGCTGGTCCAGCCGATTATTGAGAATTACATTGTGCATGGTTTTCGTACGAATGATGATGATAACCGGATCTCCATCACAGCTGAAGAAGAGAACGGCGTGATTCACATCCGTGTAAAGGATAACGGAAAGGGGATTTCCGCGGAGAGACTGCTTGAACTGCAACATGGGTTGCATAAGGGCGATGAAGCTGCTGAGACATCTGACCGATCTTTGGGTCTTAAGAACGTGCACGACCGCATACGTCTGAATTATGGCAGTGATTATGGTCTGCACCTGAACAGTGCGGAAGGCGAAGGATGTGAGGTGACCATCAGCATTCCAGTTACAAGGGAGGAAACGGGATGAGAAGTGTAATGTTGGTCGATGATGAGCCGCTTATTGTCAAAGGAATGCAAGCGATCATTGATTGGGATCAGAATAACATGCAGATTGCCGGAACGGCATGCAATGGGTTGGAAGCGCTAGCAATGATGGAGGAGGTTCCTGTCGATCTGATTATTACGGATATCATGATGCCGCAAATGACCGGACTTGAACTGATCCGGGAGACTAAAGCGCGCAATCCATATACCAAATTCATTATTTTAAGTGGTTACGAAGAATTCAAATATGTGCGGGAGGGCATCTCACTGGGGGTTGAGAACTACCTGCTCAAGCCAGTCAATATGGATGAACTGGAAGCGACCATCAAGCATATGCAGCGGGATTGGGAGCACGAAGAGATGCGCCAGATTCAAATGGATCAGAGCTGGAGGATTCTGCGCAACAATATTTTGCAGCGGTGGGCGAACGAAACCATTGACGCCAAAGAGTTCCGTGAGCGTGCGCAGATGCTTGAGATTCCCATGAACAAGTCCACATATTGTGCGGCTTCTCTAAGGATTGTAGGAGATGACAAGGGGGATGATCCCCAGATGTATCTGCCGGGAATTGCTGAGCAGTGTGAGCAGATCGGGAACAAAGGCCTCCCGGATGGCTGCGGTATCATCTGTTTTCCTGATCAGGACGGAGACATCATGCTGCTGTTCGTTTCAGCCGGTACGGAAGGTAGTGATGAATGGCAGCTTCAGGCACTCACCAAAATGAAGCAAGCGGTTGCTGAGGACACAGGTGCACGTGTATGGGGGATCATCGGTCAATCCGAGTCGACCTATCTGGGTTTTCCAAAGAGCTGCAAGTCCGTAAAGCTGTGGCTTCAGAATCATTTGTTTATGGATTGTAATACCTTCATCATGCAAGTGGAGAACGAAGAAGCTACCAATCAGCATCAAGAGAAGCCTGGGCCAGCGATGGAGCAGTTCCACAAACTGCTGCGGGATGGTGAAGGTACAGAGGTGGATCGGTTCATCGACGAATTCTTCATTGCTGAGGGTAAGGAACCCTGCCTCCCGAGAACACCGTTCTTCAATTCTGCGATCCAGCTTATGCTGGCCGCCAAGGAACTAGAGAAAACGCCTGACTACGGGGACATCTTCGGCCCCCTGTCCAGAATTCATACGCTCAGCAAACTGAAACAATTGGTCAGAAAGGTTGTTCATCACACGCTGGATACATACCATACTGCCGAGAAAACGTACAGTCCGCATATCATGGCTGTGCTGGAGGTGGTGAAAAATCACTATCAGGATGAGCTTTCACTTAAGACGCTCAGTCAGAGGCTGGAGCTTCATCCGAACTACCTCGGCCAATTGTTCCAGCAAGAGGTCGGTACCACCTTTTCTGATTATGTGAACCAGTACCGAATCGAGCGTGCCACTCATTTGCTGTTATATTCGGACAAAAAGACGGCAGAAATAGCGGGAGAGGTGGGCTATTGGGACTCCACATATTTTTACAGACAGTTTAAGAAATATGCTGGCGTTTCTCCTACGGAGCTGCGCTCGATCTACATGAAAAAATAAGCCGGGGGCTCCGGCTGAATGAAGACACTCCCCATGTGGGGGTGTCTTTTTTGTTATGCAATGAAAGCACGATCTTTAATTAATCCATCAATTTATTGGGTTTTTCAACTATCTCAAAATTGGTAGCGCTTGCATAATGGAGGTAGGAGTGAACGAGGAAATCCAAAGCACCAAAAGAGCTTAGATCCAGTGTTGATTATAGGGGATTAATGCTGGATGCAGCTAAAGCGATAATGAACGAGATTATAAGGAGGGACAGCCGTGCAGGGCATCTTCAAAAGTCTGATGAAGAACAAGGCGTTTCTTCTGCTGGTACTGCCGGGAGCAGCTTGGTTTATCATTTTTGCCTATTTGCCAATGTTCGGAACGATTATTGCTTTTAAGGACTTCCGGATACATCCGGGCGGATTTCTTGAAAGCGTTCTAAAAAGCGAATGGGTTGGGTTCAAGAACTTTGAGTTTCTGTTCTCCACCAGTGACGCCTATATCATCACACGTAATACCATTCTGTATAACCTGGGTCTGATCTTTCTCGGGTTGGTGCTCGCGGTGACGCTTGCGATCATCATGAACGAACTGTTGAACAAACGGCTGGCGAAGATTTACCAGACCGCGATGTTTATGCCTTATTTCCTGTCTTGGGTTATTATCAGTTATTTCGTCTTCTCGTTTCTGAGTGTGGAAAAGGGTGTGTTCAACCAGATCATTACCTATTTTGGTGGAGATCCGGTTAGTTGGTACAGTGAGACAGGATATTGGCCGTATTTTCTCATTCTGCTCGGCCTGTGGAAAGGTGCAGGTTATGGCAGTGTAGTGTATCTGGCAGCAATCGCAGGTATCGACCGTTCTTATTATGAGGCAGCGATGATCGACGGCGCCACCAAGTGGAAACAGATCCGGTACATTACGCTGCCACTGCTCAGACCACTAATGATCATCCTGACCATTCTGGCGATCGGCGGGATCTTCCGTTCCGACTTTGGACTGTTCTATCAGGTTCCGCGGGACTCTGGTGCGCTGTATCCGGTCACCAATGTCATCGACACGTTTGTATACCGCGGCTTGACCATTATGGGTGATACGGGAATGAGTACAGCTACAGGATTGTATCAATCGGTTGTCGGTTTGATTCTTGTCCTGCTGGCAAACTATGCTGTGCGTAAAATTGAAAAGGATTATGCCGTATTCTAGGCTGCGGCAAGGGGGTGCTTCCATGAGTAATTTAAGCGAACCGGTAAAGCGGGCATCTGCCCATACGAGGAGAACCGGAAAGAAATCGAGAGATCTGAATGCCATTTCGCCATTATCCAATGTGATTTTTAATATAGCTATCGGTCTGTTTGCCTTATCTTGTATCTTTCCGTTTCTGTTCATTGTTATCATCTCATTTACCGATGAGAAGACGCTGGCGATCAATGGATTTAAGTTATTCCCTGAAGTCTGGACGCTGGATGCCTACCGATTCCTTATGGAATCCGGGCAGCAGATGGCCCAATCGTTTGGGGTTACCTTAACGGTGACGGTTGTCGGAACCGCGCTCACACTGTATTTGGTCACCACGTATGCATATGCCATCTCGCGCAAAAATTTTGCACAGCGTCGGTTTTTCAGCTTTTTGGCCTTCTTCACCATGCTATTTTCCGGCGGTCTCGTTCCCAGTTACATTGTGGTTACGCAGGTGCTGCACTTGCGGGATTCGATCTGGGCGCTGATCCTGCCGTCAATCATGAACGCTTTTTACATTATCGTTATGCGTACATTTTTCACGACCACCGTGCCGGATGCGGTTATTGAGTCGGCCAAAATCGACGGAGCTTCTGAATTCGGTATCTATACGCGCATCGTGCTGCCGATTTCGTTGCCGGGCATTGCGACTATTGGATTGTTCAGTACGTTAGGATTCTGGAATGACTGGTTCAATGCGTTGCTTTATATCGACAATGCGAATTTGATTCCACTCCAGACATTGCTGATTCGAATACAGAACAATATGGATTTTGTTGTGCAAAACAGCAGCCGGGTCGTGTCTTATGACATTGCCTCGACACTGCCAACGGAGACCGTCCGCATGGCGATGGTTGTCTTGGCTACACTGCCGGTTGCGCTGGCGTATCCGTTTTTCCAAAAGTATTTTATACAAGGTCTGACCATCGGTTCGGTCAAAGAATAAGTCTGGTTGTGCCTGCCCTCAAAGGGCAGTAACAATAACATTGATAAGGGGGATACACATGAAGACAAGAAAAATCGCTCTGCTCATGGTTACTTTACTGCTTGCTTTTTCTACTGTTCTAGCAGGCTGCGGTGGCAGTAATACCAATGATACAAGCGGGAATGCGGCATCCGGGGGAGAATCCGGCGATAAGGACACGGTGAAGCTCAAGGTATATCTGATTGGTGGTCCACAACGCGATCTGCCAATGGTACAGGAAGAAATGAACAAATACTTAATGAAGAAAATAAATACAACCGTCGACATCACGATGATTGACTGGGGTGATTATTCCAAACGTATGCCAGTCATTACCGCTTCGGGCGAAAATTATGATATCGCTTTCACTTCTTCCTGGGCTTATGATTATCTGCCAAATGCCACCAGAGGAGCATTCCTGCCAATCAATGATCTGTTGGATAAGTATGGTCAGGGCATTAAAGAGCAACTTGATCCACGGTTCCTTACGGGATCGCAGATCGGTGGCCAAAACTATGCCGTGCCAGTGAACAAAGAGTTGGCTTCGCAATGGGTATGGCGCTTCAACAAGCAGTACGTTGATAAATACAACATGGACATCACCAAGATTCGCACATTAGAGGATCTGGAGCCTTACCTGCAGCAAATTAAGGATAATGAACCAGCCGACATTACTCCGCTGGCTGTTCCGAAGGGCTTTAAGCCTTATCTGGCGTTCGACTTCCTGTTGGGTGACGAATTCCCGGTTGGTATCAACATGAATGGTGACACTGGTAAATACGTTAATGTGTTGGAATCCGAAGAGCTGAAAAGCTCGTTGAAAACCATCCGTAAATACTATCAGGCTGGTTATCTGCGCAAGGATGTAGCGACACTGGAAGGCATCGACAACATCAAAACAGGCAAATGGTTTGTTGACCGTGAACAGACACAGCCGTACGCCGAACTGGGATGGTCCAGAAGTGCGGGCTATGATATCGTGACTACACCGATGCAGGATCCGGTTATTTTCACTGGTTCGGCAACAGGCGCTATGCATGCAATCTCGGCGAACTCCAAGAATCCGGAACGGGCTATGATGTTCCTGAACTTGCTGAATACCGATCCATATCTGCGTAACCTGATCAACTACGGCATTGAAGGAACACATTACAAAAAGATTTCGGATAATGTCATTGAGGATCTGCCAGCGATGAAGGACGGATTCCAGATGCCTGGCTTTGCCCTGGGTAACTTGTTCCTGACCTACATGCACAAGGAAGATCCAGCAGATAAGTGGGAAGCGTTCAAGGAATTCAACAATTCCGCGAAAGTTGCTCCGAGCTTTGGCTTCAACTTCAATCCTGACCCGGTGAAGACGGAAGTGGCTTCCATCTCCGCCATCGTGAAGGAATTCTACCCATCCATCATGACGGGAGCTGTTGACCCGGATGAGCATCTGCCGAAAGCGATCGAGAAGTTGAAAGCGGCAGGTCTGGATAAAGTGATTGCAGAAGCACAAAAGCAATACGACGAATGGAAAGCTGCAAATCCAAAATAAGCCTGAATGATAAAGTAGACATGGAAACGTCTGTCCGGTTTGACGGGCGTTTCTTTTTTTACCCTGAGTGGATTGCCAAAATTGGATTGGAGGATATGGCATGAAAAAGCTTGGTGCGAGTCTCCTATTTGTAATATTGGTATGCGCTGTTCTTTCCTCAGCGGCCTTGGCGAAGCAACCTTATTCATCCTATTGGCTGCCTGAACAATTGCTTAACTGGAATCCAGCTTCCGACCCGGATGCGGCCTTCAACCGGAGCACCATTCCGCTCCAGAGCCGATTCACAGGAGAGGCAGTTAACCCGAACGCAACGAAAGATCCCAAAGTAATGGCCTTGTCTGCGCTGAATCAGGGAACCAGCGGCGTTCCATCGCAGGGATCGGATACATTCTCTGCAAATACGTTCTCTTACTGGCAGTATGTCGACAAGCTCGTATATTGGGGTGGCTCGGCGGGAGAAGGCATTATTGTGCCACCAAGCGCCGATACGATTGATGCGGCACACCGGAACGGAGTGCCAATCATGGGCACAGTGTTCTTCCCGCCATCGGTATACGGTGGCAAATATGAGTGGGTGAAGCAAATGCTTCAGAAGAACAGCGACGGCTCCTTCCCCGCCGCGGATAAATTAATTGAGGTAGCAGAGTACTACGGTTTTGACGGCTGGTTTATCAACCAGGAGACTGAAGGTGGAACAGCCACTGACGCACAGTTAATGAAGACATTCCTCCGTTATCTTCAGGATCATAAGCCTGCGGGTATGGAGATCATCTGGTATGATTCCATGACGAAGGAAGGCAATATTTCATGGCAAAATGCGCTGACGGACCGGAATGCAATGTTCCTTCAGGATAACGGGAACAAGGTATCAGACAGCATGTTCCTGAATTTCTGGTGGAATGATCTTGGCAGTTCTGCGGCCAAAGCCAAAAGCCTGGGCAGATCACCATTTGAACTGTTCGCAGGCATCGATGTGGAAGCTAAAGGATACGATACCAGTCTGAAATGGAATTTGCTGTTTCCTGAAGGGAAACCGGCTGTGACTTCCCTCGGCATTTATCGGCCGGATTGGTCGTACAACAGCGCGGACAGCATGACCGATTTCTTTGCCCGTGAAAATAAGTTCTGGGTAGGGCAGAACGGCAACCCGGCCAATACGTCGACAAGCCAGGCCTGGAAAGGGATTGCGAACAATGTGGTTGAATCATCGCCGGTGGACCAGCTGCCCTTCACGACCAATTTCAACACGGGCAGTGGCGAGAAATTCTATGTTGATGGCACACAAGTGCGGGAGACTGGATGGAATAATCGCAGTTTGCAGGACGTACTTCCGACATGGCGCTGGTTAGCAGAAAGTAAAGGCACGGCGCTGAAACCTTCTCTCGATTGGTCGGATGCCTATTATGGTGGCAGTTCCCTGAAGGTAGCCGGTGCATTAAGTCCAACGAATGCAACCCATCTGAAGCTGTATAAAACAGATCTCAAGATCGAGTCGGGTACTGAGCTATCAATTACGTACAAGACGCAGAGCAAGCCGGGCATGAAGGTTGGCCTCGCTTTTGCAAACCAACCGGACCAGTTCGTCTTTCTGGATGTGAAGAACGAGAAGGCAACCGACTGGGCGACGGACACGATCAATCTGACGCCTTACCAAGGAAAGCAGATTGCGGCATTGTCTTTGTATTTTGACAGTACGGAAACCGTATCGGATTATAACATCCATATTGGGCAGCTATCTATCCACAAGAACAAGAACAGTAATCCATCGAACCCTCTTGAGGCCGTTCAAGCATTGAATGTCACCCAATCCGATTTCCGCGGCGGTATTTACGGTGATGCAAGGTTGCAATGGAACGCGTTGAACGAGGAAGTTCAACAATATGAGATTTACCGTGTACTGCCCGACGGCAAAGAGACTTGGGTGGGTGCGACCGCCAATAACGTGTTCTATGTGCCTGAGATGAAGAGAATCAACGCGGAACAGGCGACTATACTGAAAGTCGTGGCAGTGAATGCAAAATATGAGCGCGGCCAGGCTGCCAGCGTGACCATTCAGTGGCCAGCGTATCCGAAGCCGGAAGCAAAGTTCAAGGCGGATACAACGCTGATCACGCCGGGTCAGCAGGTGCATTTCACTGACCTCTCTTCCGAGGTGACGGAAGGCTGGTCGTGGACTTTTGAGAATGGCAGTCCGGCTGTCAGCACGGAGCAAAATCCAGTGGTAACGTATGACAAGGAAGGCACGTACAATGTGACGCTTACAGCTACCAACAGCTCGGGGCAGGATACGGTAACAAAGCAAGCTTTGATCACCGTAAGTAAGGCTGCTTCCGGGATCAAAAATGTCGCACTTGGCAAAACGGCCACTGCCGACCATGCTTGCGGACCTGCTGAAGGTGCGGGAAAGGCAATTGACGGCAAGGTGACGGGCAACAGCAAGTGGTGCGCACTGGGGAATCAGGCGCATTGGCTGCAAGTTGATCTTGGCAAAGAACATCAGATCAGTGGTTTTGTCATCAAACATGCGGAGAGTGGTGGGGAGTGGTCTGGTTTTAATACAAGCGACTATTCGATTCAGGTCAGTGCTGATGGCGTGAATTGGTCAGATGTAGTTCATGTACAGGGGAATACCGCAGCCGAAACCTCGGATGCAATTGCACTGGTCAAGGCTCGTTATGTGAAGCTGAATGTGCTGAAACCTACGCAGGGTGGCGATACGGCAGCACGAATCTATGAGTTTGAGGTTCGTGGGTTGCAGCCGTAGTTGGCGGTTGAGAAGTGACAAGTGTAGCTGTGAAATTAGCAAAAAAGGAACCATGCGGCCAATCCGGTTTCAATGACGGCTGGATATCCCTGAAATATCCCGTCTTCTAATGGGGGGACCGCATTGTATCAGACTACGACTGAATAGGATTGAATTTGAGGCTCACAGATCATTGGATCATGTGAGTCTTTTTACGTTTATGCTGTATTCGCTTACAAAGATTTTAAAATCGTTGTTTTAGATAAAAAATCGGTTTTGCAATCAAAGACAATGTTAATGAAAAGTCTTATATTGTAGTTAAAAAGATAGAAAGGAGTGAAGGTGATGAAGAATAGAAAGATCATGTTTGCTCGTCCGCTGCAAGTGGAAACGGTAGAAGAGGACTTTATTTTGCCAGCCCTAGGGGAGAAGGAAGTATTGGTTAAATTGATCTATTCCCTGATCAGTCCGGGAACGGAGCTGGCCATGTTATCGGGAAAAGAAGAGTGGGCCAAGCTTCCCGTATGTCCGGGGTATGCGAGTGTAAGTGAAGTGATCGAGGTGGGGCAGGGTGTACACCATGTTCAGCCCGGGGACGCTGTGTTTCATTATGGTCAACATGCTGAATATCAAGTGGTATCCACAGATCATGTTTTCATCAAGGTACCTGAGCACTTAGATTTGAAGTGGGTTCCCTTCACCCGTATGGCAACCGTGGCATTCACCTCCGTTCGTGTATCCAATATTGAACTTGGGGACGTTGTTGGCGTGACGGGGCTTGGATTGGTAGGGAATTTGGCTGCTCAATTGGCACGCCTTCAAGGTGCAACTGTGATTGGCGTGGACCTGTCACCGGAACGAATTCGAACTGCCCAGACATGTGGGGTTGACTATACGCTCCATGGCGGAGAAGATAAAGTAAAAGAAAAGATACATGCCATAACGAATGGAGCAGGTGTATCCACTCATATTGAGGCGACGGGTGTACCCAGTGTAGGTGTTCAAAGTCTGGAGTGGATCGGGAAGCTGGGAGAGATTATTTTCCTGGGCAGTCCACGAGGCGAATATAACACGGATGTCACCGATATATTGAACTACTGCCACCTGTATGGACGAGGCTGTATTACGTTTAAGGGGGCACATGAATGGCGCTTCCCGGTTGAGCCGAACGAATTCGTGAAGCATTCCCTGGTGAGAAATTCGAACATTGTATTTGAACTGATGTTAAAGAACAAGCTGCATATCGAACCATTGATCAGTCATGTGATGAAGCCGGATCAAGCGCAAGAAGCATATGAGGGACTGAGATTGAATAAAGACCAGTATAACGGTGTACTGTTTGACTGGTCCTAGGAGGAGATTGGGATGATTAGAGGGTTAACAAGAGCAGGCTTAGGGAACATCGAGTCCAATGAACAATATATTACGAATGCTGCAAAATACGGATTTCAGTCTGTAGATTTGAATCCGCTCTCATTAATTGAAGAGGTTGGCAAAGAACAGGCCAAACACCTGTTGGAAAGCAATCAGGTGTTCATCGGTTCATCCGATCTGACCGTGGACTGGAGAACCACAGATGAACAGTTTCGTGAAGGACTTCAATCGCTGGTTCAATTGGCAGAAGCCTCCGCTTCGTTGAACTGTTACAGCTGTTGCACCTATATTTTACCTTCCACAGATCAGCCAGCAGCATCATTTATGGCGGCAGCTACCAAACGTTTGAGATTGTGTGCAGATATTCTGGACGCATATGGAATTCGACTGGGCCTGGAATTTGTGGGTTGCCATCATCTGCGCACTCAATGGAAGAATCCATTTATTTGGAGTGTGGAGGATACGCTTGACTGGATCGAAACAATTCATGCTCCCAATGTAGGTTTATTGGTGGATTCCTATCATTGGCATACGAATGGATTAAAGATTGAAGAGGTGTTGGATCTTAAGAAGGAACAGATTGTCCATGTTCATATCAATGATGCTTATGATCTGCCCATTGAAGAATTGCTGGATCATGAGCGTTTATACCCTGGCGAGGGAGTAATCGATCTGCAGGGGTTCTTGAAGAACCTGAAGACCATTGGATACACTGGCGTTGTATCTCAAGAGGTGCTTGCACCAACACCAACCCTCGATTCAAGTGAATTGTTTGCCAAGTCCAAAGCAGGCTTCGATAAAGTGTTTGCGAAAATATAAACCGGATCAGTGAGAAGGCAGTTGGGAGGAATACATGTGTATGAGGCATGGATGAATAGCATTTCGCCATTCGTAAGAGCGGCAAGAGTGACGGAATCATTTTCTTTGGCAGGGGAATGGATAGACCACGATCATGTGTATACATACATCGAACAAGGGGAAGCGGAGTTCTTCTTGAGTGGTGTGAAATTCCTGGTCAAAGAAGGCGACATTGTGCTGATGCATCCATTCATGTCTCATATCATTCGGTCTACCTCCACGCAGCCATTGATTCAGTATATTTTTCATTTTGATCTGTACTATGAGGAAGAGCGTAGTTTATTGAAGAATACGAGTGCAGCTCATAGTGAACGACCTGATCTGGCGGATAGGGAAATGAAGCTGGCTTCCATACGGCCAATCTCTCATTTGCAGCTAGCCGATCGAATTGAATGGAAAAAGAGATTTGCGCTCATGCATAAGGAGTTTCAGGAGCAGCGGGGAGGATCTTCGTTAATCACGAAATCCATATGTTTGGAGTTGCTGCATCTGTTTTTCAAAAATCAATCCGAAGATCAGGACCAAGAGGGGAACATGACCAAGGGGTGGGCATTCATTGAAAAGTCGATTCGTTATATTCATGAATGCTACGCCGACCCTCAATTAAATAATGTTGCTATCAGTAGACATGTCGGTGTATCGACGAACCATTTATCGCATTTATTCAAAAGCAAGCTGGGGATTACCCTTCACAAATATGTGACACATATCCGAATAGAGCAGTCCCAGAAAAGAATTATTGAAGGAACACATAATTTAACCCGGATTGCCGAGGAAGTTGGCTTTTCGAGTATTCATCTGTTCAGTCGGTCTTTCAAGGCTGCTGTAGGTATCACTCCCAGTAAATATGCAGCGATGAAATCGAGGGTGGAGTGGGAATAGGCGGATAGTTGCTAACTAAATATAAAAGATATATAGTATATTTAGAAAAGAAATAGTTAGGATGAATGCAATGGCATACTCTACAGCCTTATCACAGGGAATCTCCATTCTGCTCTACGTTCACGCGTACACCGAGAAGAACTGTCTTAACTATCTATCGACCAAAGTGATATCGGAGCAGCTAAATATTCCGGTTCCTACGACGGTAAAAGTCATTCGCAACCTGAATAATGCCAAACTGACAATGGCAAAAGAAGGTGCCAAGGGCGGCATATTGCTTGCTCAGCCTTTATCGGAAATCACGATGTTGGATGTATTCCTGGCGGTTGAACCCGGCAAAGATTTGTTTAAAATTCATACCGATGTAACACTCCAGGGACAAGACGTGAATGACGTGAAAGAAAAGGTCATTCATCATCTTGAAGGTGCGGAGATCGCAATGCAGAATTATTTAAAAGACATAAGGTTAACCGATCTGTTTCATGAAGAAAAAAAGGGTTAACCTCTTTTTTTGGCTTTAACTAGATATAATATATATCAAGTATATTCCGTTTTGAGAGGAGCAGTTAAAATGAATTTGCATACAAAAGTGGTTGAAGCCAGAAACGGGGTTCCTATTCCCCAACTGGGTTTTGGGGTTTACAAAATAACGAAAGAAGCAGAATTTACAACAGCGACTCGCGAGGCCATTCAGGTCGGGTACCGACATTTTGATACTGCCCGGATCTATGGGAATGAGAAAGCGCTGGGAGCAGAGATCCGGCATAGTCCAATTCCGCGCGAGCAATTCTTCATCACGTCGAAAGTCTGGAATACGGATCATGGCTATGAAGCGACCAAGAAAGCTTTCCAGGAAACGATAAACAAGCTGGGTGTCGATTACCTTGACATGTATTTAATCCATTTTGCCTCGCCAAAGTATATCGAAACGTGGAAAGCCATGGAGGAATTATACGAGGAAGGCAAGATCAGGGTCATTGGGGTCGCGAACTTTGAGATTCAGCATCTGGAAGAATTAAGGAAGCACACGAAAATCTTGCCGATGATCAACCAGATCGAGACGCACCCGGAATTTCCACAGAACGAACTGCGTGCCTATATGGACAAACATCAAATTTTACATGAGGCATGGGGTCCACTGGGACAGGGGAATAAAGTGTTATTACAGCATCCGGTATTGAAGGAAATCGCTGATCATCACCATAAGACGGTGGCTCAAGTGATTTTGCGTTGGCATCTGGAACGGGGCGTCATCCTGATTCCCAAATCATCCAATCCAAAGCGGATCAGAGAAAATAGTGAAATCTTTGATTTTGAGCTGTCCGCTGAGGAAATGGAAAAGATCAGTCGTCTAAACTCGGGTAAGAGGTATTCGATCCATCCGACAGGTTATATTGTGAATCCGATTTTTAATACATTGATGAAACTATTTATCTAGGAAAATAAGACAAAAAACGGGTCGTGGGTCATATTCCATCGACTCTTTTTTTGTATTTATGAAAACATTGACAATTCGTTAACAATTCCAGGATTTTCCGTTTACAAATCTCTCCTATAATTACAATCGTGATAGGTCATTTTTACTATGAACGTGGAAGTTGGGGGGATGAGCCGGACAAGCTCTCATAAAGACGATACATGCAGAATACCAGACAGCAGGGCATGACAAAACAAGGCAAATTAAATGGAATAGAGAAGGGTGACAAGAGCCAATGTCAATGAAAAAGGTGTTAGTGGTGTCCATGGTAGCAACAGTGTTAGGTACTTCTGTGGTTAGTGCAGTATCGGCTGCTCCTGCAGTGAAACCTGTGGCTAATGCAGCTCAGGTGCAAAATTCCACGCTTACAATAAACGGTAACAGCGTCGTCGTTCGTTCCATCGTTAAAAATGGGGAGACACTTGTGTCACTTCGTGATGTGATCAAAGCCATCGGCGCACAAGCCGAAGTACATAGCGGAACGACGGTGATCAAGCTGAATGATCACAGCGTGACGCTCCAAAACAATAGTAAACAAATCGTGGTAGATGACGTCAAAGTGAATCTGAATCAACCCGTTACTATCATCGGTGGTACAAGTTACATCGCTCTTCGTCCACTGGTGTCGGGCGTTGGCGGTACGATTGTCAAGCGAAACGGACTGCTTGAGATCAGTACAGTATCCTTGATCGATGAAGTCGAGAATCCTCGTTTTGCCGGAGCAGATAAGCTGATTGTTTCCAAGAGCGATAACAATGGCAGAAACGATTATCTCGTCAATACAACAAGCGGCAAATATGATCTGTTGTTAACGACAGACGGTGGATCGGATCTCGTTATTTCGCCAAGTGGTGATCAAGCGGCGTATACGAATGCCGAAGGAGCCGTTTATGTTATTGATCTGAAGACCAAGGCTTCCAAACTAATCACCAGCGACAACAGCATCAAGCCTGAGTTGGTATGGTCTGCTGACGGGAATGCAATCTACTTCCTGCAAGGGGATAAAGGGTCCGTGATTGCCAAGGTGAATCTGGCGGATGGGGCGATTACGAAAGTGGTCGAAGACAAGGTGGACTATAAGGAAAACCTGAATGTATCTGCTGACGGCAAGAAATTCATCTATACCGTAACAACACTTGGTACCGTAACTTCGGATACAACCAATGTGGATGAAGACAATGTCTCCATTGATTTCTCATCCAATCAACAGCAAATATTTTCGTATAACACAGCAGATTCAAAACCGGAGGCTGTGAAGCTCACAACATCAACTGACGACAAGGTATTTGTATGGTCTGCTGACGGACAAAAAGCCTACTACGTGAGTGTACCTTCCGAAGACGGTAAAGCATCATTGCTGTCTGTGGATTCATCTCAAAAGTCTACGCCGGTGTATGCCGAGTACGATGTAGAACAAGCTATTCTGTCGGGTGGCATCTTGTATGTACTTGCGGCCCAGGATGACAGCAACAGCGTGATCCTTTCGATCGATCCGGTAACTGGAAAACAAACCAAGCTGTACACCGTATCTTCCGATGTATCCTCCATCGCGGTTGCCGGAACACAAATCTCTGTGGTTGAGAACGGCCGAGTTCTGGTACAAGCTGGCGGAAGCTGGAGAGCCGTTACGAAGTAATGTTTTATATCAAATATGATCACAAGCTTTTTAATTCGAGAGGAGTTTAATTAACATGAAAAAATGGATCAAACCCTTCACAGCAATGCTTATGGCTGTATCTCTGATTGGTGGACTGGGTGGCGCAACGACAGCATCAGCTGCCAAGAGCACAGAGAAAGGTAAAATAGTCATTAACGGTTCCTCCGCATTGCTTCCGCTGACACTTCAAGCTGCCAGCGAATTCAAAAAAGATAATCCAAAAGTTAAAATCTCGGCTTCCGCAGCAGGTTCCATCACAGGTCCTCAATCTGTTCGTAAAGGGATCGCGGATATTGGCGCTGTAGACTGGGATGCATCCAAAGATGTACCTGGCTTCAAGAAATTTGATGGCTTGGTAGCCAATCCGGTAGCTGTAACAGTGTTCACGGCTGTCGTTAATACCAATGTGGGTGTAAGCAATCTGACAACAAAACAACTGCAGGACATCTTCTCCGGCAAAGTGACAAACTGGAAGGAAGTCGGCGGATCGGATGCCAACATCGTTGTAGTTAACCGTAAATTTGGTTCCGGTACACGGGTTAACTTCCAACAAAAAGCTCTGGATGGCAAGGATTTCATGAGCAAAGGGGACAACTACAAAGAGGTTGGCTCCAGCGGCGATATGAAAACAACAATTGAAACGACACCAAATGCAATCGGTTATATTGACCTTCCGTATGTAACTAGCAAAATGAAGGCTGTATCCATCAATGGCGTGGCACCAACAGAGAAAAACGTCCTGAACAAAACATACAAAGTATGGGGTATTGGATATTACATGACCAAAGGTCAACCTACGGGAGCAACCAAAGCGTTCATCGAGTATATCCAAAGCAGCAAGTTCCAGAACGGTTCCCTGAAAAAACTGAAATTCATTCCGCTTGCTGCCGTTAAATAACGAAAGCTGCGAACGTCCATCATTCTCGCATTTCATAAGGAAAGGGATAGCCAGCTTCTGCGCACGGTCGCCAAGCTGGCTTCTCTATGTGAAAGGAAGAGCCCTTCATGATCGATTTAAATCCATCCACGAACAGCCCTGCTCCGAGTGAGCTTGGTTCAAGCATCGGCAAGGCTCCCGGATCGGGAACCCGGTTTGACCGTAAGGCGCGTTTAAGATGGTCCAATAAACTGTTTCGCATGGTCTGTATTGGCAGTACATTGTTCGTTTGTCTGGTTCTGTTATGCATTCTGGTCCTTATGCTTCGTACGGGCGTTCTGACCTTTGCGGATGTTTCGCTCAGCGAATTCTTTTTCTCTACCAACTGGGACCCGGAAAATGAGCATTACGGTGCGCTGACCTTTATTCTGGGAACGCTGGCACTGACGGGGCTCACGATGCTGTTTGCCATTCCAATCTCCGTCATCATTGCCGTGTTTCTCGCGGAAATGACGCCAAAATGGCTTCGCCATATTCTGCGACCCGTATTGGATCTGTTGGTGGGTATTCCTTCTGTGGTATACGGTTTCTTGGGACTGACGATTCTCATCCCCTGGCTTAGGGATATCAGTGGACATGATCTGGCGGACGGTTTGCTCGCAGCGTCCATCGTTCTGACGATTATGGTGCTGCCTACCATTAGCCGGATCAGTGATGATGCCATATCTGCTGTACCGAACAAATACCGGGATGCAGCTTATGCACTTGGTACGAACCGATTCCAAACCATAACTCGTGTGGTCTTGCCTGCTGCAAGAGGCGGAATCATGTACGCCGTTATTCTTGGGATGACTCGTGCCATTGGAGAAACGATGGCGGTGGTGATGGTCATCGGCAATACGGCGCAGCTCGCTAACAGTCTGTTTACACCAACAGCGGTGCTGACAAGTAATATCGTCATGCAAATCTCAAGCGTCGAATTCGATTCCACCTGGAATCACGGGCTGTACATGATGGGCTTTATCCTGCTTGCCATTTCCATCTTGATGATTGTAGCCGTAAGAATGCTTCAGAAGAAAGGGGGACGCTACTCATGAGTATGAAGAAACAGGCGAACGCTGTCCCCGCCTATTCGTTCGGCAAACGCAGAGGTGCATCCACGCTGATGGACCGGATTTTTACGGGCATGGTATGGGGTGTAGGGATTGTCGTCATTTTATTCATTGTTGGACTGTTATTTCTTCTTCTGGAAAAAGGGCTGCCTTTGCTGAGCTGGGATTTTCTATATGGTGTTCCAAGCGAGATTGAAGAAGGAGGAGGGATTGGGCCGGCGCTGTTCAACTCGTTCTATGTGCTGATTCTATCCCTCCTGATCTCGATTCCCATCGGCATGGCGGCCGGGATTTATCTAGCGGAATTTGCTCCAAACAACAAACTCATGGAGATCGTGCGGATTTGCGTGGAGGGACTGTCTTCTGTTCCATCCATCATCTTTGGTTTGTTTGGTATTGCCCTGTTTGTAGAGTTCTTCGAAATTGGTCTTACGATTCTGGGCGCCGCCGTCAGCCTTGCCTTTCTGAATCTGCCTGTGCTTACCAGGGTAACCGAGGAATCGGTTCGGGCGGTTCCGGTTGAACTTCGTAATGCGTCCTTTGCACTTGGCTCTACCCATTTGCAGACGATCCGTAATGTATTGCTGCCGGTGGCTATAAACGGGATCATGACAGGCATTTGCCTCACGGCAGGTCGCGCATTCGGAGAGAGTGCCGTCATTATTCTGACCGCAGGGGTATCTACATCCGGGGAAATGTGGGATTTCAATTTGCTATCGCCGGGAGGAACCCTTGCTGTGCATCTGTGGTACATTCAATCCGAAGCAATTGTGCCCGATGCCGAGGAAATTGCGCAAAAGACAACGGCTGTGTTGATCTTTGTGGCTTTGCTCATTAATATTCTGTTCCGTGTGCCGTTGTGGCTGAATTCACGCAAGAATCAAGCCTAATGTGTCAGGCGGATCCAGTAACAAGATCAATTTCAACACCGGGAGGAACTATTGTGCGGTCAATCATTGAGATCAACAAATTGAATTTATATTACGGTCAGTTTCAGGCACTTAAGGATGTCTCCATTGAAATTCCGGAACGGGCCATTACCGCTTTTATCGGACCGTCCGGTTGTGGCAAATCGACGCTGCTGCGAACCCTCAACCGCATGAATGACCGGATACCCGGCACACGGATTGAAGGTAAAGTGGCCGTAGGGGGAACCGACATCTACAGCGGCGAGGTGCATGTGGAAACCATTCGCAAGAAGATCGGCATGGTTTTTCAGCAGCCGAATCCCTTTCCAAAATCCATCTACGATAATGTGGCCTTCGGCCCACGACAACACGGCATTCATGGCAAAAAGAAGCTGGATGAAATCGTGGAACAGAGCCTGCGTTCTGCTGTCCTGTGGGATGAAGTAAAGGATAACCTGAAGCGTTCCGCGTTAAGTCTATCCGGAGGACAACAGCAGCGCCTCTGCATCGCACGTGCACTGGCAGTGGAGCCGGACATTCTGCTTATGGATGAGGCTACGGCGTCGCTTGATCCCGTCTCGACCTTCAAGATCGAGGAGTTGGCTCATGAGTTGAAGGAACGTTATACCATCGTGATGGTCACACACAATATGCAGCAAGCAGCTCGGGTCTCCCAACAAACGGTTTTCTTCCTGAATGGGGAGGTTGTGGAATACTCTGCGACCCAAGATATGTTCGCCGAGCCCGTTGATTCGCGTACGCAGGACTATATCAGTGGTCGGTTTGGTTGATTATGGATCGGCAAGACGTGGAAGTCTTTCAGATATGATCTGAAAGGCTTTTTTCTCATTTGTGATCTTCACTACCTAGGGCATCATCCCCATATAGTCCATCTCTTTTAATGACATGATCTCGTTGGAAATGTTATTGAGTTTTGCTGAATAAGGTTTAATCGCTTGAAGGAATTCATTAAGGATTTTCTTGCGATCTTTATCAAAGGCGGCTGATGTTATGGAATTCTTTTTTAATACATTATCGTTCTTTACGACTTGTTTAGAATAACTAACTGGGTTACCATAATCGATTAGATGCGTAGACCCCGTGAATTTGCCACTAGTTAATGTGCCTTTGGAGAATTCGGAAGGTTTAATCCCAATATATTTTTCTGAAGAGCCGTCTTTCTTTTTATAATTGATAATCGTGTCAAAAAAGTGCTGGTCCCCGGTTAACTTTCCATTGAAATAATAGTTTTTGAGGGTGATTGTCGTCGTGTAATCTGTATATCTTAGTGAAACAATATCTGAGGAATGGATTGCGTAATAACCCTGAGACATCTTGCCTTGATTGAATGTTCCATCGTTAATGGTGTTTATGTAAACACTAGGTATAGGATGAACCTTGTTGTCAGAAGTAAGATACTGTACTTCTAACCATTGCGTAATTTCTTTTCCTTTTCCATGATATGTATCATTAATCCACGATCCGTTGTATGTTTTTGTTGTGAATTCACCTGTTCCTTTACCCATGTTAGATTCATCATAATCATCAAAGGGTACACCCGCACCTTCGACTAATTTATATGTATACTTGCCTTTTCCTTGCCGCTTACCATTCACCCAATCTCCAGAGTATATTTCGGTTTCTCCCCACCTCGCTGTCCCTTTACCATGAGGTTTCCCGTTTAAAACTTCGCCATAAAACGTCGCTCCATCTGACAATTTTAAATTTATTTTCTTCGATGCTGCTTCTGTTGGAGTAGAGCTTAGTAATAGTAAAATTAAAGCTATAATAGTTAGCTCCAAACCTTGATAAAATCTTCTCAAAAGTGTGCAACTCCTTTTATATAATATGATCTATGTCTAATGAGCCAGAGCCATCTTCAATAGTATCGGTTTATTGGGAGAATTTTTCTAGTTTAAATATAAAGTAGAGAGTGCACACATTTCACAACCCGTTAACTTACTCTTCACAAAAGTAAACATGTAAAAGCTAAATCAAAACCCAGTCAAACCCAGAGTACCTACGGATTCAGGGCGCATTGCGTCTGTGCATTCGTGGGTTCTTTTTTTATATTAGGCAGATGCTCCGTCCTCAAATATTTACAAAGTCCTTCATTTATACCTCTTCAGCACCTCTGTTCTGCTAATTCTCTTCCTAATGCTCCACTAGATGTGGTGGAACTTTCCTGAATGGTGAACAAAATCTGAATTTTTCTTCACCCTCTTGAAACCTCTCTCTAGTCCATTCCAGCACCTCAATATGGAGGATGATAGAGCATAATCTTCGTAGATACAGCAAAAGAAATCGTTAACGAAATATAAAGTGATGCAGGGATATGTCAAATTTTTAATAGGCGCTTTCATTGCGTTGACCCTGCCCTCAAAGTTTCTTATATTTACTCCCGACACAACAACTCAGAACGGTGGTGGGATGATTTTGTTCAACAATAAAGGAAAGAAAATGCTCGCTATGCTTACGCTTATACCACTGGCTACGGGCCTTGTCATGGGAGCTTTCCCTGCTGCGGTAACCTATGCGGATGCGGGAGATAACACTCCAACCAACAGCTCGGCAACAGGTTCATGGCAAACGGGAGATTTGCACGTACATACGTTTGAGTCCGATGATGCGCAGAATTCGTTGGAAAATGTACTCGACGCGGGACTGACGAAGTATGGTCTGGACTGGATCGCGCTTACGGATCATTTGCGGTTATCCAAGCGGGATCAGAATGGAGTAGACATTCCAGGTGGATCGATTCCGATGTCCAAAGGGATGAATGAATACCAGGTGCCACAGATCAAAGCACTTCAGGAAGCGGGCAAATATGCAGGCAAAACGATCTTCTCCGGTTTCGAATGGGACATGCCGACACATGAACACGTTGGTGTAGGTATTCTCACAGATGAGCCGAATTCGACCGAAGCGCTGGAAGCTGCAAACGAATTTGAGTATCGTTTTACCAATCGGGATGCGAATCTGTTCGATGCGGCTGACGTAGCGAATTGGGATCAAACGGGCGGACGTGCCTACACAACTCATCAGGATGCACTAGCTGCTATCAATTGGCTGGCAACCAAGTATCCAACGACGAGTTATGCCATGATCAATCACCCTTCACGGGGCAAAAACAAATATACCATCGCGGACTTCCGTGAGTTCAACGATCTGGCTCCACAAGTCGTTTTTGGTATCGAAGGTATGCTGGGCAACCAGATGGAACCGGATCGTGGTGGGTACAACACAACATACAATGTAGCTAATCCGACAGCAGATGATGGATACAAATACCGTACATACGGCGGTGTGGACTATATGGTCGCCAAGGTGGGCGGTTTGTGGGATGCATTGTTGGGAGAAGGGCGTCACTTCTGGAACTATGGCAATTCAGATTACCATTTCAAGACAATTGACACGAATTCCAGCGGTTATTTTCCGGGCGAATATGCCAAGACCTATTCGTGGGTTGATGGTACAGGTATGCAAGCCGTGCTGGAAGGACTGCGTTCGGGGAAATCATTTTCCGTATTCGGTGATCTGATCGACGCACTGGACTTCACGGCTTCCGGCGCGGGTACTCAGGCTGAAATGGGCGGAGACCTGGGTGTGACCCAAGGTGACGAAGTGGAACTGAAAATCCGTTTCAAGAGTCCAACCACGAGCAACAACTATGAAAAACCAATCAACAGCGGCACGTCCGCTGGACAAGTACCGGTGGTAGATCACGTAGATATCATCGCCGGAGATGTGATGGGCAAGGCTGAGAAGGGCACACCCGCATATTCCAAAGACACGAACGACTCCACCAAAGTACTGGCAACCTTTACGTCCAACGATTGGACAACAGATTCGGAAGGTTACAATGTCATCACGTACAAGATCAAAGCAACGGACCAGGATAAATATTATCGCCTGCGCGGTACAAATCTGGGCATGAACGTTTCTGGTGAGACCGTAAATGGTGAACCGCAACTTGACCCGAAGATCACAACAGCGGATGCAGAGACTCGGTTCAACGAGATCAATGATCAGAACTATCGCGACCTGTGGTTCTACTCTAACCCGATCTTCGTGAATGCCACACCTTACAGTGATGCACAGGCGGTAACGGATACGCTTCAAGCGATTGATCTGGGCGATCTGAACGCGGTCACTTCCGACCTTACCCTTCCTGTTGAAGGAAAACATGGAGCAACGATTAGCTGGTCCAGCTCCAACCCGGAATTGATGGATGCACAGGGGAAACTTATTACACAGCCTGAGAACAATGAGCGACTGGAATTGACGGCAACGGTACAACGTGGCAGCGAAATGGATACTAGAACGTTCACTGTCATTGTGGAGGGAACAAATAATCAGGCATTGGTGTTAAAAGGTAACATGACCACCGCTGACGGCCAGCCGTATCATACGGATACATGGACAAACCAGTCCGTAACGGTTAGTGTAACCAGCGCAGTATACGCCCCTGCTACTTCCGCAATCATTGAGTTGTCTCGTGATGGAGGGCAGACGTACGAACCGTATACAGAGAATACGCCTTTGGAGATAACGGAGTCGGGAGAAGATAAGCTGCTATTCAGAGCGACAGACGATTTGAACGAAACCTATACTTTACCATTGGTGGTCAAAATAGATCGCGAAATTCCTGTCATCACCCTGCAAGGCAACAGCCAAATGTCATTAACCGTGGGAGATACGTATAACGAGCCTGGAGCACAGGCTACCGATAATGTGGGCATCAATGGTTCCGTGCAGATTGACGGCACAGTGAACACACAAGCGGCGGGGATCTATACCCTTCGTTATAACGTGAAAGATATTGCCGGCAATGCTGCACAGGAAGTCACACGTACGGTTATCGTACAAGCCCGTTCGGGTAATGGCGGCGGGGGTTCAGGTAGTGATGGAGGCAACGCTGGAGGGAATTCCGGTGGAAGCACACCAAGCGTGCCAACAACGCCTACAGTTCCAACCACACCAACCAACCCGGATACGGGATCAGATTCTACTACTGAAGTGAAGGTAGAGGTCGAAGCGAATCAGCCAGTACAAACGGGTCTGAAAGACATCGTGCAATTCAACGCTCCGGCTGGAGCCATTGGGGAAAAAGATACGTTGCAGCTGTCCGTTGTATCCCAGGACCAATTGCAAAATGCAGCTTCGCTGAACGTACTGGGCCAAGCAGTACAGATTACTCGCAGTGGAGGACGGACATTGAACGATCAGGCAGCATTGAGTCTGCAATATGATGCTTCCAAGCTGCCACAAGGAACACAGCCAGCGATCTACTATTATAATGAAGCCCGTCAGAGCTGGGTATTCATCGGTGGTAAGACGAATGCAGCAGGAACAATATCGGCTAATGTGAATCATCTGGGTACCTTTGTTGTGTCCAGTTACACAGCTGCTAATCTGTCCGATCTGAACGGACACTGGGCATCCGACTATGCAGATCGTTTGATTGGCATGGACGTTATCCAGGGTTACACAGATGGTACATTCCAACCATCCAAGAAGATTACACGGGCAGAGTTTGTTACGTTAATCAGTAAGGCACTGGCTTTGAAGTCCGTGCAGTCGGATACGACGTTTGCAGATCAAGGCAGTCTGCCAGACTGGGCGAAGAGCGATATTGCCGCAGCCGTGCAAGCCGGAATCGTGAAGGGCTATGGAGACAATACGTTCAAACCTAATCAGACGATCACTCGTGCCGAGATGGCTGTGATGATGGCGAATGCATTGAAGTTAAGTGCAGATGCACAGTCGGGAACGAGCAATGATGCTGTAAAACCAAGCTTCACTGACGAGTTGCAAACTCCGGCTTGGGCACAAGATGCACTCAATACAGCCGTTCAGGCCAAAATTGTGAACGGATATACGGACAATACGGTTCGTGCAGGGAATATGACGACCCGTGCGGAAGCCGCAGCAATGATCTATAAGCTGCTGTTGGCGCTTCACGTGTAAAAACACAATATTTAATGAAATAAAGCAAAGGTCATCCTGAAAGGGATGGCCTTTGTTTATTTTATAGTTAACTCATATATTTCAAATAAATGATTATGTACTTGTCTCGTCCAACTTTCAATTTTATCACCTATATTAACTTCGTTGAAGTCAGCCTCGATTCGCATTTTAGTAATTTTGCATCTGCTTGATAAAGGTATCTACCATCCAATCAAAGAATCTTTGCTTCTCTTCATAATGTGGGTAGTGAGCCGAGTTCTTATAGGCAATGAATTCCTTTTGATTTCCTTCAATCTGGTCAAAAAACACCTTGGCGGCATGGGATGAAGTCATAAAGTCGTAATCTCCCATGACAAAATAAAAGGGTAGATCAAGCTTTGTAATCAAGGATGGCAAAGGACGGCTCATAGCCTCACTTATTAATATTTCTTGCGAATACATGATTCCTTTATTATAGCGAATGGTATCAAGCATATTGTATTCATTGCTGAACGTCATTCCCAGGAAGCTGGTGTCAGGGCTGTCCATCAACCTTGAAGCGCCTCCGTACCGTTCAAAAATATCTCGCGGTGTAAACGCCTGTCCTTGTTTGATCGGTTCATAGACCTGCTCCAACTGGTTTACGTCTTCATGATTACCAGCCAACTGGGCTTGCTCCATAACGTAATTCCATCCGTCCATCTCGCTCTGTTGTGTATCTGCCATCTGCCCGATCCCAATGTAAGCTTCATATTTTTCGGGTGCTCGCTGTGCAGCAAGTGTTCCTATGTATGTTCCGTATGAATGGCCAATTAATATCACTTTCTTCCCCAGGCGTTGAGTAATATAATCCGTGACGGCCAATGCATCCTCTACCAACAAGTCAGCTGAGAGATTGGAATAGTCCTCGAAAAAATGATAGGATTTGCCGCTTGCTCTCTGATCATAGTTCACAATCGTAAACTGAGATTCTAATAAATCCTGGTACTTTTTGGCGTACGGAAGTTCAGATGCACCCGGTCCACCGTGTAAATAAAGGATAACTGGGTTTTCCAGATCCTCCCCTCTGATCATGATTTCATGTCTCGTACCATTGATTTTAACTTGTTCCAATACATGAATAGGGTTTGAACCTTTTATTTTTGGCGTCCATGTTGGAAAATAAAGAACTGTGAGTGATAGCGTTAGAGTCGTAATACCAAGCCACAAACCTGTTTTTTTGACTTTGTTCATAGGATATGTCCCCTCTGGTTCAATGTTTTGAAGTGATTATTGTTCATGAACTCATAACTCTATCTTACTTGACTCGTCATTGATTCAAATCGTACGCCAGATTGAATTTGTTCTCAGTCTCAGGTTGGGCATGTACAGCTTTATATAAAGTCGTTTCTTCATCGCTTGATAAAATAAAAATAACCACAAAACCCGTACATCATTTCTGTAACGGTTTTTGTGGCCTTCTTATTTGAATAGAAAATATATGCACACTATCACACATCGCATGTGAATCACGACCCTTGAGGCTGCCTGAACTCTTTAGGGGTCATTCCGCATTTTTCTTTAAATATCCGATAAAAGTACTTCATATCCTGTATTCCAACCTCTCTGGCAATAGTTTGCACACTCCAATCGGTTTCGGATAACAGTTCACAACTTCGTTGTATACGTTTATTTTGTATCATCTGTGTCAGGGTGAGCCCGGTAACCTGCTTGAATGTTCTTTGGAAATGGCGAGGGCTTATGGCAAATCGTTCACACAAACGAGTAAGAATGGCGGATTCATTATAATGACTGGATATATAGTTCACTGCAAGTTGAATGTGGTCGGTCAGATCTCCTTGTGCAGACTGAAGATCACTTGGCTCGGCATGCCGTATGCGAGTTAGCAAGTCCATCAGATGAAGATACAGTCGGTAACGATAACCGGATTCCTTACATTGAAGTTCAAGGTGTAAAGAGTACATGATCTTCCCGAATTCTTTCTTGTTCTCCGTTACTTTGAAGCCGTTCCCCAGAGTACGAAATGGTTGAGTGAGCTCATCAATATCATCATAGATCATGCGGTCACCGATGGCTTGAGGCCCCGATAATATGTGCTTCTCCACAAGGCAATTCATGAGCGTGACAGACTGATTCAATGTAGTCTGGAACACATGTCTCGTATCTGTAGGAATGAACAACAGGTCTCCACGAGTGATTGGGATACAGCTGTCATCGATCGAGAGTGTTCCTTCACCTGCCGTCACATAAGACAATTCGTAAAATGAATGCGCATGCTTCTGACATTGGTTATTTCGTATTTCTACCGGATGCATGGAAATGGGAGTGTCATGGAAAGGGTGCTCCATGTAATAGGTTGAATCGTTAAAATTCATAAACAGGAGGCCCCTCCCTCTTCAATTTTTTATTATTTAATTTTAATGGATTAAGCGAGTGACTTCAATCAATCAGATGTCGCATTTGCCCATAGGCTGGTCGCCCTAGACCATTTTTTATATAGGGTGAAGTCCTTAAAATGAACATGAATAAAGGAATGGAGGAGAGAATCAAGTGACATCAACATTAATGAGTACATTGCCTCAGACAAGAAAGCCTTATTTACTTCGTAAAGGAGAGGGCACGAGTTATACGTTCGGTAAACAGGTAGTTACGGTCATGGCGGATGCTGACAGTACAGGAGGACAGTTCGAAATGTTCACCATCGCCGGGAGTAAGGGAGAGGTGTTTCCCCTCCATTTTCATAACAGTAGCTACGAATCTTTAATGGTTCTGGAGGGAAGAGTTGAGTTGGTAATCGACGGGCAATATCATCTTCTAACTTCTGGAGACTATGCACATATACCGCCAGGGACAAGGCATGCCTATCGGTTTGCAGGTCATCGAAATCGTATTGTTTCCTATTCATTACCTGGGAATATCACGTCTATCTTTCCTGTCATCGGTTTGGCCTATTCTTTCAAGGATTACCCACCGCAGCCCCTACACGAATGGACGCAAGAGGATTTGATCCGAGCCTCCGAGGTAGCTGATATTTGTTTTGAGGATGGAGAGTTACAGTGGGGTGCTTCCCAGCTTGTTGAGACAGGAGTAGTGCACGGCGGAGTCGTTCCTTATGTATTGGAGAGCGGGGAAGGGGATCGTCTCTTAACGGGAGATCAATTGCATCGCATTCTTGCGTCTCAGAAAAATACAGATGGCACCTACATTTTTGTATCTACAGAAGGACCGAAGGGTGAACCTATTGTAGAGCATTATCACGAGAATCATGTGGAAACTTTTTATTGTGTACAAGGCCAGATGACCATGTGGGCGAATGGAGAAGAAATTCAGCTTCATGAAGGAGACTTCCTCCACGTGCCGGAAGGTACTACCCATGCCTATCGTCTCGATGCACCGTATACCCGCTTTGTTGGAATGCTGGAGTGCGGTTTGTTTGAGCCATTCTTCCGCATATTGGGAGAGCCTTATGAACATTTTATTTTCCCGAATGAACCTGGCCCGCTACGGATGGACCGCGTTATGGCTAATATGGATACTCTGGATCTGAAAGTGGTTGCCCAATCACCGTTGCATCGCAATTAAGTACATGATGGATAAAAAAACAAACCTTACACAACAATCACAATCATATAAATTAATTTGGATTTTAGCTTTTGCGATGGTTATTTCCGTGATGAATTCCACCATGTTTAATGTGGCACTGCCTAATCTTAGAGCAGAATTCGGACTGACTTCTTCCCAGGTTAGCTGGGTGGTAACCGCGTATATTATTATATACGCCATAGGGTCGGTAACGTATGGCAAGCTGGCTGATATGTTCAAGCTGAAAAATTTGATTACATTTGGGTTATGCTGCTTTGCAATGGGGTCACTAATCGGAGTACTTGCGGACAGTTATATGTTCATCATTGTGGCTCGGATTCTACAATCGATAGGAGCGTCCGTTATCCCGGCATCTTCCATGTTGATTCCAATTCGTTATGTGGCTGAAGAAAATCGTGGCAGAGCATTGGGCATTACCTCGGCTGGTATGGCTCTTGGGACAGCTATTGGTCCAATCATTGCCGGGTTCGTTCTTAGTATGGCAAGCTGGCGTTTTCTCTTCGCGATTTCCATTTTGGTACTTGTTACATTACCGTTCTTTCGAAAATATCTGGGTAATGACAAGGGTGTAAGAGGACAGGCAGATCTTCCAGGGGGGCTATTGCTGGCGGGCGTCATTACGCTGTTAATGCTTGCGATTACAAGACAAAGCTTGCTCTTGTTGCTGCTAATGTTAGTGACCCTCGTGCTGTTCTGGATAAGGATGAGAAGATCGTCAGCACCGTTTATATCTCTTGATTTGTTTAAAAACAAACGCTACTCTCGCGGACTTCTCATTGGGTCCATGGTGTTGACTTTGAATTTGTGTGTGCCTTATCTGATCCCCCAGATGTTAACCAGTCTTAATCAGTTGTCTGCGTTACAGATCGGGTTGGTGATGTCGCCTGGAGCCTTGTTTGCTGCATTATTTGGACTTTTGGGCGGGCGCATTACGGATAAAAAAGGGAATCGTTATCTGTTTTCGTGGGCTTTTGGACTGCAATTTATTGCGTATACACTACTGTATATTTTTACAGGTGGTTCGTATGGTGTAGTGCTGTTTGTTCTTATCGCTGCGAATACAGGGCTGACATTTGCCCAGATTGCTCTGGCGAATACCGTATCCAGAACCTTGCCGAGGCATGAGGCGGGTGTTGGTATGGGTGTCTATATGATGTGCAGCTTTATCGCTGGTGCGATTGGAACGTCGATTCTTGGAACCACATTGGATGCAAAAGGGGCAAGCACTCAAGTATTCGGTTCCATTTACATCTTTTTTGGGATATGGATTGTGGTCTCCGCAGTATTGTTTCTTTCCTTTACCAAAAAGAGAGAGTCCGAATCTGCATCAACCTAGGTTGTACTTGGTATCGTCGATTTAAAATCGATAGAAGTTTTCTGTCATACGCAAGTTATTGAATAGGCTGTCCCACAAGTCCTCTAAAGGATGGTGCAGCCTGTTTGTTATGTTTACGGAAAGATCTCAGTATCCTGAAGCTACAGTAAAAAGATCGGGATAAATAAGGCAGGGAGCAGGTTCAACACTTTGATCTTCGTAATCTACAAGATGTTTAACCCCGTATAAAGCGTCAGAATACCGCCAATCAGAGTAATTTCGTTCATGATGTTCGTCGTCATGAAGATGGATAAACAATTAATCAATATATCAAGCATGATTTCACTCCTGAATTCACCAAACTGAGTTTAGAACATCATCGACTTCTTTGATTCTTGTGACAGATGGTGTATGAATTAGATTTCCTTTGACCAAGACCATAGAAATGTCTGACAAGGCCTCAATATGTTCCAGCGGATTTTGCTCCATGATAATCAAATCGGCATGTTTTCCGATATCCACCGTCCCTGTAACATCGTCAACACCGAGGATCTTCGCATTGGTTCGAGTCACCATGTCGATGACCTGTTTGTTGTTCAGGTTGGCCTGTCTCATGTAATGGTCCATCTCTCTCCACATATCATAGTGAGTCACGTAAGGCATGGCGGCATCGGTGCCGATCCCGATGGTGATGTCATTTTCGATCGCTTGTTTTACACCTTTGAGCATGGAATCGTAGACGAGTCTGGAATTCTCTTTTACCGTTGCACTTACCTTTGTTACGCTGGTATCCAGTGAAGCGGATGGATAGGCAGCTTGCAGGGTGGGGATGAGTGCGGTGTAGCCATTCAGGGCATTGGGATTATTTTTGTACAAATGAATGATTTCGTCGTCCATCTCCGAACCGTGCTCAATGGTATCAACGCCACCTTGTAACGCAACTCTTACGCCTTCCGTGCTCTCCACATGCGCTGCCACCCGCAAACCAATCTTATGCGCTTCATGGCAGATCGCCGCAACTTCGTCCACCGTCATCTGTAAACGTCCAGCTTCGCCCACCATCTTCGCATCCGTCACGCCACCCGTCACACAGATTTTGATCAGATCCACACCGTGTTTCACATTGATCCGTACATTTCTTCGTGCTTCCCACGGGGAATCGCCCACCAGAGCGAGGAGTGGAGCACCATGTCCGCCCGTGACACTTAGGAAAAACCCGGAGACAAGCAGATTAGGGCCGACAAAGTCACCGTTGTTAATCTCATCCCGCAGCTGGACGTCGGTGTAAAAGAATTCCCCCACACTGCGCATCGTTGTCACACCCGCATGGAGTGCGGTCAGCGCGTTGCGTTTCATGCGTTTTTTCAAAACGTTTCTGCCAAACTTCGTGTTCAATATCCGATCATAGGCAAACTGCAACAAACCTTCACTGACCGAGAGACTGAAAGGTTTACCGTCTGCAAAGAGATGTACGTGGGCGTTAATCAGTCCAGGCATTACGTATTTCCCTGAGAGGTCGATCGTTGTGTAGTGACTAGGGATATTCAGCTCGTGATCTCGGCCGATATCCTGAATGAGACCTTGCTCATTGACGAGAATGGTCATGTTTTTTTGCAGATTGCGGCTTGAGTCGCCGTGGATCAGATTAACGTTTTTCAATGCGTATGCGGTGTTCATATGGTGTTCCTCCTTAGAAAGTGGGTGAGGTGATAGTTAGGGTAACAAAGATACCTATTTCAATAATGAATAAATAATTCATTTTTAGGTTAAAAAAATAGGCTGATATATATGATGAAGTTTTTTTGCGTGCAAACCAAGTGAAGTTGATCTGATCTGCACGCTTTGTCTACCCGGCATAAATGATGAGATGGAGCGTTATTCGTTGAGACTCTTCATACCGTACAGTCTGTAGACATACAACGCTTCGAAAATTTGCTTCCGGCTGTCCTCACTCATATCCCGCTTCAATAGATCCAAGTTCATGTCGATCACGTTGTGCGCGAGAATGTTCAGCAAGATCAAATTCTCTTCGGTTCCGATCTCATATCGTTTATATTGATTTTTGAGATACGCCTTCTTGGTTTCGATCATCAGCTCAACAAGCTCATTTTTGGCGTTGGTGTAGATGGTACCTTTATTCTTTTTAAAGATGATCACGATCTGATTCCGGTATTTCCGTAGTACATCTACCTGTTCCTGCAACAGCGCCGACTTTCGCTCGCTATCCGTTTCCTCGAACAAGGTCTGGTTATCAAAGTGAATCGTCTCCACCAGCACATTCTTCAGATAATCCACCAGATCCGGCGGCACGACGGCGTAGAATAGTTCTTTCTTGTTCTTAAAATAAGTATAGATATTGCCCACGGAAATATTGATCTCATCCGCGATATCGCTCATCTTGGCATCCACATAGCCTTTTTCGAAAAAGACCTTGAGTGCCGCGTATTCAATCTCTTTCCTGACTTCGTCTTTCTTGGCTTGCACCATCGGGAACGACTCCTTAATAGTGAATGGTTTGTTCGTTATTAGGATAGGCTTTTTTGAGGGGGGTGTCAAATGGGACGGAATTCAAAATCCATACAATATCTCAAAGTTGCAATAGATCGAGTTCAAACTAGATAAAATAATATATTATATTATTAGGTGTATAGTCTCTTGTATTAATATAGTTGTGCATGTTAAGCCTGGATTATTTTAGAATAAATTAGTACAGAAGAAGGATAATTATAAAAAATGTCGAATATTGGTTCCTAAGCGTTGGATAAGAATTAGCACATAACATTAAAGAAGGAGTTGAGAGTATCAATACTATCAACCCAATTAATAAAGAAATTTTCACGGTTCGAGTAGAAAAAGATGAAAAATCAAATTACGAAATACATTTTTTAGCTATAGAAAATTTCACACATGAATTAACCGATTATATGTCTGAGCATTTTGTTTCTATTTGTGAGGGGATTGGAAGTGAAAGTTCCCTTAGTACAGTTAAAAAACGAACTGTTAGTTTTTTTGAGAATAAAGATAAAAATACTACAATGGGGGCAATTGCCGAATTTTTAATGCACTTGTATCTCAAAAGTTTAGGCTACAAGCAAGAATGTACTTATTTTAACTTAGAAGAAGGATCTATAAAAAAGGGATTTGATGGTTATTATAGAAAAGAGGAAATTGAATGGATTATGGAGAGTAAGTCAGGCTACGTAAATAATACATCTGTGACTCATCCCGCAAAAATCAAAAAAGCGTACGAAGATTTAGTTGAAAAGTTTACTGGAAAAGTAAAAAATAATCCTTGGAAGAACGCCTATAACCACGCATCTCTTTTAGATATCATTCCTGATGAAGATGTAAGAAGAAAGTTGAGAAAACTTGCCAGTGATTTCACTAATCAAAAATATCCTCCAATAGAAGATTATTATCTGATTCCAGCTTCTACAATTTTCCTTGACGATAAATGGGATGAACCGAATTATATTGCTATTCAAGAAGAGTTAGTAAGCTCTTTACCTGAATATAAGTGTAAAAAAATGATAGTAATATGTCTAACTAAAAAATCAATTGATATGTTTCTAAAATATATTAAATCTGAGTAGGTGTTGTTGAGTGATAAGAGAAGAAAAAACTTTACTAACTTCAATGAATAAAGTACCAGAGTTTAAAGAAGCGCTTAGGAAGCTCACAACTAATCAGATCCTGTCCGATAGGGAAAAGGATTTTATATTGAGCTGTGCAATTATCTTCTTGAAAAAATTTAAAGTTGACAAAAGGTTTGTGAGTTTATTCGAACTTTCATACTTTATTGTGCTAAAATATTCTGTTAGTTATAGTGATTATAGGCCTCTATACGATATTTCAATTAATTTTGGTTTTTATCCTATTTCTAGAGAAATCATAGAGCTTGATTTACTTGAAGATTTGAGCCTGAGTAATGCTTTAATGGATATCTCATTTGATAGATTCAAGAAAGAAAAATATTTGGAAACTTATCAGCAACAGAAAACCAGAACTAAATTCATGGAAGATCAATCTTATTCTTTAAGTTTTTTAGCTCCCACATCATTTGGTAAGAGTTCGGTTGTTATAGATCACATAAAAATGAATAATTTTGACAAAGTTGCAATTATTGTACCTACTAAGTCGTTGCTAGTGCAAACATATAGAGCCATTAAAAATTCTGTTACAGATAAGAGAATCATTCTTCATGACGAAATGTACAATGGAGAAGACAAATTTATTTCGATTTTCACTCAAGAAAGAGCATTAAGATTGCTGGATAGGTATGATTTATTCTTCGATATTTTGTACATCGATGAAGCTCATAATTTATTCGAAAAAAATAGTAGAAGCATTCTTTTATCGAGATTAATTAGGAAGAATCTCAAAAGGAATCCTTCTCAAAAAACTGTCTATCTATCGCCATTAGTTAATTCGAGCAAAAATTTATTAGTACAACAACAAGGGGAAATTAGTGAGCAAAAAATCTCTCATAACATAAAAGAGCCAGAATTATTTGAATTTAGGTTAAATGGAGAAGTTTTTCAGTACAATAGATTTGTGAATGAGTTCTATAGTTTGAATTTTAAAGGAGATATATATTCATACATTCTTGAAAGACAAAAGTATAAGAATTTTATTTATATTCGAAGTCCAAAGAAAATAGAAGCTTTTTCAAAGTTGCTTGTTGAGGAGTTAAATATTTTACCTAAAAATGATGATATCACAGAGATAATTGATGAGCTAGAAAGATATGTTCATAGCGAATTTTATGTTATTGAAATGCTAAAAAGAGGGGTTATGTATATTCATGGGAAAATTCCGGATATAGTAAAAGAGTTCTTAGAGTATAAATTTAAAACCATTACTTCTTTGAAGTTTATAGTAGCTAATACAGTGATATTAGAAGGAATAAATCTTCCGATAGATAATTTGTTCATCATGAATACTTACAGTTTAAGGGGAAAAGAATTAACGAATCTTATAGGGAGAGTAAATAGACTTGATACAGTTTTTAATCAGGGAAATAACGAATTGAACAAACTTTTGCCTCAGATCCATTTTATTAACAGTGTGGAATACAACGGTTCTAAATTTCAAATGAAGAAAAAAATTGAACTCTTAAGGAATAATTTTTTCAAAGATGATATTAAAAATCCCACTCTATTAAATTTTGATATTGATAGTGTTGATTTGGAAGATAGAGAAAAAGTTGAAAAAATTATATCTAATGAACATTTGGTTATTTCTGACGGCCATAATGAGGTAACTGAGTTTAAAAAATACTTAATCAATTCTGGAATATACTCGATGTACGATCTCAATGATGAAAATGTACTTATGAATTTTATGAAACAAGTAAAGTCTATAGACAAACAAATCCCAGGATGGGAACAACTTAATATCATTGATAAAATCCATAAAACATTTATATTTAATTTTGTGAAATATATCAAAGATTACGAAATTAACCGATTAGATATCGAAGAAGCACGAAATTTTTACAAAATGTATATTTTTAATAAACAACGCTATTCATTGAATAAAAATATTCAAGATACTTTTAGGTATTTCAAAACACGAAAGAGTAAAGAAGGCAATTATCTGTATATTGGAGAAACTTATGGGGAAATTGAAAAGCCATCAGAAAACTATCGAGGTAAGGCGAAAAAAGTTTATATAGATCTTATCAATAAGAAAGATGAAGAGCTTATTAATCTAGTTATCGTTAAATTAAAATTAGAGGACGATTTCATTAGCTATAAGCTTAATAAATTTGTTATAGCACTATTTGATTTTAATTTAATTGGTGAACAAGAATATCATAGAATTATTTATGGAACCAATGATGAGAAAAAAATAAAATTAATTAAGACTGGCCTTTCCGTAAATTTAATAACTAAATTACAAGAAGATGATCAGATTAAGAACTTATATTTTGATACCAATAATAATCTTAAAATGAATAAGCTATTCATAGCTTATAAGCATAACATGAATGGCTTTCATCGATTTGAACTAGAGAAGTATCTGTAAGTATAATGTGAATATGTTACGTAAGTACGTACCACATGTACTTATTTTTTATGTTACCCTCTCCTTAAAAGGAGTGGTGACATGACAAGTACCAACAGCGAAGACCTCGCTTTGCAGTACGCACAACTTGTCCAACAGGAAGACGATTACGTCGATCAACTAGTCACATGCAACAAACTCATCCTGGACGCCATGGATATCATCGCAAAACAGGCAGGTGTGCTAGAGATGGATACCGTGAAACAAGCAGCATATCACCTACATGCGATGGAACAGGATCTGAACCGAAAGCTATTTGAAGTTCGACTGGAGAAGAGCATCTTGGCAAATCAAATGAGCCAGTCAACATAAACCACCTTAACTAAAGGACAGTGCAGGATCACACAAGATGATCTTGAACTGTCTTTTTGTCTGTCCATCCAAACGTTTTTCGCCTTCAATTAAGCATTGACTTTCCCCACAAATCCCCCTACACTTCAATTATTAAAATACTTTTAAAAACATTCATTGAATGGTTCGAAATGAACGAAAGGAGGCATACAACTAACCATGTTACCCACTTCACACAACACCCAACAGGTGAAGCGCATTAATGTTGAACTTGTGAAGAATACACTGCGATCAATAGGCGTAGGCACGAAGGCTTCCATTGCAAACCTGACGAAACTCAGCGTAGCCACATGCGGCACGATCCTGAACGAGTTGCTTCAGACAGGTGAGATTATCGATCTGGGCCCAGATGAATCAAGTGGGGGAAGACCTGCAAGTCGGTATCAATTCAATGCGGACTACGCAAGTGTGCTGTGTCTGATTATTCGAACGGAGGGTGGCATTCACTCGATTACACATACACACGCCAATCTGAACGGGGAAATGACGGACGAACAGACGCTCATTTTGGATGAGATTAATGTGACTGTGGTGGAGGATTTGATTGCGAGCCTGATCGAAACGCACCACAATGTGCAGGCCATTGGCATTGGTATACCAGGGGTGGCACACGACGGTGTAATTGGCATTTGTGATGTGTCGGAGCTGGCGGGTCAACCGCTAGGGCCAAGGCTCAAGGAACAGTATGATGATGTGGAAGTGGTCATTGGTAACGACATGAATCTCACGGTGTACGGACTGTATAACCAGCAGCAATTTGAAGAAGAGAAGAACTTCGCGGTAGTTACATTTCCTGAGAACCATTTTCCTGGTGCAGGCTTTATTATTGATGGTCGTCCGCTCACAGGGAACACGCAATTTGGGGGCGAGGTATCTTTTCTACCTTTTGGCGTGTCACGGGAAGAACAGCTACGGATGTTGAAAACAGCGGGAGGGTTGCAGGAACTGGTGGTACAGACACTGGTATCCATTATTGCGATCATTAATCCGGCAACGATTGTGGTAACAGGGGATACGATGGACCCGGCTATGCGGGATGGCCTGACGCAAGGTTGTCTGGATCGAATGATTCCATTGGAGCATATGCCGGAGTTGATTATCCAGAGAGACACACGACGTGAATACCTCACTGGGGTGGTCGCTGTTACGTTGGAGAGCCTGACTTATCGCATCCAACTGATCGAGAAGCAATGGTAGTCAACCACATTTTATGGCACCTTAATGGAGGAACTTAATTTGAATCAGCAAGCAGGTACAGAAGGAAACAAGAAAAAGTTCAACAAGCTTTACGCCATGCAACTGGCAACGATTTTTCTGGGATTTATCGTATTTGGTATATCTGAAAATATTAAGGGACCAGCCATTCCGCGAATTCAATTCGACTTCAATCTGGATGAGAAACAGCTCGGGACGTTATTGTCCCTGAATGCACTGGGGTACCTGATCGCCTGCTCCTTCACCGCCATCCTAGTTCGCAAATGGGGCATTAAGGCAGTTAGCATCATTTCGTTTGCATCAATGATACTCTCGGGTGTGTTCATTTACGTATCTCATACATATCCACTCTTTGCTTCATCTTACTTCTTCATGTACATCGGAAACGGCATGCTGGAGATTGCGCTGGCGATTCTGGGGGCGCGAATCTTTGTGAAAAACACAGGTACGATGATGAACCTCTCCCATTTCTTCTATGGGCTGAGTTCAACGGTAGCGCCTTTGCTGGCGACAGGTGTGATGTCGTTGCACGTGTTTGGTCACGAACTGGACTGGCGTGGTATGTATCTGGTGATGTTGTCACTCTGTATGCTACCGATCATTGCAGCGCTGCGCAGTAAGTTTCCGGGGGACGATCTTCCTCATGAAGATCGGACTTCACTCAAGACGTTAACACGTGATCCAGCCATCTGGCTGATGGTGCTCATTCTTTCTTTTGGCGTGGTATCAGAACTGGCGGTTGGAGGTTGGCTCGTTAACTTTCTGGAGAAAGCCTACACGTGGGACACGGTCAAAGCATCTGGGCTGCTGTCTGCGTTCTTCCTGAGTTTTTCGTTGGGCAGACTGTTGCTAGGACCGCTTACTGACCGGATCGGATTCGTTTTGTCGTTGATTCTGTTCTCTGCTTTTTCGGCGGTATGTACGTTTGTCGCCATTGCAGGCGGAGAGGGGCTGGCATTCTTCTTTGCCGTATCGGGAGCGGGTATTGCGATGATCTATCCAACAGTCATGGCATTTATCGCACGCAGATATCCAAACGGCAGTGACACTGCGATTACGTTCACAGTTACCTTGATGGGGATTGGTAGTGTCATTGGTAACTATGTAATTGGTTGGGTGATTGAGGGCGTGAAGAATGCATATGGCCCAACCACTCAGCTGGGGTTATTGCGCGGACTTCAAGCAGGGTACGGATTCATCGGCCTATGCGCTGTAATCTGTGCGGCATCTGGAGTAGTGTTATATGTGTATTTGAAGCGGAAACAGGAACTGATTTAGTTATCATTTATTGATTTTAAAACAGAAATCGATGCTTTATGTAGAAAGCAAATAAAGAGTTGGATTAACGATGCTTCTTTAACTTAACGAAAACGATAGTGGAATAATACACATTAATGAGCAGATACTTCGGTATCCTGCTCTTTTTATTAAGCTAAGTGCAGGTTAGTTATTTCTTGAAATACAGAAAAAGAGCCGCAACCGCAGCTCAAATAAGTAATCGATAAAATTACACCGCAATTTATTATAGTTAGAAATTAAGATGTAGTAATGGTTTAATATGCTCAGTTGCCGCATTAAACTTATCCGCAAATTCCTTCGAATTTTCGTATTCTTTTGGCATGTTATTCAGGAATAATTTGACCTGTTTGACCACTTTCATGCGTACTTCAGAATCTGCAGGATTACCTTTTAATTGATCTCTTACAAGATAACCATATTCCCCCCTAAATATTAAAAAGTCATTGATGAGAACATTTAGTTCAGGAAAAGTTTTAGTATTTTCTTTTAAGAGAGTTAATTGGTCATTCACTAAAATAATGGAAGTATAGACATCAAACATTTGCTCAACTTCATTATTAGTCTCTATCTCACTGGTTTGAGAAAGTGTATCATCCAATTTCTGTACTCTCGCAACAAAACCAGTATAATAATTCGAATTAACCTCAACTTCTTTCTTAGTATATAAGCTTTCAATTAAAATAAAAGTTGAAGCAATGATCAAGAGAACGACAACAACGATGATTTTAGAATATTTTTTCTTCATCATTAATTCAACGCGTGGTATTTTCTGCAATTTAGTATACCTCTATAATATTTTTGTTATGTACACAACATTAGCGATACTACCACAAAAAAAGGGAACAGATCTATCTGTACAATTTACCATTTATATGGAATCGAATTGCAATAATCTATCATGTTTTGTAAAGGACATAGGTTGTGAAGCTCGATATGGACAACTCTACCTTACTGAATTCTTATATACACTTAGATCCGGATAAATTCAGATTTATAGGTCAGATATCTACAGAACACGGAACTTTTGCATGGGCAGAGAAACAGACGGTTTTTAACGAATCTGAAATAGCCCGCCAATTAAATCAAATTAACGATAAGACTAAACAATTAATGATTCCTATGTTTGGATCAGTACACCTCAGAGTAGATGATGACGCAGGAGAGAGTTAGACCACTTGAATAATGGCGGAAATCTCAGAGTAACCGACTCTGGGATTTTTTGTGTTTAAACTAAAGGGAAGAATAGTTGAATTAAACAATGGCATAATATTACTAAAAAAATGGAGGGAATGCCCTTGTCTAAACGGATTGTTTTATTAGTTTTTATCTTTATGCTTTCTGTTGGAATCAACAATGATCTACTCATCGCATCAGCTAAACCTACGCAAGCTTTTTCAAATGTTGATTTGGACAAGCTGCAAACTGCTGCGGATTTCAAACTCTTTACGCCGTCTTACTTGGTTGAAAACTATAAATTAGAAATTAAGGAACCATACCCGTTTGATCTTAGCCCATCCGTTTCAAAAGTTAGACTTCATTTTTTTGATGAATCAGGACAGACATATTTGTTTGGAATTGAAGAACATAAGGCGGGTGGATATAAAGTAAACCGAGTTGTCACTAACGTCGATGTTCGTAACCGAACAAGTACAACACGAACTATAGTCGAGGATTTTAAATTTAATGAACATGGAGAGAAAATTAACATAAATGGAATCGAAGGGCGATTTGAACCATGGGCTAACCATATACCAGGAGGATATCTACGATGGGTACAAAATGATACTTTCATTGAAATGGACAGCGGAGAATTAACTAAAGAGGAAATGATCGCGTTAGCAAAATCAATGAGATGATTCAGTAATTCAAACTTACGGAAGACGAAAGTAATTAAGGCTGCCAGCTTACATGGGAGCCTATTTTATTTGACTTTAAGTAAACTACGAAAGCGGAATGACTTGTATTCTTGAAATTAAGCAACAAATTCGATATAAATCCGTTGTAGTATGAGAGAGGTGATATGATGTGACAAAAATGAGTAGTTGGATCTTAATGTTGGTATTAGTGGTACCCATGATATTTGCTGGGTGTTCATTAACAGAAAAAAATGAAGAAATTGTGACTCAAAGTGTAGTAGCATCTGATTTTGTTCTCGAAGTAACAACCTCAACTAATATAGTTACTGGTGAAGCAATAAAAGTAAAAGGGACTCTTAAATATACGGGTATTAAACCTGTTGAAGTTTCCCATGGAGAACCAATCATTCGTTTTTTCTTTTCGGGTAGCCATTTTGTGAATTACAGATGTAACTTTCATTGAATTGATAGCGTTATTAATAACGAGGAACGTCTTATAGATTTTAGAATAACTAATAAAAGAATACGAGGGATAAAGTTGTGAAAAAAAAGGGGCTTTTTTTGGCTGTTTTATTATTATCTCTAACAACAGCGACCGTAACTGCCTGTGATTCAACAAGTTCAACTCAAGAGAATAACTCTACTCTAAAGTCTGGTGTATTATCAAGCAAATCAACAAGTACAACCCTTACTAATTCTTTAAGTGAAGAAGAGAATAAACCCTCGCACTATATTGCTTCTGGGGGCGCAACGGTACAGCAACCCTTTTCAATAAATCCGGAATTCGTACATATAAAACTTCTAATGAAGAACAATAGTAGCCATGAAGTCAATGTTAGTTTAACACACTTAGAAACTAGAAAAGTGTATTTCGCTATAACTATTGCTGCCGGGGAATCTTCGGATTGGATAAATATTAATCAAGGTTTCACGCAAGGCATGCGTACTGGAGGCTACTTGCTTCAATGGAGTGGTGGCGGTTATAACGTTAATGGGGAAGTATGGGGAGCAGCTGTTTCAGACCCGGACGATACTGCTCCTCTATCCTTATTGAACTAACGGGCAGGTTAGTTTTAATTGAGGTATCGCTGCACGGAATCAATAGCATAAATTATATGGTAAAATATAGGATGAGTACTATTCAAAAAATGAGGAGGCAACAAATACATAATGGTCAATGACCTATACCGAAAAATTGGTCCCTTGTTTATAAAGAAAAATCTAGTTCAGTTAGCATTTCAGTTTTTCATTTCAGCGTTAATCGGAGTTATATATACATTTATGATCATTGATGAAACTATAGGTGGCTATATTAATAAAGTATTACCCAGTAAGGATGGACCGGATTTTTATCATTATCTGCCCATTGTGATCACTGTGTTAATTTACTCGTGTTTCATTCAAAGAAAAGAAAGAATTTTTATAGAAAAAATTTCATTCAGTTGTCTTCATATTTTGATTGCAATACTAAGCTGTATTTCTTCTCTTATCGTTATCATGATGGTTCAATTCCCATTGATGAACTAACTAAATTATCAACTAACGAGCAGGAACGAGCAGGCTAGTTCACGGTACAAATATACTAAAGGGCAGAATACCAGGAAGCTTAGGAGGGAACAGGAAGATGATACGGGGTGTAATTATCGAAGGGATGTCTACTGCAGGAAAAACATCATTATTTTCTGCTATAAAGAGATTACATAGTCAAACACCGAATAGTGAGAAAACTATAATTGCAATAAGTGAACACTATTCACAATTATTGCATTCATATCAAGGTGTTTTAAGATCCATGGATAAGGATGAACATATCTCACTTCTAAGTCGACATGTTGATTATCTTGAACAACAATACGATTGGATTAGCTCTCTTGGTCATTCCAAACCATCCAAAGGTATATTTTTTCTTTTAGAGAGGTTTCATGTAAATCATAGAGCTGCATTTAAAGCCTCTCCTGAGATTGAGCTGCTTGAGAAACGTCTATCCAGGATGAATGCACATTGTGTACTCTTAACCTTGACCCCGGATGCTGTTGAGTCTAGGTATATTGAAAGTCGCGGTGAAGCCTGGAAGTCATATGTTATGGGAAATTCTACTACTCCCCAAGTATGTGAAACGTTTTTAGATAATCAAGAAAATCTTCGAATGGCTACGAAACAATCATTGATTCCAACTTTAGAGATTAACACAGATGAAGCAGACTGGGATGCTTATGCAAAACAAGTTCTTACGGATTTACGTTAAACGTTGGCGTTCAACCAAGACACTACGGAATTTGATCAGATATCAGTTAAATCAAAATGAAAAGCTTCATTGATGAAACTATCGGATGGCAGCAGATTAAATTAATCAATGAGACGAAGAGGGGGAAATCGAAATGAAGACAATCAAGTGCATGATGGACCACCTTTACTGGGCAGACGGACGTATCTTGGAAGCGCTCGAAGAGAGTGGGACGAAGAACAAGGACCTTCTGAAACTCGTTCGGCACGTCGCGGTCGCGGAACGAGTCTGGTTGTCTCGATTGCAGGGCAAGGGCAGTGCGCAATATTCGTTGTGGGAGGAATCGGACGACCTGACGGCGATCCGGACGATATTCGAAGAAAACGCTGAGCAATATCGCGTCTATATCGAAGGGCTTGAAGAATCTGAGTTGGACGAAATAATCGACTACGCGAATCAGAGCGGGGTTCCATTCCAAACATCCGTCCGGGACATCCTCTTGCAGGCTCTCTTACATGGGCAATATCACCGAGGACAGATCAATCGGGCACTTCGGATCGAATCGGCAGAGCCTGCCCAAGTCGATTACATCACGTTCGCGAGGCTCTAACGAGCAGGATAGCTTGGCATATAGAGGACTGGATATTCATAGATAGGTTTCTTAATAAGAGGAAAAGAAACCTATCCTGGGGATAACCGAAAGAGAATTTGAAAATATAGGTTTTAATTAATCATTGAACTGAACATTTACGTGCATATACTTATCTAATCCTGGCAAACCGGCTGTACCTTTAATATCCAAGAAATTCAGTTTTTCTTTCCAGTCCACTCTTTCTTGATCGGAGTCATCTGCAGATACTTCAAAAATATATGCTAAGACAAATGCATCAATACTCGAGACTCCATTTTTTAATTGTACCCACTCTCGAGGGAGAACAACTTGATTTTTACCCGCTGTAATTTCTTTGCCAGAGAAATTAAGAATCAGTTCTTGGCCTTGATTTTTAACCGTAGTAATTTTTTTCTTTCCGTCCCAATTAAACGTTGCTCCAGATTGTTTAAAAACATCCTTCATAGGAACATAAATGGAGTTATGTTGGGTTGTCGTTAACTTGTTGTCCTTTGAGATATCTAACAAGACCTTTTTTAATGAAGGATTATACACATTCGCCGCACGTTCCTTAAAAGGTAGATCCAATAAGGATTGATCCAATGCAGATGCAACCGACGATACACTTACAACTAAACTTAACATCAACAATAGAGAAATTATTCGTTTCATCTTGATTCCTCCTTAAGTATTGTTATTCACGTAACATAAACGCTACAAGCCAGGAAAAGGTTTCCTCTAAAATCCATTTCTATTAAGGGAGGTTAAGCATGGAAATTAAAATACGAGAAATTGCAGCGAATGATTATACTGAAGTTGTTTTTTTATGGAACGATGTGCTTGAGATTCGCAATGTTAATGAGGAAAATTTTCGAGATACTACAGAAAAAATGAATGAGGACGGGAATTACAAAACATTTGTTGCATTATTTGAAAATGATGTGGTTGGTTTTGTAACTATAGTTCAGGCATTGTCCATAGGGGTTTCCATTGGTTATTTACATATACAAGCTCTTGCCGTTAAAAAAGAATTCCAGCATCGTGGGGTAGGTACACAACTATTAAGACATACTGAAAATTATGCTAAAGAACTCGAAATATCTAGTATTATTTTATGTAGCGGATTCAAGCGAACTGATGCCCATGCTTTCTATGAGCATAATGGCTATGACAAAGATTCATACTGCTTTGATAAGATTATTAACCTTGACTAATAAATAATAATTAAATCAAATTCATCAATTATTTCCTTTACTTGAGAGGGGATTGAGACGTATAATCCGTTCAGACATCAGAGCAAGAAGAGGGGAAAAATGATTATGAATAACGGGTTAGTCAACGCTATTATTGCGTATATCATGTGGGGGGTTCTCCCGCTTTATTGGAAGTTGTTTAGCGAAGTTCCGGCAGGTGAGATTTTGTCGCATCGGGTTGTCTGGTCGTTTGTTTTTATGGGTATTCTGGTCGCCGCCCAGCGTCGCTGGGGTGATATAAAGCGGATTGCAACTAACCGCTCGATCCTGCTGTCGCTCACCGCCAGCGGAATGCTGATCGCGGTTAATTGGCTCATCTTCATCTGGGCGGTCAACAACGGCCATGTCGTCGAGACAAGCCTTGGCTATTATTTGAATCCGTTGCTGAACGTGCTGTTAGCGGTCGCCTTCCTTCGTGAGAAGCCAAACCGCGGCCAATGGCTTGCAATTGCCATCGCTGGCGCAGCGGTGCTTATCATCGCGATTGACTATGGACGATTTCCGTGGGTCGCGATCTCGCTGGCTGCGTCATTTGGTTTGTACGGCCTGGCGAAGAAGAAGATCAAGCAAGACGCTTCTATAGGTTTATTCTCGGAGACGGCTGTAGTCCTGCCTGTCGCGCTCGGCTACTGGATCTATTTGGCCGTTGTAGGGAAAACGACGGCATGGACGCTGCCTGCACCAACGTTCATCGAATTGCTTCTTTCCGGCGTAGTCACGGCGCTGCCGCTGCTCTTTTTTGCGCGAGCAGCCGCCCGGATGTCGCTGTCAACGCTCGGCTTCGTTCAATACATCGGGCCGACGATCATGCTTTTGCTGAGCATATTCGTATTCAAGGAATCGGTTTCGCCGGTTCTACTCGTAGGCTTTGCTCTCATCTGGACAGCGCTCGTGGTATACGCTACAGCATCGATTCGCGGCGCGAAACTCGCGAAGGCGAGTTGATGGCATAGTACCCCGGTAGGGATGAAGTGGAAAACCCTGGAGCATCAATCAAACGAAAGGCGTGGGATTGCCATGACTACAGCCACACTTAGCAAATGGGGAAATAGCAGTGCAATTCGCATTCCTAACCAATTGCTTAAGCGTCTTAATCTGGAAGAAGGCTCGGAAATTGAGATTTTGGTGACAGAAGATAATGAATTGTTGTTGCGTCCAAAAACCAAGCCTGTAGAGTCCAATGAGGAACTACGTAACCATCTAAAGACGTTGCTCTCTAAAGTGAAACAGGATACAAGACATGAAGAAATAGACTTTGGCACAGAAGGGAACGAGCTACTTTGATCATTCCCAGCCATACGACCGACCACTGTACTAACATGAATTTAATGAAGTAACGGGTTTTACTGTTGTATGTCGCTTAATGAGCCAATCCCAATGAAATCAGTTCTACGCAATGTCCGTTCTATATTGGCATAATTGAAGATTATTAGCTGTTCATTTACCTAAATCCACGTCTAACTTAGAGACGTGGATTTTTTCTTCATACCTAAATAGATTCGTCCATCCTTGACGCTTCGAACAAGAGCCGAAAGGCACTTATAAGTTGGAAAGAAAGATTTTTAATCCTCTGAAATTGTTTCCATTTATAGTATGATAAGACTATCGTTAGCTTCTTCAAACATGGCCAGTATTATCTCTGCGGCTAACGGGCAAAGGCCATATCGAATGACCACGAAGACCATCCTATAGATAAAGATAAGGAGATCCAAATATGACAGTAACTTCGATCATGGAACAAATCCGCATTATCGAATACGATCCCTCCTACGCCGCTGCAATCGCTGATATGTGGAACCGCAGCAATGAAAGTTGGGGAGGTGGCACCAACCAGAGAACGGAGGATACCGTTCGCCGGGAGATGGAGACTTCGTCCAATCTTCATGTATTTCTCGCCGTTCATGAGAAAGAGGTTGTTGGCTTCTGTAGTTTTGCCCACTACCGTTATGACGAGAATGCCCTGTATGTACCGCTATTGAATGTGCGCCCCGATTATCACGGCTACAAGGTCGGGCGTAATCTGATCCTGAACGCCGTTCGCAAGACTGTGGAAGCGGGATGGCCTCGCCTGGATCTGTTTACATGGGCAGGTAACACCAAGGCTGTACCGATGTATAAGAAATGCGGGTTCTTCTGGGAGAAAAAGGATGAAAATGTGCATCTGATGAACTTCATCCCGACCATCTTGCAGACGGAAGCGCTTGCTCCTTATTTTGAGGAGCTGGATTGGTACGCAGACAGCACCCGTGAACTCGTCATCGAGCCGGATGGCCGACGGGAGCGTGGTTTCGATTTCTTTGATTATTCCTGGAAAAAGGGAGATATCTCCTTGCGAGCCGAATTCGAGAAATCGGGTCGCGGGCTGACAGCTCTCGAAACACCGGAGTACGAAATTACCACAGAGATCGACGATCATGATCTCGTATTTGGTTCCACATACAAGGTTCGCTACCGAATCACGAACCGCTCAGCATCCGAGCTGAAGTTCGAGATCAAGGGTCAGGACAACAAAAATATTCGTTTTGCGCTGGACGTTGCAAGAGCAGTTGCTCCGGGAGAAACGGTAATCGTGGAGGGTGAATTCCACCTTGATCCGGTTCAAGAGGAGCAAAGTCAGAATAAGACCCATCCCGTAGTCACAAGCACATGGCTGATCGGTGGCAAAAAGGCCGAGTTTCGTATGGGCGTTGCCCCGAAATTCCCGGCCAAGATCAACACGGCGTTGCCCGTAAAAGAGCTCTATACAGGCATCCCGGCCGATTTGTACCTGAACGTGGAGAATAATTTTGATTCCGAAGCGGAGTTCACTTTTGACCTGCCGGAGGATGCATTTCTAGAATGGACAGAACCTTCGGTGCGCTTCACAGTTCCTGCAAAAGGCAAAGCATCTGTACCGGTAACCTTCATTTTGCGTTCGTATGGTCTCTATTCGAGAGAAGTTGAGGTAACGGCCGTTCCGACGGATAGACAGGCGGTCTCTTTCACAACCAAGCTGTCTGTTCTGATGAAAGGTACACAAGGACGTTACGGTGGGGAAAACGGAGATCAGTGGGTGGCCGTGAACGGTGCATTCTCCCTCCATATGAGCAAGCAAGAAAACAACATGTGGATTGAATACCCTGGCTCCGTCCACACGTTCTGGTGGACCTATCCGAAGCTCGGTAAGCCATTTGCAGAAGAGTTTTCCAAGAAACAAGCCAAGGAAGTGAACATCTATCCGGAGGGAGAAAACCAGGTTCTCGAAGCACTGTATGAATCGGAAGACTTTCCTGGTTTGGAGATCAAGTCCGTCGCCAAGCTGTCTGCTAATGGAATCGCTGAATTTCACCACGAGATTGGGAATACTCGCAGCACAGAGCTGGAAGAAGATATGTTCTTGATGACGAACTTCGGTTTCTTCGGTAATCGGCTTATTCTCCCGTACCAAGGCCGTTATGTGGATATGGGTGATGCGTACTCTGGCGATCCGAGCCATTGGGACAGCTCGCAAATTACAGAGAACTGGCTGTTCTGTAAGGAAGAGTACGGTGCTTGCGGTATCTATTGGGACCCTTCCCTGAAGCTGCTTCGTCCGGAACACACACTAGGGTTACAGCATGAGCTTGGCCGGATTCCAGCAGGAGCCGTTGTGCAAACGAAGGCGACCGTATTTGCTCTGAACACCTTTGCCAAATGGCAGGATTTCCGATCTTTCGCCCAAAAACGGCGGAGCCCGGTTGTACCGAAGCTGGACAACCATCTTGAGCTGGCATTGGGTGGTGGCAATCCGTTTGCCCAGGATGTGCTGACTGCAGAACTGATTGAACGGAAGATGGTTCCGCTCGCTGGAAACCTGGAACTGTACGTGCAGAATGGTGGCACACCAGAGCATTTAGCTGCTGATATGGAATTAAATCGAGAGCAGGATCTGCGCTCTGCTAAATTGCAGTTCTCCCCTGAGGAAAAGGATGAGACAGGAGAAAGCGAATTTGGCTGGAAGGTTCGGGCCGTATATCGAGGCGAGGATCGGATTCATGAACGGACCGCCCTCTGGTATCCGCAGACAGGAACAGCCGTTGATTGCGTGATTGAAGAAGGTCCAGCAGGTCCTGTGTACACGGTGAGCAACGGAGTTCTTTCGATGGCAGCTGCCCCTGGTTTCGGAAGTGTCGTGCATTCCCTGAAGTACCAGGGTGAAGAATGGCTGGACAGCACGTATCCGGAAGCAGCCCCGCGTTCCTGGTGGAATCCATGGTACGGCGGACTTGGTGTGGGTATCCCTGGTATGAACGGTTTCAGCCGACAGTTGGAACAAAGAAGCGCGGCTTGGACGGAGCGTAAAGATGACTACGGTAACGTCTGGAAAGGAATTCAGATCACGACCCGCATCGAGAAACATGAAGCGAATCGGGGAATCACGGTACAGCAGCATTATCTCATGCTGCCCGGCGTTCCTGTTCTCTGTGAGTTACACTCTGTTACGAACGAAAGCGGATTGGCGCTGGATTACTCGCTAGCCGAGGAACATTTCTTCAAACCCTCGCCTGTCTTTGCTGATGGTTGGCTGGAACACCCCGAGCAAGGGCGGTACCCTCTTGGAAAGCTAGATGGATATCTTCAGTCCAAAGGTTTCTTGCGAATGGGTTCAGTTTCGCGTAAAGACATGCTGCATGCAGTGAATCGTTACCCTAATCAGAATGCTGCGGGGTTTGTGAACAATGTGGTGCTTGGTCACAATGTGTATCACAATCTGCCACTGCTGAACGGGGAAACGGTCTGGACAGAGCCGACCTATCTGATCTTGGGGCAAATTCCTCTGAATCCAGAGGATGTACGTGGCCTTCTGCAGCTAGACTTTGCAACTTCAAAAGGTGAAAAGGAGGCTTAACATGCCGATTATTGACATTCACATTCATCTGTCGGACATCGACAGCTTTCATCGAACGGCAATAGATTTATCGAAAGTGGATTACTCTGCCGCTGGCCTCAAGGCGGAGTTTGATAAGAACGACGTGATTCTTGGCATCGGAATGGGGGTTACGGAGCAGACAAAGGGAGCATTCCCGGATTCCAGTTCTCCCAACCCGATGGGACTTGATTTGGAAGAAACGGTTCCTTCATTCCTGATGGAATGCGTCGGCATTAATCCAAACCACCTGGGTGGTGAACACGCTCAGGCCGAGCTGGACCGGATTGAAGCACGATTGCAAGCTCCTGAGGTAGCCGGAATTAAACTATATGCGGGGTACTATCATCACTACGTGTATGACAAGATCTACACACCGGTCTATGAACTGGCAGCCAAGTATAATTTGCCGGTGGTCATTCATACGGGGGATACGTACTCGATGAATGGATTGCTTAAGTATGCACATCCACTGACCGTGGACGAATTAGCCTTTCAACAGCGCGGTGTGAATTTTATGATCTGCCATTTGGGTGATCCTTGGGTGATGGATGCCGCTGAAGTCGTGGCGAAAAATCCGAACGTTTACGCAGATTTGTCCGGCCTTGTTGTCGGTGATCGGCCCCATTTTGAACGGTTTATGAACGAGCCCTTGTTCATGGATCATTTCCGCCGGGCGCTGGTCTATTCGGATCATTACGAGAAAATGCTGTTCGGAACCGACTGGCCGCTCGCGCCGATCGATCTGTATGCGGAATTCGTCCGTCGACTTGTGCCGGAGCAGCATCATGAGAAGGTATTTTACGAGAATGCTTTTGGTTTATTTCCGCGCATTAAACAGCGAATTGCAGATCTGGGTTAAGCACCAGTTCATAATTATCTGTGAGAAATGTATGGCATTTAGGTCAGAGAAGCATATGATGTTCATACTGAATCCCTATCATGTAAGCTCCTGTCACTTCTGGTGGCAGGAGCTTTTTTTTCGGTAAAACAGTGAATTCATCTTATGCTTAACTTGGAATGAGGAGGGGATTAGGAGAACAAAGGTTGAGTTACCATCTTCATATACTTTTTTAAGTCGTCTTTTGCATATGAGTGTTGTTCCCATACCCCAAGGTTCCAACTCATATAGCGGATGCCAAGGTATCGGGATGCCAGGGAGAAATACTTTTCGAATTGATCTTGTGGAATATCGTATCCGTGGGAACTTAGGGCCTCCCGATAGATGTCTACTTGTCTCATATGGCTACAGCGTAGAGGAATATCGAAGAACAAGGAGCCGTATCTTGCTTCCTCCCAATCAATAAAATAGACATCCTCATTATTATGTACCAGTACGTTTCCGGGATTCAGATCATTATGGATCATCGTATGCATATGTTCATCTCTGATCAGAACTTCAAGATCATCTACGATGTTACTGGCTACAGCTTCAATTTCCGATATGATCGGTAATCCAAATTCCGCAATGAATTCTGGGTTTTCTATGGCGGCGTTCCACGAAGGTCTCCAACGATTTTCCATCATATCGATGATATGATTCCGATCCACAGTGGGTATCCAGGGCATTTCTTTTTTTAACCCCATATTCGTTCCATGTATGTAAGCCAGCGCTCGTAATTCTTTATTCTGAAGCAGATCCATATCCAGATGGCTATAATCGGTTTGGTAGTCCACATCCTGAATGCAGATCAAGCTGCGATCTTCAGTATGAGGCTCACTTGTTAGACTAAATGGCACATTAGCACCTTGTGAAAATAATCTGGACAATGCAGAGCGTTCAATGAACGTGGCTTTCTTCGTAATGACAGAAATGTCCTTTTGCACTCCATTGACTAGGAACTCAATATGATGTCGAAGCAATTCCACGGCCTGGAATCCCAGTTTGATAGGGTTACTTTCAATGTTTAGGATGTGAGCATCCGAGGATACATACTGATGGATGGTTTGTTTTATTAATGTTTGTACTGTGATTGATTCCTTACTCATCTGATTGCTCCTTCCTGCCTATTAGTTAAGTAGCTTATCAAGCTTCGCTGTAATTACAAATGGAACATTCACCTTGGTGAGCCACTCAACAAGGGGGTTCCTGTGTTTTCAGGAACCCTATTATGGATTTGATAGAAGCATAAAATTATTGATGAATCCTTCTTTTTGAAGAAATATGGCTTCCACTTGTTGCGTTTTCAAATCATAGAAATAAATTCCTCGTTCCTGATTCACGTTTGCTTTTGTATTTTCTCCGAGGAAATAGAAACCCTGCCCGTCTTTGGACAAAAACAATCCACTCCTCGCTTTAATGGGAAGATCAATTTCGTTTCTTTCTCCTGTTTTAATATTAACCATACTATATTTAATTGGATTCTTGTTGATATGTTTTGCAGTGGCAATAAGAATTTGGTCTCCCCTTGTTGATAAAGTTAAAATTTGTTCCTCCTCTAGTTCAATAACCTTGCGTGTCTGTTTAGAGATTGGATCTATCTCAATGATCGTATGGTTTGGAGGAACCATTGGTGTTTGCGCCTTATTGGACTGCTCCATATGACTATATTGCTCTTCTTCAGAATATTGGATGGCATAGGTTTTACTCGTTTCCGGGTTAAACGAAATATCCCATGTAGTTGTATCCAAATCATCGTCATTCAAGATGTTCATCTTTTGCGTTTTCTGATCAAAGAAAATGACTTTGACAGGACGCTCTCCCTTTTTAACAGCAGCCATAACCAAAGTATGATCAACGGTATCCGGAATAATTGAATTAATTGCAAATAAGCCTGAGCTTAATTGTTGAGTCTTTTGTGCCTGAATATCATAGGAAAACAACTCGTCACCCTTATCGTTTCCAACTCCTGAATAATAGATGGTGTCATTTGCTAAGGAAGCTACAGTTAAGGGATATTGTGAGCTATAAGGTAAATCAGCTAGTTTAGTTAGAGCCTTCGTTTGAAGGTCGTATGTGTATACTCTCATGATCATACCATCATCGGTATCTGTTCCATTAACATATTCCGTGTTTGTAATTGAAAGATATTCAGGGGCATCTTTTCCTGAGCTACACCCTGCAATGAAGAGAAGTAAAGTTATTACGACTATAATAATTTGATTGGGTAAAATCGTTCTTTTCATTATCTTTGCACCCTTTTCACTAAAAGAAACGATAGATGAATTCAAAGAAAATTATACCCTTATTTTACAAATGGAGTAAATGATAAAAATATAATACTAGTTACATATAGTTCTGTTTTTATATAGATGAATATGAGTTTTAAAAAAACATTTTCAGTGCAAACGTTTTTCCTGCTGAACAATTGATTGATATCTACCGATATAAAGTTAACCCATACAATATTGGACACAATCAAGGATGAAATGGAAGGTGGATTCATTTGGTATTCGCGAAGGCGAGAGAACGCGTAATCAACATGTCGTTCAGAGTCAAATTGCCGCTAATGATCGGTTTACTGGTAACCCTCGTATTGGCGGTAACTGCGGTTTTATCTTACACAGTAGCAGCAGTGATTACCCTCGACAAAAGCAAGGATGAGATTAAAGCAACCTCTGACCGGATTGGTGCGGGCTTGTTCACTTCACTAACGTTGGAAGAACAATCCACGTTCCTGATTACAACACATGGCACATTTCAGGAATTGCTGGAGATTCGAAATAGCGAAGGACAGAATGATGATGTCTTTTTCTCGGAAAATAGTGAACTCGTGGATAAGTCCAATGGTATATTGGCAGACAGCCTCGCGGGGATGGAAGGCAACAGCAATATCATATTGCTGGACCGGAAAGGCATCGTTGTTGCAGCGAACGATCCTGAAGCCCTCGGGGGAGAACGTGCAGATCGTGCGTATTTTCAACAGGCGGTTCAAGGCCAGAATGTAATTAGTGAAGGGGTTATCTCCAAGTCACTGGGTACGCTGGGTACTGCTTTTGCAATGCCGATCTACGATGAAAACAAACAAGTGGAGGGTGTACTCGTATCTACCGCATCAACCTCGTTCTTCGTTGACCAGCTTCAGAACATCAACATTAATGAAGAGGGAAAAGTCATTATTCTGGACCGCGTAGGTACAGTGATGTTCAATTCGGCGGATGAAAAGATGGCGGGGCAGAAGCTTGAGTCTGGTGAATATCAGTCACTGATTGATCTGCCTTCTAACGAGCAGTTGCAACAAGGCGATGTTAGCACAAAGGACAAAGTAATCTTTTATTCCAAAATTCCAAGATCGGATTGGACCATCATTGTTGAAGATAAACTAAGTGATGTGCAGAAGCCATTAGGGAAAATGGCGAAACAGATGTATATCGTCCTGTTCAGCGCAATTGCGGTGTCTATCATCGCAGGAATACTGATCTCCTTACTGGTTACCAAACCCATTACAAGGCTAACAGCATTGTTCAGACAACTTGCAGACGGGGATCTGACGGTGCAGGCTAAGGGCAAATATAGCGGAGAATTCAAACAACTGGTGGACAGCTTTAACACGATGGCGGCGGGCAACCAACAGCTGATTTCCAGCATGAATCATTCCATCAGCGTACTGAAAACAAGTACAACCGAACTGGATCTGTCCACCCAGCAGACTTCGACCTCCATTGCCGAAACAACGACAACGGCGTTTGAAATTTCACGAGCGATGGAGTCTCAGGCCAATGATACGGAAGCGATCGTGGATAAGTTCATGAACGTGGGCAATAAAATTGAGAACGTTAATGAGATGTCGCAGTCAGTGAAGCTCAAGGCAGACGAGATTACGGATGCATTCAAAAACAACCATAAGGTCATTGATGTGTTGATTGCGGTGAACGAACAGAACGAGGCCGAAGTGAACAATATTTCCAAGATTACAGTGCAGCTCGCTGAAAGCTCCTCTGGCATTCACCAAATTACAGGTACGATAACCGAGATTGCGAATCAGACGAAGCTGCTTGCACTCAATGCCTCCATTGAAGCCGCTAGGGCAGGCGAGCATGGGCGTGGCTTCGCCGTCGTTGCATCGGAGATCCGCAAATTGGCGGAGCAGACCACAGCCCAATCGGAGGATATCAGCCGGATTGTGATGCAGACGATTGATCATGTCGAGCAGAATAACCGGAGCGTACAAGCCATTGAGGCGATTGCTGAACAGCATAAGAGCAGTGTAGGCCAGACCAAGGAAACGTTCAATTTTGTCACCCAAAATATGAATGAAATGATGGACCAGGTTCAGGCGATTGCCTCCGAGATTGAATCCATTGAACGCGATAAGGATGACGTCATTGGAGCTGCACAGAACTTGTCTGCTTCAGGTGAAGAAGTGTCTGCATCCGTGGAGGAAGTAACCGCGACGATGGAGGAACAGTCAGGCATGACCGAGCATCTGTCAGAGATGGTACAGACCATCGATGGATTGACCAAACAGCTTGCCGAAGCATCATCCCGGTTCAAAACAAAGTAAATAAGCGCATGATGTCATTTGACAAGATCAGGTATGCTGCGATTGGTCCAAGAGATAACTTTCCAGTCACACAACTGATGCAGGTCATACAAAAACAAACAAAGAAGAAACCTCCCAGCCCGTTAATTTTCAAGGGTTGGGAGGTTTTTTCGTAGGTCCATATTTTCCAACTTTTATCGTACGAACCAACTGAGCGGCTGCTGCGAAGTGTCTGCGGTATCCCGAAGATCATGGGCTTTGACATGATTACCGTAGATCATGGAATCACTGCTCAATCGGTAGGAAGGGAAACTGTTCTCTGATTGCAGGCGAAGGCAAGGTTCGAAATAGATCTGTTGCTGTTTGTTGATAAGGAAAGGAAGCGAATCGGATTCAATCCGAATGTCATCACTGTCTGGCTCGTTAACGATCAGAAGCACAGCAGTACCATCACATCCGCATCCATCGGTGTCATAAAACAGCTTGAAATAGCCCGGCCGATCTCCCAGCATCGCGTTAAGTCTTGATTCTGCCAGCGGACTGACCTGAATGATCATAACGTCGTTCACACTCCTCTAATCACCTTATGAATTCGCTTACAATCTAATATATGGAACAATGGTGTGAAATAGAAGGGAAAGCAGACTGAATCCGATGAAAATTACAACTTTGGTGGATCATCCAATCGAATGGTTCAATTACTTGAATATCATCGGTGGAGATGCTGTGATGGAGCCTCGGAATGAAACCCATTTCATCCCGATTCCTTATCTGGTATGATAAGCAGGAATATTAGAGAAAAAGGATGGTTCCACATATGACACCGATTACCATATATGACATCGCCAAAGAAGCGAACGTATCCGTATCCACGGTCTCCCGTGTGCTGAATGATACGGCACCTGTGCGTGCTAGCACAAGGGAGAAGATCATGTCTATCATTGAAAAACACCAGTTCCAACCCAACGCGCAGGCGCGCAGTCTGATCAAGAAAGAGACGGGAACCATTGCGATCATCCTGCCGGACATTACGAATCCGTTCTTCCCAGAAGTGTTCTGGGGGGCTGAGAACGAGGCACGTGGATTGGGATATACATTCTTCCTGTGCAATACGGCCGGGGATTACAGCCGGGAGTCCGAGTATCTGTCTATTTTGCGCGAGAAGCGGGTAGATGGCATTATTTTTCTCGGTGGACGAATCAACATGCAGGTCTGTCCGGATGAGATGGCTCAGGAATTGATTGATATGGGCAAACGTATGCCGATCGTGCTGGTCAATGGCAACATTGCCAAAGGCGGATTCCATCGGGTGTACACGGATGAAGGAGCAGGAGCCGTTTTGGCTGCTGAACATTTGCTCGAACTGGGACATCGGGATATTGCTTTTGTGGGCGGTTTGAAGGAGTTGTCCACCACGATGGTTAAGGTCAAGGCCATTCAGAAAAAACTGCGTGAGCATGGACTCGAAATACCGAAAGATCGTCAACTGCTTGGAAGCTTCTCCATTGAAGATGGCAAACGGGAGATGTCTAAGCTGCTGGACCGTGGAAACCCTCCAACTGCGGTGATCTGTGTGAACGACTACACGGCGATTGGTGCGATTAAGGCGACCATTGAACATGGCTTATCGATTCCGAAGGATATTTCCATTGTCGGTTTTGATGATACGCCGCTCGCAAGTGCCGTTATACCGGAACTGACGACTGTTTCCCAGAATACGTATCAGCTGGGCAAGCTGGCCGTGGATAAGCTGCATGAACTGATTAACCAGGGTAATCCGAAGAAACAGACTGTTCTGCAACCAGAGCTTGTTGTCCGCCAGAGTACTGGACCCGCACCACGATAAATGGGGAATGTTTGAAAAAGAAAGCGTTGACATTCCTTCGGAGGGTGAAATATAATGAGGTCGTGAATGAAACCCCTTTCATAAACTGGAACGGGTTTTAATTTTAAACTTTATGAAACCCATTTCATGAAACGGGTTTCAGTTGTCTGATCTTCCATTCATATTTCAAGGGGGCGCACGGTATGAGAAAAAGTTTAAAGGTCATTTCGTTATTGATGTTGGTCATGGTAATGGGTCTGACAGCCTGTAGCAAGGGTGACAGCGGTGCAGCTGGGGGAAAGGTCGATCTGAGCATGACGATCTGGGGCTCGGAGGACGAGAAGAAGATTTATCAGGAGAGACTCGATATTGTGAAGCAGACCTATCCCGATATTAATGTGAAACTGAACGTCGTTGCCGGGGACTATGATCAAAAGGTTCAGACGATGATCGCCGGAGGAACCGCACCAGACATCATGATGATTGCCGAGAACTATCAGGCGTACGCCTCCAAAAACCAAATTGTTTCGCTGGATGATATGATCCAGGCCAACAATGTGAACATGTCAGAGCGTTATTCTGACGACATCGCCAACCTGATGAAATTCGATGGTAAACAGTTCGGAATGCCTGACCGCGCAGGCGCGATGGTACTCTTTTACAACAAAGACCTGTTCGACAAGGCCGGGGTGGAATACCCGACCAAGGAATGGACGCAGGAAGACCTGCTCGCCGCTGCTCAGAAGCTGACAGTGAAGGAGAATGGCAAAACGGTTCAATGGGGGTACTACCCAGGCAGCTGGTGGCCGCAATGGATGCAATTGATCTACCAAAACGGTGGCTCCCTGTTCGATGAGAGCGGCAAACCTACCTTCAATACCGAACCTGTACGTAAAGCACTGCAATTCATGAATGATCTGACCTTCACCCATGGTGTGGGACCAACGCCAACGGAGATTGCCGACATGGGAAATATCGGTGCTGACCCATTGTTCGCCCAAGGCAAGATTGCTATGGAGACGACGGGATTCTGGAATATCGGTTCACTTGCCAAGGTGGAAGGCATCAATTGGGACATTTCTCCGATATGGGGAGAGACCAACGCTTTCTTCAATGGCTTTACGATTACGAACGCGTCCAAACATAAGGAAGAGGCATTCAAAATCATAGAGGCGCTGACTACACCAGAAGCACAATTACCAATGATCAAAGCGGGCCAGGATGCTCCAGCAACGAAAGCAGGCCTGTCCAGCGATGAGTTCCTGAATGCAGAATATGGCGGCAAGAAAATCAACATGGCTGCTTTCAGCGAGTCCACCATTTACGCCGAGCCGTTCAATCCGCAATGGAATGAAATGATGAAGCTCATTAACGACAAGCTGGGTGTCTACTTCAACAATAAAGCCTCACTGGATGATACCGTGACTGAAATTCAGAGTGGACTGGAAAGAATCTACAAATAGCATCGACAGGGGACAGACGGAATTGGGCATGAATGAATCCGGGTTTCGTCTGCTCGCTTCGTTATGGGAGGGCTTAACGTGAGAAAAAAGGACGGGAAATGGTTTTATATATTCATCTCGCCTTGGCTGATTGGATTCCTTGGACTTACCCTGGGTCCGATTCTGTTTTCCATCTACATGAGCTTCACCAATTGGGATCTGTTCCAGTCTCCTGAATTCATCGGTATAGACAATTACAAAAACCTGTTGACTGATGACCCGATCTTTTGGAAATCCGTAGGCAATACCTTCTTCTACGCATTAATATCGATTCCGCTAGGCATGTCCATCTCGCTCTGGATCGCGTATTACCTCAACAAAAAAATCAAAGGTATTACCTTCTTCCGCATCCTGTTCTATCTGCCATCTGTCGTTCCGGTGGTTGCAAGCTCACTACTCTTCATCCATTTGCTCGCTCCAACGGAAGGGTTGATCAACCAGGCACTTGCCATCTTCGGCATTCAAGGCCCTGCTTGGCTGCTTGATCCAAACTGGGTTAAACCAGCTTTGATCCTCATGTCGCTATGGGGCGTCGGGGGCGGCGTGGTACTGCTGCTGGCGGGTATGAAAGGTATTCCTCAGGAGCTGTACGAGGCCGCTGCCATTGATGGGGCGAAGAGCTCGCAATCGTTCTTCCATATTACATTTCCAATGCTGACTCCCGTCATCTTCTTCAATCTTGTCACCGGGATGATCGGGGCGCTCCAGACGTTCGCACAGGTATTCATCGTAACAGCAGGTGGACCGGACAATGCCAGTCAGATGGTTGTTCCTTACCTGTTCCAGAATGCGTTCCAGTTCTACAAAATGGGATATGCATCGGCCATTGCCTGGGTGCTGTTCATCATCATCATGGCGCTCACCCTGGTTGTGTTCCGTTCGTCGGCGCTATGGGTGCATTACGAGGAGGGAAAAGCAAATGAGTAATCCATCCACTGTAGAGAAAACGATATCTTACATTTTTCTGATTCTGGTTGGGGTGCTGCTTGCTTCCCCTTTCCTGTACATGATCTCCATCGCACTGGCGAGTGACGCTACAACCGTAAAATCAGCCTTTACCTTCATACCGCTCGAATTCCAATGGTCCAATTTCTATACGATCTTCACGAATAACAATCTGGGTACTTATCTGAAAAATTCAGTCATTATTACCGTCATTACCATTATCGGATCGGTGTTGTCAGCATCGGTCGTATCTTACGGCTTCGCTCGGATCAAGGCGAGAGGCAGTCGGTTCCTCTTCATTGTACTGCTTAGCACGATGATGATTCCGGGCGAGGTGACGATGGTGCCGCAGTTCATCATCTTCCGTCATCTGGATTGGATCAATACATTCTATCCACTGATCGTGCCTAGTTTTTTCGCCGGAGCATTCAACGTATTTCTCATTCGGCAGTTCGTCATGAGCATTCCGAAGTCGCTTGATGAAGCTGCCATGATCGACGGCATGGGACATCCGGGAATCTACTGGAAGATCATTATGCCACTCACCTATCCGATACTTGCAGCCATCGCCATTTTCTCGTTTTCCTATAACTGGGGGAACTTCATGGGGCCGCTCATTTACATCAATGATCCGGAGAAAATGCCACTGGCGCTCGGTGTTCAGCTTCTGACCACGGTCGGTGGAGGACAGATGCCGCCATGGAACCTCGTTATGATTGCTTCCCTGTTTCTGACCATTCCGATGGTGCTGGTGTATCTATTAGGACAGCGTTATGTCTACGAAGCGAATATCAGTGGTGGCAGCAGCGGGATCAAGTAACGGGAGGTGAACGCAGTGTTGAAGCCAATGTTGAAAAGCAAGAACCGTCTACATCGCACATGGATAAAGGGCTGCATGAATCATGAATAACAACAAGGACCCTTTCAACAATGACAACAATAATCATCACAAGCAGCGCAGGTGGCGTAGCCGGAGTTACATCCTGATGGGTGTGGCCCTGATCGCGCTCCTTGCAGGAGGAGGGATTATCATCAATCATTTTGCCAATGAATCATCCAAAACACTTGCATTCCAAGGTGAGCCGATACGTCTGAAGCTGGAGCAATCCTATGATCATTTTGAAGGCTGGGGTACGTCGCTGGCGTGGTGGGCCAACGATCTTGGAGGATGGAAAGATCAAGCAAAGGTCAGTGAAGTCATGGATCTGGTATTTGATGCAGAGAAAGGGCTAGGTCTGAACATTGTTCGCTACAACATTGGCGGCGAGGAGAATCCCGACATGAAGGCGCTTCGGCCCGGGGGAGATATTCCCGGCTTCCAGCCTGAACCCGGCGTGTGGGATTGGGAGGCAGATGCAGGACAACGTGCCGTATTACAAGGTTCTTTGGAACGTGGGGTCAACATCGCTGAAGCGTTCTCCAATTCACCCCCTTACTGGATGACAATTAGCGGCTCGGTTACGGGTGCCGTGGATGGCAGCAACAATCTACGAGAGGATCAGTACGACGCGTTTGCCGATTATCTGACCGAAGTAGTGAAGCATTATCGCGATGAGTGGGACATTACGTTCCGTACACTTGACCCCCTCAATGAACCTTCCTCTGATTGGTGGAAGAAAGGCAACATGCAGGAAGGCAGTCATTTTACCAATGAGAAACAAGCCGAAATTATCAAGAAGGTTGCGGCATCGCTCAAAAGTAAAGGGCTGGACGGTACGCTCATCAGTGCTGCGGACGATAATAGCATTGACGAGACGGTGCACAATTTCAGCCTCTATGATCAGGATACGCTTGATGTGATCGACCAGATTAACACGCACTCCTATAATGGTAGCAAAATGGAAGAACTACGTACGTTGGCCGAACGGTATGGCAAGAAACTGTGGATGTCCGAGTATGGGACAGGTGGCAGTGAACCTCATAGTCACAAGGACATGACTTCCGTGCAGGAGCTCGCGGAGCGCATCATGTTCGATCTGAAAATCATGCAGCCTTCTGCCTGGGTGTATTGGCAGGCGGTTGAAGATGAAGGTGCCAACAATAACTGGGGCTTTATTCATGCGAACTTTAATGGAGAAGAGCAGTACGAGATGACAAAACAGTATTATGGCATGGCCCAGTTTACGAAATTCATCCGTCCAGGTGCAACGATTATTCCAACAGATGATGGGCGAACACTTGCCGCATACGATGCAGCTAATCAAAGGCTGGTGCTGGTAATCCGCAATGAGTTATCTGCCGGAACCACAGCATTTGAACTGGGGGCATTTGACTACAGCAGTACTTCTACAGCACAGGTTTATCAGACGTCACCGGATCGGAACATGGAGCAGCTTGAAAATGTTCCGGTGTACACCAATGGACTGGAAGTCTCGACTGCGGACAATTCCATCACCACCGTTGTATTAGAAGGCGTAACGTTGCAGGCGAACTGAAGGTTAAGCAATTTATCATTTTCTGTCATCGCAGTGATGAACTCAAACACAGAGAAGGAGGGCTTATCTTTGACAGAGAAAACATCCCTTTTGCTTCAGGAGCAGGAGAAGAATACAAAGACGAGGGCTGAGCACGGCGTTCGATCTGAACTGACTTATGATCAGCGCAGCTTCATGATGAATGGAGAACGAGTATTTCTGAACAGTGCTACCATTCATTATTTCCGCATGCCGAGGCAGGAATGGCGGGAGGTTCTGATGAAGGCGAAGCTGGCTGGCATGAACTGCATTGATACCTATTTTGCCTGGAACGTGCATGAGCCGGAGGAAGGACAATGGTCGTTCGAAGGAGACAATGATTGTGGAGCCTTTCTGGACCTGTGTGCAGAGTTGGGCATGTATGTAATCACGAGGCCGGGTCCGTTTATTTGCGCAGAGTGGGATTTCGGCGGCTTCCCCTATTGGCTGGAAACGAAGCAGGGAATCAAGTTCCGACAAAATAATGAAGCCTATCTGCATTATGTAGATCTGTATTTTGACCGAATCATTCCAATCATTCGTGAGCGCCAGCTATCTGCTGGAGGCACTGTTATTCTTGTACAGGTCGAGAACGAATACGGGTATCTGATGGATGATGCAGCAGCAAGTAATCATATGAACCACCTTCGGGACGGGCTGCTTCAGCGAGGGATTGACGTTCCGCTTATCACCTGTGTAGGTGGCGCGGAGGGCACGATTGAAGGGGCCAACTTCTGGTCAGGTGCTGACGGTCATTATGCGAAGCTGCGGGAGAAACAGCCGGATACACCGAAGATCGTTACGGAATTTTGGACGGGATGGTTCGAGAATTGGGGTGGGCCTTCTGCCATTCAGAAGACGGCGCCACTGTTTGAGAAACGCATGATGGAAATTCTTCGCACCGGCTATACCGGAATCAGTCATTACATGTTCTACGGCGGCACCAACTTTGGCGGATATGGTGGCAGAACCGTGGGCAGCAGCGATATTTTCATGATTACCTCCTACGATTATGATGCGCCGCTGAACGAGTACGGGCGGGTAACGGCCAAGTATGCTGTAGCGAAGAAGTTATCCTATTTTGTCCATGCGTTTGGCGCATTGCTGATAGAGACGGAGGAAGTACCAGCAGAGCAGATCAAGGTACGTCATCCGCAAGGCGTTTCTGTACGAGGCAGGTCTAAAGGCAGCGAGAAGATATGGTTCTTGGAGAGTCACAAGGATGAGCGTGAGACGTTTCACGTCACGCTGGAGGAAGGCCGGACACTTCCCGTTGCCCTGAACCCAGGGCAGATTATCCCGATACTTGACAGGGTAGAGATTGCCAAGAATGTATACCTGACAGGTGGCGCGATGATTACGGGCAATGAAGTGGTGAATGGAGAATTGACCCTGTTCATCGTTGCGGAGGCGGGACAGCGTTCAGTTGTGGAACTGGAGACGAACGTCTTGAATGTACAGGGCAGTAGCATGCAGGTACTGGTTGAACGTGATCCGTTAAATGGAGCCTATCGCTTCGAACTGGTACATTTCCGTGAGCCAGGCATCATTCATCTGGAGGCAAGTGGTATCCCCATTCGGTTCGTGGTTCTGGACAAGGAAACGATGGATCGCACGTGGAGAATCAAAGGAGGGGGAGAGACAAATCAGCTGCGTTACGCAATCGGATTCGATGATGTAGATGTCTCCCTATCCGGGCAGGTCACAGGTATGATCTCTGATCCGAATCGGAATATGTTGCTTCTCGGCAGTTGGGCAGATGGTGAACGGACGTTGACTGGACATGAGTTCTTATACGGAGAAGCAAACGATTCACAGAGCGGCATGCAGGATGAACATGTTCAGGAGTCATCCGCAGCAATTCAGCATGATCTTTTCACCACGCTGCCTATGCCACCGAAACTGTCGGATTCCCCCGAGTTGTCTCGTGTGTCATTAACAGCGGAACAGCGTGCTTCGAGTGGTCAACCAGAGCATTTTTCCCAGTACGGACAAGATTTCGGGTATCTATTATACGAGTGCGATTTCGACCGTTCGGTGGATGGAATCACCACCCTTATTCTGCCGGACCTTCAGGATACGGCCAGAATATATGTCAATCGTGTAGTGCAGGCACTGGTTCGTCAAGTTGGTGCAGCGGGTGTTCAGGTGCAGACGACGAAAGGAAAGAATACACTACAGGTGCTGGTACAGCATATGGGCAGGCTAAATTTTTCTCCATATTTGAGTGAAAGCAAAGGTCTAGCAGGATCGGTGTACATCGGTGGTTCCGCTCAGGACATCCGCCGGAATTGGCATGCGGAGCATGGGGCGGTGCATCTCGATGAAGTGAATTATCTTGAGGATGCCCCGCTTCTGAGCAGAAGCTTTACGTTGGATGGTATGGACCGTGCGATTCTCGTTGGAGCGGTGAGCCAAGGATTGCGGCTTAATGGCATGGATGTGCCAATGGAAGGGTATCAGGACTGGTTTTCGTTTAACACGTTGGATCTTTCCCTTTATTTGCGGCCCGGAGAGGTCAATACGCTGGAGATGCCTTATAGCAGAACGCCGCTGAATCGGCTGGAACTGATCCTGTACCGGAGTGAAGATGAGTTGAAGGATTGGCGCATGGCAGGTACGGATGCCTTGCTTCCACGACAATGGGAATTATATGAGCCACCGAACGTCTCAGGTCATCTCGAAACCTATCGGCAGGATGCGGATCATAGTGGCAATTGGAATGCCATGTCGGTGGAGAATGGTTCGTACGGTCAACCTGTCTGGTACCGCTGGCGTTTCTCCAAATCAGCCGTGCCCGAACATTTCCGAATGAACCTGATGCTTCGTCTTACCGGGATGAGCAAGGGAACACTTCATCTGAACGGGCACCATCTGGGACGTTATTGGCAGATCGGTCCGCAAGAGGATTACAAAATTCCTTTATCCTGGCTGCAGGATGAGAATGAATTGCTGTTATTTGATGAGGAAGGCCGAACGCCAGAACGGGTGCGTTTCTTGTATGATAACTTGTCCCAGTATCCATGGGTTGTGGTCGAATAGATCTTCTTTTCATTGTACGTGCAAGGGAATCGGGTCTGTTCTGATCAGTCGTGTCCTGTTCTAGCTCGTCGTATTTATTCTCTTTGCGGAGACTGCTCGGATGTTTGGATCTATAGATTCTGAATCTCCGGGCAGCTCTTGCACGGTGAATGGACGACGAGAATAGCTAGTATCTTTTATTGAAACCGTTTACATATTGAGGGCGTTGTGGGCTACGTGTTCTGTGAAGGGGGTGATGTTTGGCAAATGGTATGCCTGTCCCACATTTTCGATAAGGAGATGACCCATGTTCACAAGGAAAAGATGGAGTACAAGATTATTCAAAACTTGTAAGTCCGGCATGATCATGCTGCTTGGAGCATTGCTTTTATTCATCACGTTATTCCCGAATACAGCCAGAGCAGCAACAAGTGTTTACACGATTTCGGCTTTTACCAATACGAGCGAATCCAATCTGTATATCTATGAATCCCAATGCGACTAATTACGGTTTGCTTAAAGGGCCTGCCTATACACCCCCGGCCAATCTGATCCGTGATCCCAGCATCATGAAGCATACGGATGGGCTGTATTATGTCGTTTATACCACGAACTGGTCAGGTAATACGATCGGCATCGCATCAAGCACAGATAAGGTGAATTGGACGTTTGTCCGCAATATTACCCTATCTGCACCCACCACGATTGCACATACCTGGGCACCGGAATGGTTCAAAGACAGCAACGGCAGTCTGAACATCATCGTGTCCATCTCCCCAGGCAATTATGAGAACTTCAAACCTTATGTTATCACAGCGACCAATGCAACGCTGTCTTCCACAACATGGTCTGCTGCCACAGAGCTTGCAGGCATTGCACCCAACTACATCGATACCTTCATCGTTAAAACCGGCTCAACCTATCACGCATTCACCAAGAATGAAACCACCAAGTATATCGAATATGCTACAGCTACTTCCCTCACTGGACCTTACACATTCAAAGGGACAGGGGATTGGGCAGGATGGGGTTCCTGGGTAGAGGGACCTGCGCTTGTCCAACTGGATACCGGCTCCTGGCGAATCTATTTTGACGGTTACTCTACACAAAAATATTATTACAGCGACTCTGCTGACGGGTTTCAGACCTGGAGTGCAAAGCAGGAGCTTGCCGGTCTGACCGGATTGGTTCGGCACATGACCGTGTTGAAAGAAAGCGGGCAGCCTGGCGATATCCGCAAGCTGGAGTCCTATAATGTTCCAGGCAGCTATATTCGCCATTATAACTATGTGGCCCGAATCGATGCCAGTGTCAGTCCCGCAGAGGACGCACAGTTTCGCATCGTTCCCGGGCTGGAGAATGCCACAGGAATTTCGTTTGAGGCCATGAATTATCCAGGCTATTTCCTGCGCAATAATAATGGCAACATCACACTGGTGAAAAATGACGACAGTGCTACGTTTCGAAATGATGCCACGTTCAAACGTGTAAATGGACTTGCTAACGCCGCTTGGACATCGTACGCCTCGTTTAGTAACCCGAACCTGTATCTGAGGCATTACAATAATGTGCTGAAATTGGAAGCTGTCGTTACCGCACTCGATAAGTCAGACGCGACCTTCCGAGAGATTGCACAGTAATCTTCTGGATTCTTCCATTGAAATTGAACTCATTTTATCTCAAGAAACTGAACTCATTTTACTTTAGAAGGAGTGAATCGAATGAAATGGTTGAAACGGTTGGGCACCCTGCTAATGGCAGGAAGTCTTATAACAGGGAGCTTGGGTACAGAGGCATCCGCCGCGGGTTCTTATACAGCCACGGCTGATCCCTCGAAGCAATATCAGACTATCGAAGGTTGGGGAACATCCCTTGCCTGGTGGGGCAAAGTGGTCGGAGAGTACTCCAACCGGGATGAGTATGTGGAAAAGATGTTTAGCCCAACAACCGGACTAGGTCTAAACGTCCTGCGTTACAACATTGGAGGCGGCGATAATCCTTCATCGAATGTGCTGGAATATCGCAAAGCCGTGCCGGGATATCAGCCTTCCCCGGGTGTGTATGACTGGAATGCAGATGCCAATCAGCGCTATATGCTCCAAGCCGCCAAATCATATGGAGTCAACGTCTTTGAAGCCTTTGCGAACTCGGCACCTTACTGGATGACCATTAGTGGAAATGTGTCCGGTGCCGCGAATGGTGGCAACAATCTCAAGCCCGATTACTATGATGATTTTGCTGATTATCTCACAGAGGTCGTGAAGCATTTCAGAGATAACTGGGGCATCACGTTCGACACCGTAACGCCGCTCAATGAACCCATCTCCACTTGGTGGAAGCAGGGCAACGATCAGGAGGGCATGCACTTTGATCGGGCAGATCAGAACACGATTCTGAGCCAGGTGCAATCTTCACTTACAGCAAAGGGATTGTCCACGAAGCTGAGCGCGCCAGAAGAATACAGTCTGGATGACACAACCACTTCCTTCAACAGTTACAGCAGTGCAGTGAAGTCTGCGATCAGTCAGATTAACACACATACCTATGGCGGAAGCAATCGTGCATCATTGCGGAATACAGCGACTTCAGCGGGAAAACATCTCTGGACCTCAGAATATGGAGACGGGGATGCCAGCGGACTAACGATGTCACGCACGATCCTTAAGGATATACGCAACATGGGGGCGAGTGCGTGGGTGTACTGGCAGGCCGTAGATAGTGCAGATGGCTGGGGATTTTTCAAAAACGTACTGAATAACACGCAAACGACCAGCTACACCGTGAATCAGAAATATTATGTCATGGGCAACTACAGCAAGTTTATTCGTCCTGGTTATAAGATCATCGGCATGAGTGATGCCAATACGCTTGCTGCCTATGATGCTACTTCAGGTAAAGTGGTGCTGGTGACTACCAATTCGGATTCGAGTGATACAACGGTGACGTATGATTTGAGTCAGTTTACAAGTGTTGGATCGTCTGCTCAAGTGCACCGGACCTCCTCTACGGAGAAGTTGCAGCAACTGACCAACATCAACATTCAGAATAAAAAGTTTACAGCGACCGCCAAAGCGGGCTCGGTTACGACCTATGTCATATCCGGCGCGACGTATAATGGCAGCACAGGATATGAATCCGGGGCGATCTATAAGCTGATCAATCGGAACAGTGGTCTCGCTTTGGATGTGAATGGGGCTTCTACTGCCGGGGGTGCAACGATCATCCAGTGGAACGACAATGGCGCAGCAAACCAACAATGGAAGTTGGAGTCTGCGGGCAACAGTTATTATAAGATCCGTAACGTAGGCAGTGGTCTGCTGCTGGATGTGAATCAGAGCTCTACTCAAGGAGGAGCAGCCTTGATTCAGTGGCAGGATAACGGGGGCAACAATCAACAATGGTTACCGGTGGATGTCGGAGGATATCTTGTGCTCGTGAATCGCAATAGCGGCTTAACCGTTGATATCAACCAGAGCTCCACAACCGCCGGTGCCTCGACCATTCAATGGGCAGACAATGGAGGAGCCAATCAGCACTGGAGTTTGGTTAAAGTGAATTAGAAGGAGAGTATTCATTGCGCGGACTGCTCTCGCTTTAGAATGATTCAACGTTGCTAAGGTAAGGATACTCCTTTCTTGAAGTAGGGCGCGCTATGCCACACGGCACGGCTCAAGAAAGGAGTTCATCCTGATACACCAAATCGAGTTAGCTTACGTTCAGTACTAGTTCAGCCTTCTCCGGGGCTAGTGCTCTATTGAAAACGTGAAAGGGCAAATCGTCCAATATCCTGATCCGTATGCCCTGTTTGCACCAAGTCAGACAATATTTTGCCCACTGCACTTGCGAATTTGAAGCCATGACCGGAAAATCCACCTGCCAGCCATACATGATTATGGGCAGGGTGACGGTCGATAATAAAATCTTCATCCGGTGTGAACTCGTATTTGCATACCCCACCACGCTTCAGCTTTCCCGCTGCCAGAGGCATCCGAAGTTCAAGCAATCTCCGCAGATCACCCTCATCCGTCTTATCAGAGCCAAATGAAGCCAGTGTACCGCCTGGTGTCCACTCCTGCCCCGTATCGTGACGTCCAATCTTCAGACCCGACCCGCCAATGCTCGGAAATCCATAATATCCGCCTTCTTTTCCAGCCAGCGTGAAACCGGGAAAGTGATCCTCGGCGAACAATGCCTCCGGTGCATCGAACCATCCCACGGTTTTGCGTACAGCTCGAATGGGAAGGTTCACGAACGGTTTCAGCGTCTGAAACCATGCTCCGGCACTGAGAATGACCTGGTTCGCATAATACGTCTCGCCAGCAGATGTGATGACTCCAACAGAATCTGCGCTGCACTCGATATGTTCCACACGTGTGTGCGTTAAGAGAGTGGCACCCGATGCTTCGGCTGCCTGACGGAAGGCGAGCACGCAGCGTTCACTGAATAAATAACCTGCATCAGGCTCATACATTCCCTTGTAATGTTCAGGGACTTCAATGCCTGGCCAGCGTTTCATGATTTCGGCTGCGCGCAAGGTTTCATATCGAATCCCCGCATCGTCAGCATGGGTTAAACGATTATGAAAAGAATGGATGTCCGGGTCAACCATATTCAAGACGCCCGAAGGTACAAGCAATTTGGCCCCGGTAGTATCCTCCAGTTCTTCCCACAGTTCCTGCGCCAGAAGTGCCATCGCTATATAGTCAGGTCCCCCGCTGTACACGTGGCGGATAAGCCGTGGTTCTCCGTGATGGCTGCCCTCCGTATGCGGAGGATCAAAGGCATCAATCAGTAATGTTTTTAATCCACTGCGCGCAAGATAATAACCTGCACTCATGCCCATCGATCCGGCTCCAACGATAATGACATCATAGGAATGTGATATAACCATCCCTCCTTCCGCTTATTTTTCAGAGACCAATCTTATACAGGATAATCTAGTCTTCAAATCTACGGCAGTCAATAGAACAGGTTATAGAGAAAGCCGATACAACAATAGAAAATTTTGATTAAGGATAAAGTTGTATGTATACCAAAATAGTGGTAGAGTTTTGAACTAAACATTCCGACCTGATTAGTCGGCATTTCAGATCTCTGTATATTCAGATGAAGAACAAGGAAGGTGAAGTCAACGTCAACGAATCCAACACAAGTGTCTGGTTTTCCCAGTCAAACCTATGCCGAAATTGTACTTGAACCCGCCTATAACCAGGCCACACAGCATCTGCTGAACCCCATGATGGCCGTAAACAAAGCACATCTAATTATGCTCCGTGAACAACACATCATTCCGGAGCAAGAAGCGTGCCACATCGCTTCGGCTGTACAGAGTCTGGATGTGGATGGGCTCCGAACGAGCGAGTATTCCTCCCACGTTGAAGATTTGTTCTAACAAGTCGAAGTTGAACTAGAGAAGCTTGGCGGACCCTCTGTCGGGAATCTGCACTTAGCCAGAAGCCGAAACGATATGGGAATCGCCATGTATCGTATGGTGCTGAGGGAGAAGCTGAACTCAGCGATTTCCTCAGGGCTGTCATTACACCGAAGCCTAAGGGAATTTGCATTACGTCATATCGATACCCTCATGATTGCTCACACGCACACCCAACAAGCCCAGCCGACCACACTTGCCCATTACATCTGTGCCGTTAGCGATTCCCTTGAACGGGATCTCGATCGGTTGAAATCCGCCTATACAGGCTGCAATCGCAGCAGTCTTGGTGCGGCTGCTCTCACCACTTCTGGATTTCCGGTCTGTCGAGACCGAACCGCAGAATTGCTCGGCTTTGATGGCATTATTGAGAATGCCTATGATGCCGTCAGCGGTGCAGATTATGCAGGTGAAGCCGCCTCTGTAGCCCAACTGGCAGCTATCAATCTGGGACGTTTCGTTCAGGATCTGCTGTTATGGTGCACACAGGAATATGGTGCATTAATTGTAGCTGCCCCTTACGTTCAGATTAGTTCAATTATGCCGCAAAAACGGAATCCGGTATCGATTGAACACGCCCGTTCACTCCTTTCAAGTGCCAAAGGGGATGCAGCAACTGCTCTTAACATGATGCATAACACACCCTTTGGTGACATTGTAGATACCGAAGATGATATGCAGCCCTATGTATGGAGAAGTCTGAATACACTTGAATCCGTATATCGCTTGCTGTCCGAAGTGATGGATACCCTTAAGATCAATGTGTCATTGCTGCGTGAACGGGCAGAGCGTAGTTTTGCCATGGTTACCGAACTTGCAGATACGCTGGTCCGCACAGAAGGATTATCGTTTCGACAAGCTCATTCCATCGTAAGCCGGATTGTAACACAGCTGACGGAATCTGGTATTTCTATTTCGGGATTGAACTGGGAGGTTGTGAACACAGCGGTACAGGAAATTGCCGCCAAGCCGCTTGCCCTAACCTATGAGCAATTAGAGGAAGCAATATCTCCCGAGCATTTTGTACACATTCGGCATGTGCGTGGTGGACCCAATCCGGAAGAAGTGGCAAGAGCATTGGAGGCCCAAGCGCTCCGTCTCGGCACACAGGAACAATGGAGTCTCGATACCACTAATAAACTCCGTTCTGTAGATGCAAAACTGGATTTAATTCTAAACGGCTGGCTTAACAGAATCTAAATGGAAGGAGCAAAATCAATGTTCTCCAATCCCGACTTTCGAGTTTTTGACATCCATGCCCATCTGCCTTATAAACTTTTGCTTTCCTCATATAAAAACCATGAGTTGGTGACGCGATATGGCAAGGAACGCAGTGAGCGAATGAGACTAACCTGGGACTTCCCGGCGGTGGAGGAGCAGGGAGAGGAAGCTGCGCGGCCGTTAATCGAACGGTGGGTAGAGGAATTGGACAAATACAATATTGCTGGACTTAACTTTCTGACGGCTCTGGATAATGATAACTTGGCTGAACAAATATCCATATACCCGGATCGGTTTACCGGATTCGCCTATCATCCCATTGAAAATGAAGATGCATCCATCGAGCTGCGTAGGGCAGTTGATGAGCTCGGATTGCGAGGATATAAGTTGTTTGGTCCCCTCACCCAGATTCCCTTTGACTCCCCTTCGCTCGACCCGGTGTGGGCATTTCTTGCAGAGCGCCGCCTGCCTGTCCTGATTCATTTTGGCATGCTTGGTCATGCCGGAGGCATCGTTCATCATCCCAACATCAATCCGCTTGCCATCTTTAATACAGCCCGTGCCTATCCGGATATTCCGTTCATCATCCCTCATTTTGGCGCAGGGTATTTCCAGGAGCTTCTGCATCTAAGTTGGAGCTGCCCTAATGTATACATCGACACCTCGGGTTCCAATCAGTGGGTACGTTGGATGCCCTACGAGCTGAACCTGGAGACGTTATTCCGCAAAACATACGAGCTGCTGGGTCCAGAGCGAATCATCTTTGGAACGGATGCGAGCGGATTTCCGCGTGGTTATCCCTATCGTTATTTACAGGATCAGGTCCGGGTATGTCGTGAACTTCGCTTCCCTGAAGCGGACATTGAACTCATCTTCGGAAATAACGCAAGACGTCTGTTGAAGCTGCCTGTTGGCAAAGCCGTCGGTTCCACCAACGCGTAAGCCAAGGAAATAGAGAACGTTATAACACTTTTGTTGCAAAAGAGGGGAGAGTGGCTTCACTTGACGAAATCCGGTTATTTTTCATTCAGGCCAAGCAAGACCCTGCAATTATTGATTGCAGGTTTACTCTTATTGAGCATTACAGCCTGTTCATCCAAGCCATCCGAAGAGTCTGGTTCAGCAGGTGTTACAGCTTCGGGTGATCAGACGGAGCCCATCACGATTGAGTACTGGCAGTATGAATTTCCAGCCAAGGTTGAACTGATCAATACCTTAATCCAGGAATTCGAGACGGAACATCCCAACATCAAAGTCAAACAAACCAATTTTCCGTACGACCAGTACAATCAAAAGGTAGCTACACTGGTTCCCGCTGGAAAAGGACCGGATGTCATCAATCTGTATTACGGCTGGTTGCCCAAATATGTGCAATCCGGTTATTTACAGCCGTTGCCGGAAAGCAGCTTTCCGGGCATCGCCGAGGCATTTTTCCCTTTTGTAGATACAGCGAAATTAAATGGAAGCTACTATGCTCTGCCTACAGGCGTGAGAACGCTGGGGTTGTTTTATAACAAGGACTTGTTCACCAAGGCTGGACTTGATCCGGACAAACCGCCTACGACTTGGGAAGAGCTTGTCTCGGATGCCAAGGCATTAACGGAAACGGACAAAAATGGGCAGTTGGTGACAGAGGGTTTCGCATGGGAACCAGGTTCCCAGCTTCATCACTGGTTCCGAGACGGATTGTTATATCAAGCGGGAGGCAAAGATACGAGCGAGGATCGTCGGAAAATCCTGTGGAATGATACCCCCGCAGGGCTTGAAGCATTCAAGTATCTGGTTGATTTTGCAACCGTGCATAAAGTGGGCATTAACGGCTTTTACACCGATGATGCCAATGCATTCAAAACGGGCCATGCCGCAATTAATGTGGATGGTTCATATCGATTGGGATCTATCAAAAAAGACGCTCCCGATTTGAATTTTGCTGTCGCACCGCTGCCGGGTTATAAAGGAAAATCCACACAGGCTTCATTCTGGGCTAATGCGATTCCAGCCAATGTTACCGGAGAGAAGTTGGAAGCAGCTACGGCCTTTTTACAGTTTTTGATCAGCAAGGGCGTTCAGGAACAATGGGTGGAGAAGGTCGGTGAACTTCCCGCACAGAAAGAAGTTGCTCTTCAGGATAAGTATGTGAATGACCCGCTGCTTGGCCCTTTTATCTCCCAACTGAACGATGCCAACGCCCACTTCTTCATTGATGAGACGCAGGAGCGTACGTTGTTTGTGAACGCTGTGGATGAGGTGCTGCTTAATCATGTGCCGGAAGAGCAGGCTTTCAATGATCTGGTGACCAAAACCCAGAAGCTCTATGACGACTACTGGGCGAAACAGGATAAGAAAAAATAAGTTCTCATTCAAGGAGGCTGCGCAGCTATGAGGACTACCGGGGTGATCCCTTCGCGGCCGAAACGGCGTTTATGGTTCGGATCGGGAATTGGAAGACTCAATTACAGACATAAACAGCGGTTATTCATTTATGGCGGTTTGTTGATTCCGCTGATCTATTTTGTAGTCATCCGCATCTTACCGATTCTGTATTCCTTTAACGTAAGCTTTCGCGAATGGGGCATGCTGTCACCGGATAAACCCTTTGTGGGCTTTGATAATTATGCGACATTGCTAAGTGACCCTCTATTCCTCAAGTCGCTGGTGAACACAGGAATCTACGTCGTTGTTGGAGTGCCTGCACAGTTAATTGCCGGATTAATCGTGGCTCTTCTTCTCCAGCAAGTGGTGAAGCTGCGCGGATTGTTCAGGACGGCCTACTTTATCCCGTATGTAACCAGTGTAGTGGCGGTAAGCTGGATATTCCGGTGGCTGCTGATGAAGAACGGGATTGTAAATGCTCTATTTATAGAGTTGGGCCTTGGGCCGCAATCTTTCCTGTATTCGCCCACACAGGCCATCTTTTGGATTATTGCGGTGATGGTATGGCAAAATATCGGATTTCAGATGCTCATTTTCCTGGCGGGTCTGCAAAACATCCCCAAATTGTATTATGAGGCGGCTGCCATAGACGGAGCCACGGGTTGGCAGCGCTTTGTGCATATTACGATCCCTCTGTTGAACCCGGTCATGCTCCTCTCCGTCGTCATGGCAAGCATCGGGTTCCTGCAATCCTTTACCCAGGTGCTTAATATGACAGGAGGCGGGCCGTTGGACTCCACCATATCTGTCGTGCTTCATATATACAATTTGGCTTTCAAGAGTTTTGATATGGGCCTGGCCTCGGCAGCCACCGTCATTCTGTTTGTCATCATATTCATGCTGACACTGGTTCAGCTTAAAGTGCTGGGCAGCCGTTTTCAACAGGAGTAAAAGGAAAGGAGGGTGCTTTTCAAGCATGAGCAGATCTGCCGCATGGGCCGATACCCGAACAACGCTCCGCTGGAATCATTCCGGGTCACTGATCAGTTATGGTTTACTTACGCTCGGACTTGGATTGATGGTGTTTCCGTTTCTATGGATGATATCGACGTCGTTCAAGACGCTGGATGAAATCTACTCTCTGAGTCTGATCCCTTCCAGGTTCACATGGGATAATTATGCGGCTATTTTTCAGGGAACCCCATTTCCCCGCTGGATGTTGAACAGTTTATATGTAGCTGTCATTGCCACCGTGAGCGTCTGCGTATTTGATTCCATTACGGGATACATTCTGGCTAAATTTACGTTCTGGGGGAAACAGGTTATTTTTGTACTCATTCTGAGTACATTAATGGTGCCGACTGAAATGCTGATTATTCCATGGTATCTTGTATCCAGTAGTTTCAACGGCATGGATACGTACTGGGGTATTCTGTTTCCAGGTTTAATATCCGGGTTTGGCATTTTTCTAATGAAGCAATTCATGGAATCCCTTCCTTCGGAATTACTGGACGCGGCACGAATTGATGGCATGGGAGAATGGGGCATTTTCCTTCGGATCGCTGTTCCGCTGGTAAGGCCAGCGTTCGCCACCCTCTGCATTCTGACATTCCTGGGCAGTTGGAATTCATTCATCTGGCCGCTCATTATTACACAGAGTGAGGAGATGTTTACGATTCCGGTCGGGATGGCTTTCTTCTCCAGCGAGGCTAAGGACAGCAGCAACTGGGTGCAGATTATGACTGGAGCAACACTTTCGGTTCTGCCATTGATCATTCTCTTTCTGTGTTTTCAGAAGCAGATCATTCGTGGTATTGCTACAACAGGTCTCAAATAGCATTAAAGCGACGGACATGTTTTATGGAAAAACAGAACCCTACAATACAATACAAAGCAAAACAAAACAGAGCCGGTTACCCCGTCAAGGGGGCCGGCTTTATTCTTTCATGGAAATGGAAAAGCCATGCGTGCAATGAAGCGGTGCATTTTCCATATGGAAATGGGTGATTCGTCCATGGAAGGCCGGACCGACCTTGGATATAATCGGAGACTAAAGCCGTAGCAACCAGGAGGAATACTTCATTGAAACAAGTGATGAGACATGACGGAACAGAACCGGAGGTAACTTTGCCGGGAACAACCTTTTACCGCATGCGTGCAGAACAGACCAAAAGAGAGTACGAGATCAGAGTTTGGGTGCCGGAGAGCGCCCCGCCAGCTTCCGGATATCCCGTGATCTATCTGCTGGATGCCAATGCGGTGTTTGGTACGATGGTTGAGGCCATGCGTATACAATCTTTACGCCCGGAGAAGACCAGGGTTGCGCCAGCAATTATTGTTGGCGTGGGGTATACAGTCCGGGAACCCTTTCCACAGGACAGGCACTATGATTTTATGATGTCGGTTCCCGAAGATGAATTACCCCGGAGACCGGACGGAGCAACTTGGCCGGACCATGGCGGCGCTGAAGCATTCACCCAATTTATCGAGGAACAATTGAAGCCGGACATTGAACGACGCTATGCCATTGACCGGAGCAGACAGTCCGTTGTGGGACACTCGCTGGGCGGATTATTTGTTTTGCAGTTGTTACTAGATCGTCCGGGAACATACCGAAATTACATTGCAGGTAGTCCGTCTCTTCATTGGAACTCGGCCTGGATCGCCCGGCAGCAAGAGACGTTTGCTTCCCGTATGCTGGATAATCGTATGGAAATTCACGTTTTACTTGCAGCAGGAGAACTGGAGGGGAGTCATCCCAGCGGGGTGATTGAACGTTCCCGAGCATTTACCGAATGGTTGAACCATGCCGATGCAAGTGGAGTCCGTGCTGATTTTATCTGTTTTGAAGATGAAGGTCACATCTCTGTATTGCCTGTGTTGATCAGCAGAGTACTGCGATTTGCATCCAGAGATTGATCGGGTTGAGCACCATCATGAAAGAACTAGTAGATGCGGGGGTCTCTGAAAATTTGATATACTGATGATAGTTATTGAGAATGGTTATCAAATGGAGGCCTATAAATAGATGATTTCCCCTAACTTATACCCTAATCAAGAAGTGGATTCCACGTATCCACTCGACAGATTGACTATAAAATTGCGTGACATGGAGAAAATGAAATCCACTTCAGACTGGAACATTCCCCAGCAGCATACCTCGTCTTATGTGCTTGTCTTGGTCACAGGTGGTGAAGCCTTACTGACACTGGATCGGGGGTCTATCCATATCCATGCACAAGGCGTATATTCCTGTGTACCCGAATCCACTTTTGGCCTGACTTCTTTCGGAGATGAAGGAGCCGAAGTAACGATCATGCGGTTTGACCTTTATCAAGAGCTGCATGATGATCCTGACACCTTACATGTGGTTAAAGATACCCCGATGTTCAGATCTGGCAAGGAGCTGGCGGTGTCACCAACCGTTCAGCTCTCATTTATGTGCGAAGAAATACACAACCTGTGGCATAGTGGCAGGGCCATGGGACATTTTCAGGCACATGTGCAATTTCTCCAATTACTCGCAAGCCTTACAGAAGCATCACCTCCGCTCAAGGAAGATTCCCAGATGATGATCCAGCGTACCAAAGATTATATCGATGAGCATTCCAATGAGAATCTAACCGTGGAATATCTGGCAGGCATGGCCGGGCTGAGTCCGAAATATTATGTGGACCTGTTCAAGCGAAGATATGGAATGAGTACAACTGATTATATTTCTTCACTCCGCATTAACCGGGCAAAACAACTGATGGCCGGTACTGAAATGCGTCTGCGGGATATTGCTCATCAGGTTGGATATCACGACGAATTTTACTTCAGTCGCAAATTTAAAAAAGCCATGGGAATATCCCCTTCGGTATATATGAACAGCCGCCGCCGTAAAATTGCCGCCTATCACATTGCGATTACAGGACATTTGCTGGCCCTGAACATGATTCCCTATGCGGCACCGCTGCACCCGAAATGGACATCGTATTATTATCGAATGTATGGCAAGGACATCCCTGTACATCTGAGTGCCTATCGGATTGACATGGAATGGCAATCCAAAATTCAGGCTCTGCAGGAGCATCAGCCTGACCTGATTATCAGTTACGACCACTTGCGACCTGAGGAGAAAGCACAGCTTGAAAGTATTGCGCCGGTTCATTACCTCACGGTCTCAGATCACAACTGGCGTTCACAGCTTCAGATTCTGGCTGAACAACTGGGGGCACAGCAGGATGCCAAGAGTTGGCTGGAAACTTATGATCATAAGGCGGACCAGGTCAAAACGATGATGCATCAAAAGCTTGGCAACGAGAAGGTAGTCGTTGTCCGTTTGTTAAAACATCAGTTCACACGTTATTGTTCACCATCCATGTTGGAAGTGTTATATGGAGATTTGGCAGTCAAACCAGCTCATGTCAGTGAGGAAGGGGAGATATATAACGAGCCGATTACGCTGGAACAACTGGATGAAATGCAGACGGATTGGATATTTCTGATGGTATGTCAGGAGAGTGAGACGTTATCCTTCTGGGAGGATGTGCAGAAAACCTCCTTGTGGCAAAATATAAAATCTGTTCAGAATAACCGGTTGTTCATCATCCCGGCTGATCCCTGGCTTGAGAACTCGCCCCTCGCCAACGAACGCATCCTGGACGATCTGATGGATCGCTATCGGTGAAAAATCCATAGAGATTCAGGACAGAGTCCATGGTTCTGTCGGTCAATCTTGTTTATCATTCAATAATGATTATTATTCTCAATTAGAATAATCGAAATTGAAGGGGGATCACCAGAGATGAAAAAGAAATTGGGGTTATGTTTGGTAATGATATGTATGCTCGCTGTATTGGGAGCGTGCGCCAATAAAGAGGACGCGTCAGGGACTGCGGAGAATTCGGCCTCGACTGGAACAACGGCGACGACCAATGAAACGGATACAGCTGAGGCAGCTGAAGGTACAAGAACTATTAAATACTTAGATCAGGAGTACACGGTTCCGACAGAGGTTAACCGTATGGTAATTACCGGTTCCATGGAAGCCATGGAGGATGCACTGGTTCTTGATGTACATCCGGTAGGGGCTATTACTTTTGGCGGCGAATTCCCGGAGATGTATGCTTCTATCACGGATCAAGCTGAGTCCATTGGGCAGAAGATTGAGCCTAACTTTGAGACCATTCTGTCCCTGAAACCGGATATTATCCTGGGTTCTACGAAGTTTAAACCTGAAGTGGCCGAGCAGTTAAGCAAAATTGCGCCATTTATTCAGGTGTCTCATATTGCTACGGATTGGGAGTCGAACCTTAATCTACTGGCTGAGCTGACAGGCAAACAGGAACAGGCCAAACAGGAAATTGAACAGTATAAGGCTGCTTTGACTACTGCCCAGGCTGAACTTGGGGACAAACTGGAAAACAAAAAGGTGTTGGCAGTACGTATTCGTAACGGACAAATGTATGTGTATCCTGAGTCTGTCTTTGTGAATCCGATTCTGTATGGAGACCTTGGATTCCAGGTTCCGGCCGAGATTCAGGCAGCCAAAGCACAGGAAGCACTTTCGGTAGAGAAGTTTGCAGAGATGAACCCGGATTATGTGTTTGTACAATTTGAGACATCCGAGAACTCCGACACCCCGAATGCCCTGACAGATCTACAGAACAACCCGATTATCCAGAAGACAACTGCGCTGAAGGAAAATCATGCTTTTGTTAATGTCATTGATCCATTGGCTGAAGGTGGTCCGGCCTGGAGTCGTATTGAATTCCTGAAAGCAGCAGTTGAGCAGTTATCCAAATAATTAGAGCAAGGCGTGTATACTCCTATGCAAAAAAGAAGATTGAATCCGGTGGTGCTGTTCGCAGCAGCACCTCTGTTCATTGCAGTTACCATTCTGGCGTCCGTTATGTACGGAGCCAAGAGCATTGACGTTTCGACCATAATGGCAGCCATTTTCCATTTTGATACAGACAGCATCGATCACCAGATCATCGTGTCATCCCGGCTCCCGCGTGTTATTGGTGCTCTATTAATCGGGGCTTTTCTGGCGGTGTCAGGTGCGCTCATGCAGGGGATGACAAGAAACTATCTTGCATCCCCTTCCATTATGGGGGTATCCGATGGATCGGTAGTGGTCATCACCTTATGTATGGTATTTATGCCGAATACGTCATCTCTTGGTCTGATATTTTACTCTTTGGCGGGATCGGCACTTGGAGCAGGACTGGTATTTTTCATAGCCTGGTTACTGCCGGGCGGTATGTCGCCTGTTCGACTTGCCATTCTGGGCACGATTATTGGTACATTCCTCGGTGGTGTATCTCAGGCCGTGGCTACCTATTATCAGGTGTCTCAAACGATCAGTTTCTGGTATAACGCCAGATTGCATCAGATGGACCCGGGCATGATCAAGCTGATTATTCCATTTGCTGTGGTGGGACTGGCGTTAGCCATCATCCTCTCCAAGTCTATTACCATTCTGTCGATGGGCGATGATGTGGCAACAAGCCTGGGGCAGCGTACCGGATGGGTTAAGGCTTTATCGATACTGAGTGTAGTTATCCTGACTGGAATATCTGTGGCTTTGGCGGGCAAAATCGCTTTTGTCGGTTTGTTGGTTCCGCATATTACCCGATTTCTCTTCGGGGTGGATTACCGCTGGATTATTCCGTGCTCCGCTCTGCTGGGCGGATTCTTTTTGGCCTGGTGTGACATCTTGAGTCGTTTCATTAACTCTCCGTTTGAAACACCAATTGGAGTCGTCACCGCATTATTTGGCGTTCCCTTCTTCCTTTATCTGATCAAAACCAAAGGAGGGGGAAAACATGCCTGAACCGCAGCGGGGAAGATTATGGGCCGTCATTTTCATAAGTTCAATAATCATTGCAGCAGCCGTTTATATCAGTTTGACTAATGGTGCGTTTGACATATCGGTGATGGATGTGGTCAAAACGTTATTACGGCTGGACCCTGTCCATGAGCATGATCTGGTCATTTTTGATTTCAGGCTACCGCGAATTGTCATTGCATTACTGCTTGGCCTGGGACTCGGGATTGCCGGAGCTGTAATTCAGGGTATTGCGCGCAATCCGCTTGCTGACCCCGGCATGCTTGGTATTAACGCAGGTGCTGGAACAGCAATGGTGCTCTTTATGCTTCTGTTTCACGGGTCCATAACGGGTACAGGATGGTTGTCCATTATGGCGATGCCGCTGTTTGGCCTGGTGGGTGGATTAACCGCAGTTATTCTCATCTTGTGGTTTGCTCAGGAGCGCGGACAGTTGGATTCCCAAAGGCTCATTCTGGTCGGGATTGCCATCGGTTCAGGTTTTAGTGCAATTACGCTTTATCTTTCCCTAAAGATGAACCCGTCCGATTTTGAGATGGCTACCGTCTGGCTGACAGGCAGCATTTATAATGCCAACTGGCGATACATATCGGCGATGATTCCATGGCTGGTCCTGCTGATTCCATTGCTTTGGGCTAAATCCCGTGTGCTGGATGTCATGCAGCTGCAGGAGGCCAGCAGCATGGGACTCGGTGTAGATGTTCATCGGGAGAGAAAAATATTGTTACTGGGCAGTGTTGGACTCGTCAGTGCCTGTGTTGCCGTTTCCGGGAGTATCGGATTTGTTGGGTTAATCGCTCCTCATATTGCACGGCGGCTGGTGGGGCTTCACCATAAACGGGTCATTCCGATATCCGGTTTGGTCGGCATGGCGATGGTTGTTGTAGGTGATTTGATCGGCAAAACGGTATTTGCCCCGGCAGAACTGCCTGTGGGCATCGTCATCTCCATTATTGGCGTTCCTTATTTCATCTTTTTACTGCTTAAAAACAGGATGTAACAAGCCAGATTTGAAACAGGAGGGAAGGGTTCCATACATGAGTAAATGGGTACAAGAGTCGGTTAATGGCTGGACGCTCCATCTGCTGCTTCCGCCATCTTACACAGAGGGAGATCGTCATTACCCGGTCGTTTATATTCAGGATGGAGGTGCGGTAGCCAAAGCCTGCAGCAATCTGCTGGATCATTCTTTTCGCTCCGGAAAACTGCCTGAATTGATTTTGGTCGGTATTGAACCTCACAATCGCAACGATGACTACACGCCATGGCCTGTACCAGCGCTGCATGCATCCTTTTCGGCCTTTGGCGGTCAGGGAAGCATATATCTGAAGGCGATCACTGAGCAGCTGAAACCGTATGTGGACTCGTCTTACCGTACTCTTGCAGATTCAGAGAATACAGGTATACTTGGTTGTTCGCTCGGTGGGCTGATCTCTCTGTTTGCGGCGATGGAATTCCCTCATATCTTTGGAAAGGTTGGGGCGTTATCAGCCTCAATGTGGTATGAAGGTTTCCTCGATTATATGAGTGACTATTCCTGGGCTGAACGCCGCGGGTTGAAGTTGTATATGTACGTTGGGAGTCTGGAAGGTGTGTACAAGGCTAATGCCCAAGCACAAATGCTGGAAAATACACGTTCTGCGTGTCGCATGATTTTGGCCCAGGGTTATCCTGCCGAGCGGCTGAATTATGTGGAGGAAGAGGGCGGGACGCATGATCTTTTATTTTTTGCCAAGCATCTGCCTGAAGCATTATCCTGGTTGTATCAGTGAGCATATAGCTTAGGAAGCCCTCATTCTGTTTGGATATCGTCACACCTCAGCTTGTCCTTCCGAATTCGCCCATGCTATATTGGGGAGATGTGAGGAGATGAGGATATGAAGCTGGTGTCCTGGAATGTAAATGGATTGCGGGCATGTGTTACCAAAGGATTCATGGATTATTATAACGAGAGTCAAGCCGATATTTTCTGTGTGCAGGAGACCAAGCTGCAGGCAGGACAGATCGAAATGGATCTGGGTGAAGACGTATATCAATACTGGAATTATGCTGTCAAAAAAGGATACTCCGGCACAGCCATATTTACCCGGATCAAGCCGCTATCTGTCTGGTACGGGATAGAGGAAGATAGTGAACCGGAAGGCCGAATGATTACGCTGGAGTTTGATCATTTTTATCTCATCAACGTATATACCCCCAATGCGAAGCGGGATCTGACCAGACTTCCTTACCGTTTGGAATGGGAGGATCGGTTCAGAGGGTACGTGCTGCAATTGGAGCAGACCAAGCCGGTTATCGTATGTGGTGACCTGAATGTAGCCCATCAGGAGATCGACCTGAAGAATCCGAAGCCGAATCTGGGCAACTCGGGATTCACGCTGGAAGAGCGAGGCAAAATGACCGATCTGCTGGCTGCCGGATATGTGGATAGCTTCCGTCATCTGTACCCGGATCGCACGGATGTGTTCAGTTGGTGGTCGTACATGCCCAAGGTAAGAGAGCGTAATGTTGGATGGCGGATCGATTATTTTCTTGTGTCCAATCAGCTGGCTCCGAAGGTGTCAGAGGCGCATATTGATTGCCATGTCATGGGCAGTGATCATTGCCCGGTGGGTCTCACGTTGCAATTGTAGATTGCAGAGGGTTTATTTGGCTTTTTACAAAATGAATATCATCAAAACCGCAGGTTTCCGTTATCGGGAATTTGCGGTTATTTTACGTTGTCTATATGATTATCTTCCCTTTGGTACAGGTCTCAATGGTATTTTTCATCCTGCGGGTAGGGGGTGGAACTAGACTTAGGTTGGGGAAAGAACTGGACCCGGGATCGTTCCGTTTCCACCCGTACTTGGGTAAGATTGAAGAATACATATAGAAGATGATTCGGGTAAGGGGTAGAGAACGATGAAGAAGGGGTTACGGAGAGGTTTGAAGGGGCTGGGTGGCCTGATGCTGGCAACAGGACTTCTGCTGCTGGTAGGTACCGCGTACGAGGCGTATCAGTCGACACAGGACATGAAATCTTATACTGCACCAGGCAAGATGTATGAGGTGAGCGGACGTAACATGCATCTCTATACAACGGGAAGAGGAAATGCGACAGTTGTTCTCGCTTCAGGCTGGGGTACGCCCAATCCGTATGTTGATTTCAGCCCGCTATATAACAAGTTGAAATCCCAGGTGAAAATTGCGGTGTATGATCGGTTCGGTTACGGGTATAGCGATTATACGGATCGGCCACGTGATATCGATACCATTACAGAGGAAATCCATCAATTGCTGCGAGTATCCGGCCAACGTCCGCCATATATCATGGTAGGTCATTCTCTAGGATCGCTGGAGACCTTGCGATTCGCACAAATGTATCCCGATGAGGTAGCTGGCATGGTCATGATTGATGGAGGAAGTCCCGAATATTACAGCACTGTGGCTATGGAGCAATCGGATTGGTATTTCGATTCAGCCCGTCTTCTGGTGAAAACAGGAATTGTGCGGACATTGCTGCATTCGGATCGGTTAACCGAATCTTTGGTCGTTAACCCGGATCTCGTTACGGAGTCAATGAGAAAGGCAGCCACCATATCCACACTCAAGCATGCTTACAATGACAACGTGATTGGAGAGATGCGCAATTCCAAGAAGAACGCTGCCCATATCTTGGAGCATAAAAAGGAATTCTCCTTCCCGCTAACCATTCTGACGGCCGGTTCAGAGAAACCGAGCGAAGGCAGCCGGGCATGGCAGGCAGATCAAGCCGATTTTGCTTCATGGTCCAGTCAAGGAACACAGGTCACTGTGGCACACGCCAAACACGATATTCATAACAGTCAGCCGGATATTGTCGCCAATGAAATTTTGGAGTTGGTGAGGCGGTCCGGTGAACTATGAAGAACATAATCCAGCCAAAATATAGCAAACAAGATGAGGAGGTAGGATGGATGAAAAAGATCAGAACCGCTTCAAGATTCCTTTCCTTACTCCTGGCAAGTTGTCTGTTGTCTCTAACGGTATTGTCCGTTTCCGTCTTGTTTGCTACTTCTTCCGTGGGTGCCATACCTTTTATCCATTCGGTTGGACGTGATTAGAATAAAAGGAATATATCAGGCCTTGCTGCTCTGCATGCAAGGTATTTTTATTTCAAACTGGAAACCTGACAATTTACATGTTATGTTATATCATTATACTAGATAAAGTAGGCAACTATAGATGAAGACAGGAGAGGATTGAACATGGTCAAAGTTGGTATCGTAGGTTACGGAAATCTGGGCAAAGGTGTAGAGAAAGCTATTACTCAAAACCCGGATATGGAGCTTGTTGCTGTATTTACACGTCGTAACCCGGAGCAGATGGTTGCAGAAGGTACAGAGGTTCGTTTCGAACATATCTCTGCTGCTGAGCAATACATAGGCCAAATTGATGTGATGATTCTGTGTGGAGGTTCGGCAACCGATCTTCCGGAGCAGACACCTGCAATTGCAAAATTGTTCAATACGGTGGATAGCTTCGATACACATGCCAAAATCCCTGAATTCTATAAAGAAGTTAACGCCGCGGCAGAGCAAGGTGGCCACGTGAGCGTCATTTCCACAGGTTGGGACCCAGGCTTGTTCTCAATGAACCGACTGCTTGCCCAATCGATCCTGCCAGAAGGTAAAGAGTACACGTTCTGGGGTAAAGGAGTAAGCCAAGGTCACTCCGATGCCATCCGTCGTGTTCCTGGCGTTAAGGCTGGTGTGCAATACACTGTACCTGTTGAAGAAGTAATCAACAGCATTCGTGCTGGGGAGACCCCAGAATTGACCACACGTGAGAAGCATCTGCGTCAATGCTATGTAGTTGCAGAAGCTGGTGCAAATCAGGACGAGATTCGTGAAACGATTGTATCTATGCCTAACTATTTCTCGGATTACGATACAACGGTAACGTTTATTACTGAAGAGCAATTGAAGGCTGAGCATGAAGGCATGCCGCACGGTGGATTTGTCATTCGCAGTGGAGTTACAGGTGCAGGCCAGAAACAAATTATTGAGTTTGGTCTGAAGCTCGACAGCAATCCTGAATTTACCGCAAGTGTGCTGGTGGCTTATGCAAGAGCCGCACAACGTTTGAGTCTGGAAGGACACAAAGGGGCTAAGACGGTATTTGATATCCCACTCGGTCACCTGTCTCCTAAATCGGCTGAGGACCTTCGCCGCGACTTGCTGTAGTCCGTTAATTCATTACCGCAGTTGTAAGTCCTGATTAATTCATATCTAAAATGTAATACAACACAAACAGCTCGTCCTTCTAAACAGAGGGACGAGCTGTTTGTGTTATACATACGAATCAGTGCATATTCATGGTTTATTCATATTCATTCATAATTCATAATTCATACTTCATCTTGGGACAGTCTTCCCTACAGCCAGTGTGAGGGAATGTTTAAATGATCCGGCAACTTGGTATCTGCACTGCCTTTTGCCGAGTTGAGCTGGGATTGCGTCAGAAAGATGCTGCCTCTCAGATCCGCTCCACCCAGATTTGCATCCCGCAAGTCAGCCCCAATTAGATCGGTTTTTCTCATATCTGCGTTTCGTAGGTCAGCCGCTATCATTAATGCACCTCTGAAGCTCGCTCCCCGAAGGTCAGCTCCTTTTAGATTGGCACCCAGAAAGTCTCTTCCAATACGCTTTTTGGTCTTCGATTTGGAAGGATCCTTACCCGAAGCTGGGACCTTTGCCCGCACCATCTCGCTGGCCTGTACAAGCAGTTCGTTCACCACCGCCCGATGTGCGGGAATATCGAGACGTAATATGGCAGATGGCTCCAGATCGGTCAGTCGTTCCGTTTCCCCATATACGTCCTTCAACGCGGCATGGATGGATGATGTTTCCGGCAGCATTAGCATTTCATTGATATAGCTCATCATCTCATGAAGCTGCTTCATGACAGGCAAGCAATCGAACATTTCAGCAGCTGATTCCGGATGATTACGCCAATCCTTGCCCGCATATGTAATTTGTGATAGTTTCTGACCAGCTCCGAAACAGTCGTAGACTGTGCAGCCCTTGAACCCTTTCTGTCGCAGCTGTGTATGGATGCCGCAGCGGTTATCGGTACGGAGATTGGAACAGGGGGTGCCGCTGGATTTATCAAAAGCAAAGTCTGAGGATTTGCCATACGGCAAGGCGACACAGCATAGACCAAAACATTGCTCACAGTCTGCGCTTAAATGCAGAGTAGCCTGATTGCTACTGAATGCTTGGTTAGTCATTTATACACTTCCTTTAATTAAAAAAAATGCTATTTTAAGGTCAGTACAACTTTACCATTACACTGGATTTCGATCAATTCCGATATGGATCATATGGCGATTCTGATACCGGATTAAACTCCATAAATGACATTAGAAATGTAAAATAACCGCCTCCCGTGATGGAAGGCGGTTTATTTAGTTAGTTAGCAACTGTAACACAATTAGAATTAGACGATACCTTGCGCGAGCATGGCATCTGCCACCTTCAGGAAGCCAGCAATGTTCGCTCCGGCAAGCAGGTTACCTGCACAGCCGTACTCATCCGCTGCCTGAACACAGCTAGTGTAGATGTTCGACATAATGTCATGCAGCTTGGCGTCCACTTCTTCAAATGACCAGGACAACCGCATGCTGTTCTGCGACATTTCAAGTGCGGACACGGCAACTCCGCCAGCATTAGCCGCTTTGGCTGGTCCAAACAGAACGCCTTCTTTATGGAAAACGTCAATGGCAGCCAGAGTGGAAGGCATGTTCGCTCCTTCACCGATCGCTTTAACTCCGCCTTGCACAAGCAATGCAGCAGCCTGTTCGTCGATTTCATTTTGCGTTGCACAAGGCAGCGCGATATCACAAGGGATAGACCAGATGCCTTCACAGCCTTCGGTATACACGGCATGTGGATGCTCTTTGACATATTCGCTGATCCGCAGACGATCAACCTCTTTTAATCTTTTTACGGTATCCAGATTGATTCCTTGAGCGTCATAGATATAACCACCAGAGTCACTACACGCGACAACATTAGCTCCAAGCTCTTGAGCCTTCTGAATGGCATAGATGGATACATTACCCGAACCGGAGACAACCACGGTGCTGTCCTTGAAGCTCAGTCCTTTAGATGCCAACATTTCCTTCACAAAGTACACGCATCCGAATCCGGTAGCTTCCTTACGTGCAAGACTTCCTCCGTATAGGAGCCCTTTACCTGTAAGAACGCCAGCTTCGTGTCCACCGCTGATGCGTTTGTACTGTCCGAACATATAACCGATTTCCCGTGCACCTACACCGATGTCCCCGGCAGGTACGTCCGCATCGGAACCGATATATTTGTACAGCTCAGTCATGAAGCTTTGAGTGAAACGCATGACTTCCAGATCTGATTTTCCTTTTGGATCGAAGTCGGAACCACCTTTACCACCGCCGATTGGCAGGCCAGTCAGGGCATTCTTGAAAATTTGTTCAAATCCCAGGAATTTAACGATTCCCGAGTAAACGGAAGGATGGAAACGAAGTCCACCTTTGTAAGGACCAATTGCGCTGTTGAACTGAACACGGAATCCACGGTTTACTTGTACCTTGCCTTGATCATCTACCCAAGGCACGCGGAACGTAATGACACGTTCTGGCTCAACAAGCTGTTCAAGCAAGCCATTTTCCCGATATTTCGGGTGAGCTGCAATGACAGGAATAAGCGAGTCCAGGATCTCTTTAACAGCCTGATGGAATTCACTTTCCTGTGGATTTCTGGCGATAACCGATTCGTAAACGGAATGAACATACTCTGCGGCAGTTACTTGAGTTGAATCCTTAGTTATAGTCGACACTTTTTCAATGCACTCCTTTATTGTGTTAAAGTCTTGGGATGGCTATTTGTATAAATTGCATAAAAGTTTGTAGTTAAATATACAGGAAACAAAATAAAAATACGAGATGAAAACCCATAAAATGTTTTTTATGACGTTATTAAAATCTTCTATGGATCTGTCATATGATGTAAAGGTTAAGTTTGGAAGCCGGATTGACGCCCTTTTTATCATTATACAACGCAAAGTTAACAGAATAGCTGGATTAAAAAATTTGTTTTGGTAAGATGGTAGTAAGACCGCGGTATCCGTGGTTTTTTTATCTATATGAAGGAGGAGAACAACATGATGAAGAAAAACATGCGAATCAACATGGAGAACAGGGCTTGTATAGGAGGTGAGATTTATTATGAACCATAGGACCTCCTTTCAAAATTGCAGAGAAATGCTGGTGAACCAGCTCATTATATTCGGTGAAGAGAAAAGAACATTTCTCGACGCCTATTTTGACGTGCGTGATCCGGAACGTTCGCAGATGGAACGGCTGCTCGCAAACTATACCACGTGTGTGGAGAAGCTGCTCCTTGGTTCGGATGAAGCTCTGGAATCGGTGGTACTTATCGGTAGTTTAATCCGTTTTGAGTACGTTGACTTCCATACATCTGATTCATTCACCATTGTTATGCCGGATGACGCGGACCCGGATGCGGGGCATATTTCCTTCCTCTCCCCTGTGGGGCGGCAATTATTGCTTGGGCTCAAGGGAGAAGTGAGGTCGATTAATATACCGGCTGGCTCCATGCGAGTACGCATTACGGATATTACGTTAAACAATGAGTCCTTGAATCGGATGTCCACTGGGGGTGCAGATCATGCACTTTAAAGAGACGGATTTGCCGGGAATTGGACGCAAATATTGGTTGCACACACGCAGCGGTGAGCATCTGGTCATCGTTATCCATAATGATGAGCGACGTGACCTGTTTCACATGGAATCAGGCGATTCGCCTGAAGAATTGGGAGATATGGTGTCACTGGTCACACTGGATGATGATGAGGCACGTGCGGTTGCGGCTATTGTCGGTGGCATGACGTATAAACCAACCTTTCAGGATGAGCGTGAAGTTATGCTGGAGGGACTGTTAATTGAGTGGCTCCGTATTGAGCCGCATTCAGAGAGCATAGGAAGATCGATCGGAGAACTGAATATTCGCCAGGCAACAGGAGCAGTTATTCTTGCTGTGGTGGAGAAGAACAGGATGAAACAGTTTAATCCAGGTCCTGACTATACCTTTACCGCGGGGGCAACGGTTGTTGTCGCTGGTGAACGGGATCAGATCAAACTGTTAAAACAGTTGTTATCCAATGGACGGCTCTAGCCTATGGATATGCTCATATTCGAAGTGGGAATTGCCGTTGCGCTGATTACACTTACGGGGCTAATATCTGCAAAATTACGATTTTCGGTCATTCCTTTCTATATTCTGATTGGTATGGCTGTTGGACCGCATGCACCACAGATCGGCATTGTGGATTTGCGTTTTATCGAAAGCTCGGAATTTATTGAATTTATGGGCAGGCTGGGTATTCTGTTTTTGCTCTTTTATCTGGGATTGGAATTTTCGGTCTCCCGCCTGATGAAGTCGGGCAAAGCCATTCTGACCGGAGGTATGTTCTACGTTGGACTAAATTTTGCTTCCGGTCTGCTGCTAGGATGGTTCATGGAACTGCCACTCAAAGAAACGTTAGTTGTCTGTGGTATTATGACGAGTTCTTCCACAGCTATTGTGGCTAAAGTACTCGTGGATCTGAAGCGCACGGCGAACCCGGAGACGGAGATTATTATGGGCATGATCATGTTTGATGATCTGTTTATTGCCATCCATATCTCGATTCTGACGGGGCTTGTACTTAGTGGGGCTACCTCATTCCTCAGCGTCTTGCTCGTATCCTTGTCTGCGCTGCTCTTTATTGTGCTATTTCTAATCATAGGCAGGAAATGCATCAAGTATATTGATAAGGCACTCAACATCAAGTCATCGGAGTTGTTTCTGCTTACCGTTATGACGTTGCTCTTTCTGGTGGCGGGTTTCTCGGAAACGCTGCATGTAGCCGAAGCGATTGGAGCTCTGATGATGGGGCTGGTTCTGGGGGAGTCCAGACATGCCAGCCGAATTGAGCATCAGATTATGCCGTTCAAAGATTTCTTTGGGGCGATCTTCTTTTTCAGCTTTGGCCTGACCATTGAACCTTCGACCCTTGGCGGAGCCGTTGGCATGACCGTGATTGCCGTTATTCTGACCATTGCCAGCAACTATGGTGCGGGCATGATCGCTGGCAGACTCTCCGGGATGTCTCCACGCGCTTCTCTTAATGTGGGATTCACGCTGGTGTCCCGTGGAGAGTTCTCTATCATTATGGCGAATATCGGCAAGGCAGGAGGCCTGATGGCATCCATTCAGTCTTTTGCCGTGTTATATGTGTTGATTCTGGCAGTGCTTGGCCCGATCCTGACGAAAGAATCACCTTGGATCTACAGTCAATACGCTCGCTTGAGGAAAAGAATGAGGGGGAAAGAGACGGGATGAATTGTGCATCTGTTTGCCACGTCTTTACAGCGTAGGTTAATACACAAATGCAAACACGCTTTGAATCTAATCCACTGCTAAACCGTACACGCCACACTACTTGGAGTATATTCTCTCCTTGGTGTGGCGTTTATTGTATCGGGGAATGTACCATCCCTTTATTGACAGATGTATGAAGGCTGTTATACAAAGAAGTATACTTATGGAAGTAGGCTTAATGTAAGGTCGTGCAATGCACGGCCTTTTTTGGCTATATAGGATCAGTCTCATTCAATCTGAATGAGACTGATCTATGACAAGAGGAGAATGAACAGCATGGATAATCTGCCTTCATATCATTCATCACATCATTATTGGAAACAGTATCAAGCCTTTTTCCCGGAAGAATTCAGGCTAGGGGACCATGCGAATCCTGAAGAGGAGTGGTGGGAATCGAACGGGGTTCATCTGCACATCGATCTTCTGCCCGCGCCCGATTCGCCGATCAAAATTCTGTTCATTCACGGAGCTGGAGGCAATGGCAGGTTGCTCGCGCCTTATGCTCGAATGTTGCAGCTCCGAGGCTATGAGGTAGTATCGCCAGATCTTCCACCGTATGGACTGAGCTATCCGTTGCCTGGGACACGTCTCAATTATGAACTATGGATCAAGCTGCTTGTTTCACTCGCTGATTGCGAATTTAGGAAAGACGGCAAGCCGATCGTGGCATTGGGAAGCAGCATCGGAGGTATGCTGGCTTATCACATGAGTGCACGCAGTGAGCACGTACAAGGCTTGATTGTAACGACATTTGTGGACACGAGTGATGCGGATATGCGTGACCAGCTTGCACCAAACCGTTTGGTGAGCCGATGGGGCAAACGTATGATGGATCGGTTTCCGGCTTTACTGGATCATATACGTATCTCTGTGAAGCAAGTATCGCGTATGCAGCTGATTACCAATAATTCGGAGTTAACCCGACTTATTATGAATGATCCACAGGCGGCATCGACACGTGTCCCATTAGAACTGTTAAGAACATTCCTGAATAAGAAGCCGGAGGTAAATCCGGAACAGTTTGGCCAATGTCCCGTACTGCTGGTTCACCCCGAACTGGACCCGATGACACCACTACGGTTCAGCCAATCTTTTTTTGATCGATTAAAGGTGGAAAAGGAATGCGTAGTGTTGGAAGGAGCGGGCCACTTCCCTATAGAACAGCCAGGGCTGAATCAATTGGAAGAAGCCGTGTTACGATTTTTACATAAGATTGAAGCTCAACATTTATGAAAGTTGAATTCGAATGTTCTCTATATGAACCGCGACCCCGCCCACTTGAATCTTTGTAATTTCATTGGACATGCCCAGTGTTAATCTGGCTTGGATCTCCGAGGGACGGTTCATAGTATACCCTTGTCTAATCGTATAGATTGTATCGTGGGGATCTGAAAGTTGGTTGTATTTATGTAAATAACAGAGTAAAGCACCGTTAGAAGTACCAGTTGCGCTCTCTTCCGGGATATCGTAAAGGGGAGCAAAGTTCCGGCATTCTGCCAGAGTACTCTCTTTATCTGGTTCGACTGCAAACACGTGATAACCTACGACATGGTTAGCTTTGCTAATTTCAGCGATAAGCTGAAAATCAGGAATGATTTTTGACAGAACATCAACATGGTTAACCGCAATCAAGATATCGCGCAATCCGGTAGATACGATCTGTACAGGTAATTCAGCGTGTAAATCATGTGTAGAAATACCCAGAGAATCTGCAATGTCTTGTCGGTCAACGATATCTCCAAACTCCGGAAGCGCCTGAGACAGATAGACTTCACCATTGTTGTGGACAACTACTTCAAGTATTCCTGCTAACGTCTCCAGCGTGTATACACCTACATCAACGATATGCTGTGCTTTCATTAAATAAAATAAGGCAATCGTTGCATGTCCGCATAGATCAACTTCATCACTAGGGGTGAAGTAACGAACTTTGAAATCAGCCTGATCCGATGGCATAACAAACGCGGTCTCTGAGAATCCAACTTGTCTGGCAATCTCCTGCATCTGGGAGTCGGACAAGTGTCCTGCTTGTAAAACAATTCCTGCGGGGTTTCCGCCTAGAGGCTTATCCGAAAATGCATGTAACGTACTTACTTCAATTTCCACATCTCTACCTCGCTTGTTCAGTTATTTAAGTTCAACAGTTCTTCATTATATCACGGTTCCTAATCGGGATTGTGAACCCAAACCTGCTGCGAATTCATGAATATAGGTCAAGTGAACGTTCGGGAAGGGTAATGAAGAAGGAGAGCATAACGATAATGCTATGGAAAGGCTGGGATCTCTAATGAAAGCAATTGTGATTGAAAAGTTCGGTGGAGCGGAACAATTGAAGGAAAAGGAAATGCCGAAGCCGGCATGTGGAGTGAACCAGGTGCTAATCCGCATTCATGCTACTTCTGTAAACCCGGTGGATTTTAAAGTCAGACAAGGCCATATGAAAGAGGCAGCAGATTCTTTCCCACTAATATTGGGCGGGGATGTGGCCGGGACAGTGACTGAAGCGGGTTCCAATGTCACTAGGTTCAGAGCGGGCGATCGCGTATTTGCCCGTCCTCGTCATTTCGGGACCTATGCAGAATATGTGGCTGTGGATGCGGACATCATTGCCCGTATCCCGGAAAATCTAAGCTTCGAGGAAGCAGCTGCCATACCGCTAGCAGCCATGACGGCCTGGCAGGCACTTGTTGACCATGGACGGCTTGCCAAAGGGCAGAAGGTTCTCATTCACGCCGGAGCAGGTGGTGTAGGAACCTTTGCTATTCAGATTGCCAAATATCTTGGCGCTGAAGTGGCTTCCACGGCGAGTGAATCGAATGAGGAATTGCTTCGTTCGCTGGGAGTGGACCATTTTATCAATTATAAAAAAGAAGATTTCTCGGAGATTCTCTCCGGGTATGATGTCGTGCTGGACACGATGGGTGGCGATATTCAACGTGATAGCTTCAAGGTATTAAAGCCAGGTGGGCATCTGGTATCACTTGTGGAACAACCGGATGAAACGCTGGCTAAGGAAGCTGGTGTAACCGCCAACGTGTTCATGATGGAACCCAAAGGGGACCAACTCGATCAGTTGGCTGAGCTCGCTGCTGAGGGCAAGCTGAGACCCATCATTGATGAGACATACCCCTTGAGTGAACAAGGACTGCGTGAAGCGCACGAAAAAAGCGAAACCCATCATACACGCGGGAAACTGGTCATTCGAGTAGAGTAGTTGAGAATTACCATTAGTTGTTTAAGTTAGATTTTTGTTTGGCGTACACCTCCTAAAATTGACATTGGACATAACCTTATGGGAAGCCGGTGATATTTTAGGAGGTGTATTTTTTATGCGGAAAAGACCGAATAATATAATTTGAAATAATGGAATATTACGGTATATACTTGATGTAAGTGTTGAAAGGAATGAGAACGATGTAGTCTATGAAGACTTAGATCCCAAGGCCAGATCTCCGCCTTAATTCAGATATGAGTGAGGTAGGAGTAAATAAACCTTAGGAGGATCTATAATGGAAAATAATATTTGGACAGGTCATAAAGTTAAATTACGTGCAATTCTCCCAACTGATTGGGATAAGTTCCACAATAATGATTCTGATTCTGACTGTGCTAGACTTTGCGATGTAATAAATTTCCCAAGATCGGAAGATGGTACAAAAGCTTGGGCTGAACACCAGGCATCCCGTGGTCCTGATGGGGATAAAATTATGCTCGCGGTCGAGACTTTAGATGAAGTATTAGTGGGAAGTATAAGTTCGAATAACTGTGATACCCGCAATGGAACTTTTACGTACGGTGTTGCTATCTTTAGAGAATTCTGGCGAAATGGTTATGCTTCAGAAGCTATAAAGATATTGTTGCGATATTACTTTAAGGAATTACGCTATCAGAAAGTTACCGCACATGTTTATGCTTTTAATGAAGGTTCATTAGAACTTCATGAGCGTCTTGGATTTGTCCAAGAAGGGAAACTCAGAGATATGGTATTCACTAATGGACAGCATTACGATGAGTATCTCTATGGTATGACTAAAAGTGAATACTTGAAAATGAAGATATGAGAGTAGGCTACCCTAGTGGTAGCCTTTTTTCGAATAACGGTAAACGAAAAATTTAACTCTGAGGCGAGATGTAGGCGGAATGATTTCTTTAGTTGGGGCTCCGATTTGTTGATGTTCATTTTCAAATACCAATCTCAGAACATGATCCTCTAAAAGCGGTCTCTTATATAGCATAAGAGACTTCGATGAAAGTGATATTTCTGCTAAAAGAAGCAATTTATTCTTATGTAGCCTATTTACCTTTTACCATACGGAAAATCTGTTCCAGTCATTAAACCCACGATATGAGCTATTTGATTATTATCAAATTCAAAAAAACTTTACTGACGGAAGATGTCAGTAAAGTTTTTTTATAATAGGCTTATCGACTAGAAGGGGAGTGCATTATGCATACAAAAAAAGCATATCTTTATGTATTTGATACGATGTCAGACTGGGAGGTAGGTTATTTAATTGCTGAATTAAACTCGGGAAGGTATTTTAAGAAAGGGCTGGCGGCGATAGAGGTGGTTGCTGTTGGCGTTGATAAAAGTCCGGTGACTACCATGGGGGGATTGGAAATATTACCTCGCATTTCAGTTGATGAGTGTATGTTGGAAAGTACGGATGTATTGATTCTTCCAGGCGGAAATACTTGGATGGAATCCATTCACGAGCCTATATTGAAAAAAGCTTCGACATTTTTGGAAAAAGGTCATGTTGTTGCGGCAATATGTGGTGCAACCGTTGGACTTGCGAGGGTGGGATTGCTAGACTCCAGAAGGCATACAAGCAACGATCTGGAATATTTGAAAATGATTTGTCCTCATTACATTGGAGAAAAATGCTATGAAATGGTACCGGCCGTAACGGATGGCAATTTAGTTACTGCATCGGGCATAGCTCCTTTGGAATTTGCGATGCATGTATTGAAGGTGCTCGATGTATTTACACCGGAGACTTTAGATTCGTGGTTCAATCTATATCAGACTCATGAACCAAAATACTTCTTCGAGTTAATGAATTCTATCAAATAGCTGACATTTCAATATTTTCGCATGGAGTGGAATAAGATATAATAGTAACAATTTATTCCATTCTATGTATGAGGTGATTCGGATGTCCAATGAGCTCATTCAAGCGATTCAATTATTAAAAGAAAAGAAGTGGGTGGATCTGACCCATACGTTTGGACCGGAATCTCCACATTTCTCAGCTTTTGATGCGGCAAAATTCGATACGTTGTTTAATCACGACCAAGGTTTCTTTGCCCAAAGTTTCAGGTTTCCCGGTCAATATGGTACGCATCTCGATGCACCGATCCATTTTGTGCGTGATACCCGTTATCTCGATGAATTGGGGTTGAAGGAACTTGTGCTACCGCTGGTGGTCATTGATCAATCTGTGGCTGTAGAGAGCAATCCGGATTTCACGCTGGATGTCGAGCATATTCTTGAGTTTGAAAAAGAGCATGGCGTTATTGAAGCTGGCAGCTTTGTAGCACTGCGTACCGATTGGAGCAAACGCTGGCCCAGTCATGAAGCATTCGACAACAAAGATGCTGAGGGACACAGTCATGCACCCGGATGGTCAGTCAGTGCGCTAATGTTTTTATTCGAGGAAAGAAAAATACAGGCGATCGGCCATGAGACCTTCGACACTGATTCAGCTGTAGACTATCAAAAGAACGGGGCACTTCTGGCAGAATATTATGTACTTGCCCAGGATACATATCAGGTAGAGCTGTTAACGAATCTGGATCAGGTACCAGCCAAAGGTGCCGTGATCTTCAATATCGTACCCAAGGCCGAAAAGGCGTCCGGCTTTCCAGTGCGCTCGTTTGCCATTTTACCGTAAAACAAAGTTGAACATAGGTATAATGCAAAGGACTCACACACAGTTCTTTCCGAATGATTCACCAACGGCATTTGTGCAAACTGCTCATATAAATAATAAAGGAGGCGTAGTACGCCTCCTTTTTATGTGGTTACTTTTGATCCGAAGAGGGATCCTGATTGAATCGTTGTGAAATTTTTTTCTCTGTCTTCTTACGCCGAACCCAGCGCTTGAATATACTTTCTTCTTTTCTTCCCTGCAGTGTTTCCTTCATGCCTTGGATCATAAATTCGGATCTTCGTCTGTCATCCCGACTAATCTCGCGTAGTTCCTTAATAAATTTGTCGTCCATATCTGCCTCTCGCTCATTAAGTATATCTCTATTATACCGAACGTACGTTCTTTTATCAAGTTTTACCATAATCGAATTTTTGGGGACGATTTTAGTGAGAAAGAGCACAGGATTCAGCCCTTTCCATATGTGAAAATGGAATAGAACGTTCAGTATATCTGTATAACAATGTCTGGAGGGTGAGGGATGAGGACTAGTGATGATGGAATAAAGCGTGAATGTGTACCTGAAAGATCGTGGGCGCTCATTATGATGCAGGGGTTACTGGGCATTGGTGCGATGGTTGGAGGGGGAGCACTCATTATCGATCCTTCGGGAAATCTCGTCCATATGCCGGATTCATTATTGGAGCATTCCCCTTTTGGCAGTTTTCTGATCCCGGGAATTATACTATTGTTGGTTCTTGGTGTTATGCCGATGATCATTGCCATTTTACTCCTTCGTCGCACTCACTGGGAAATAGGTGAGAAACTGAATCTCTACTCGAATCAATACTGGGGATGGACGTTCTCGTTATATACGGGATTTGCTCTGATCATCTGGATTATGGTGCAGGTATACTGGATCCAGCATATATCTGTTATCCATCTGATCTATTTTGCCTGGGGAGTGGGAATCCAAATCGTCACTCTGCTTCCTGACGTACAGCGAAGGTATCAGGCAGACTGCTCATCATAATATATTCTTTCTATAAAATAATACGGCTGTCATCCGGATCTTGGAGTGATCCGGGTGACAGCCGTTTATCTTAATTGTTACTTGGAAGCCTGGTAGGCGCTCAAGAATTCTTTTACTTTTGCCGGATCGGACTTCAATTCATTCCCGGTCTGCACGAGTGGACTTACTGTAGAGTATGCCTTAAGTTTATTGTTTTTGTAGAACTGCAAAATGTCATCCTGATTGATGGAGTAGAGCACGGATTTTCTCAGATCACTGCTCTTGGCAACTTCCCGATTGGCTGTGTTGAACAGCAGATAGGAAACCGCATTGCTCGGAATACTCTGCAATTGCAACTTGCTGTCATTTTTGATGATGTCATACTTTGTTTCGGATACTCCGTAGTACAGGTGGATTTCACTGCTGCGAAGAGCAGACAACGCACTGTCGGCATCAGAGATGAATCGAACATTCACCTGAGAGATTTTGGGTGCATACTCAGAGCCTTTGCGGTATCCGGGATTCTGATAGAATACACCTTCGTAATCATTTTTATATGCCAAGATATATGGGCCGCTGGCATACAGGGTGTTGTTGTACGCAGCACCTTCAGTCACGGTATTCTGATCGCCGTAAGGAATGTCTTTATTCACGTCAAACGAAGCTACATCATACGTATTGATGCTTTCGACCTGTTTTTTGGACACAATGCCAGCAGATTGGTGAGCCAGATAGTTCAATACTTGCGGGAAAGGTTCCGTTGTTGTGAGTTTCACAACCTGATACTTTCCGGCAGCGTTATCGGCTTTGTTTTTGTCCGTAACCAGTTCCGTAATTTTCGTGCCAAGCCCTTGTTCCAATGCGTCTTTAACCGTACCACTGCCACTAGATTGCTGAACGGATTCCAATGCGCCCAGATCGGTTACTAACTCGGCTTCCTTGATATGTTCGTGAAGGCTGTATGTCCGGTGATCTGGTACGGAATCTTTGTTTTTGGCGCGATCGAGAGAGAAGATGACGTCATCTGCACCGACACGTTCTCCCGTATCTACCGCTTTTTTATTATCAATCTTGGCAAAGTTGATATCGTCTCTGAGAATGAAGTAATACTCCGAGTTACCCTCAGCAATACTGAAATTGTGGGAGAGGGAACCCTCTGGTGTAAGTTGATCGTCATCTGTCAGGTTCACGAGACGTACATACATGTTGGTGTTCAGTTGGTTGATGGAACCGTCATTTCCTTTGATCGGGTCAAGGGAAGTCAGGACGGAAGCGGTTTGTGTCAGAATTAATGGTTCTTTTGTATTTTTGGAGCTGTCTTTGAATTCAATCGGTTCCCATGCCATGGCGCGGGATTTAGACAAGCGAACGGTGTCTACATTGAGAATGTCTTTGTTCACAGCCTGACTTTTCAGGGAAATGTACAGCGGAGCGATATAGGCTTGATCGGTTACCAAGCGGTCCTCCAATTGTTTATACGTATCCTTGTATTCGTCCGGCGTCTGGGTAGCAGCCTGGTCAATAAGTTTATCGATTTCTTCATCAGCCAGAATGCTGTAATCTCCGCCTGTTTTGAAGAGTGAACGAACTGCGTAATCCGGATTCCCGGTTACCGTTGTCCAGCTGGACAGCGCAATGTCATAATTGCCAGCATCCTGCTGGGATTTGTAGCTGCCGTAATCCGGCTGCAGGTTCAGCTTAACATTGAAGCCATTCTTGGTAAGCTGGTCGCGGATAATGTTCACGTCATTTTCGGAGGAGCTCTGAGCCAGTAATTCGATGTCCACCGGTTTTTGGTTTTGCGTGTTTTCTGTTGTATCTGACGGTGCGGATTCTGACTGGGATTCCGTCTTGGTCTTCACACTGCAACCGGAGACCACAAGGACAAAAGTTAATAGTAGTGCTATCAGCATACGTTTTTTCATGAAAATACCTCCAGATAAGTTCATAATCATTGGAATTCAATTTGAGTTGAATATTGTAGAAGTGGTTAAGCCTTTTCCAGCTTTGGATCAAGCGCATCACGTAGTCCGTCACCCAGAAAGTTGAACGAGAGCACGAGCAGAATGATCGCAAGACCTGGATAGATGGCCAGATACGAATGGGTTTCCAGATACGTGCTGCCCAGCTTGAGAATGTTGCCCCACTCGGGAATATGCGGCTCCACGCCGAGCCCCAAATAACTCAGACTGCTGGTGGCAATGACGGCTCCGCCGATCGTAAGTGTAGACTTGATAATCATGGGTGCGAGCGAGTTCGGAATAATATGTTTGAAAATAATCGAGCGATTGTTGTAACCCAGTGCACGTGCAGCTTCAACAAATTCAAAAGTAGATACATAGAGCACACTAGCCCTCATGGTTCGTGCATAAGTTGGGATCGAACCCAAGCTGAGTGCCAGAATAAGATTGACTGTGTTGGCCCCGAACGCCGCAATGATGGCGATAGCGAGCAGAATACCCGGAATAGCATAGAGAATATCCAGCAGTCGCATGATGATATTGTCCGTGTGTCTCCCATAGAATCCCGAGAAGGCTCCGAGAATACCGCCTATCAGTACTGGAATCAGGGTTGACATGAAGCCTACGATTAATGATATACGGGCGCCAAATACAATCCGGGAAAATAAACATCGTCCAAAGTCATCCGTTCCCAAGGGATAGGCGAGCGATGGGGACTGAAGCAAGGCCGAGTAGTTATTTTCTACAGCCATGCTGTAATCAAAAGTAAAGAAGCTGCAAATCGATATCGAGAACAGGAAAATGATAAAAAACAAACCGGACATTGCCGTGACATTCGGAGCAAGACGCTCCCACAGATCATTCCAGAAGTTGGATTTTTGTTTACCCTGTCTGCGGATTCGTCCAATGATGGAGATACCCAGCAGCAGTGCGAATACATTCCCTGTGACCGAAGTCAGAATCAAGATCACGCTCACGCCCAGCATCCAGCGTGGGATGATCGAGGCTGACGTATACCGGGATACGATAAACAGCACCACCAGATCGATGCCAAGTACAAGTACGAGCACAGCCATGGCTGGCAAAAACGTATCCGCAACATATGGTTTAAACATATTGAGTGCCGAGACCCCAATAACGAACAGCTGGGTCAGCAGCATATACACCGCAAATGTATACTCAATGCTTTTTGTTTTCTTGATCAGATGAAAAGCGGCCGTAACGATAAAGATATTGCCTGAAATGATACCCAACAGCTGGACCCAGGCAAGTCTGCGAGTCAGCACAGAGATTGTCCCCTTCTGAATCAGGTCTCTCCGAATTCGGAGCGTCAGTACACTCTGGACCAGCGTGAAAAATAGGTAGATTCCGAGCGCAGTCAGCAGAAATGGTCTGAACTCCTGAAGGCTCCAGTCATAACTGTTGAACAACAGTAACACCGACAAGAGAAGGGAAGTGACCCAGGCGAAGCTCGCCTGACTGTACTCCTGTGAAGACTTAAGCCGAAAACGCATTTCTTGTGTAAGTGAACCCGATTTTGTCATAGTGCACCTGCTTTAATATTGTTTCATCTTGGAACGAACCCTGGGATCGACAAAAGCGTACAACAGATCTACCACAACATTGATGATGGAGATTGTAATCGCTGTGTATATGACCCCGCCCATAATGCTCGGAATATCAGGGATAAACTGTTTATCCACAATGTAGCTGCCAAGTCCGCTGATATTAAATACTTTCTCCGTTACAGCCGCCCCGCCAAGCATGCCTCCGAACTGAAGACCTACAACGGTTACGATTGGAATTAGCGCATTGCGCACCGCATGTTTCAGCAGAACCTGTCGTTCGCTTAATCCTTTGGCACGAGCAGTCACCACGTAATCCTCATGAATAACTTCCAGTGTGGAAGACCGAGTCATACGGGCCACCGCAGCAGTTAATCCCGTTCCCAGAACAATCGTTGGCATAATAATAGATAGCCAGTTCTGTGGATTGAAGGTAGCCGGAAGCCACTGCAGTTTGATCGAAAAATTCAGGATGAAGATGAGTCCTTGCCAGAAATTCGGAATCGATAATCCAATTAATGCAATAAACATGAATGTGTAATCAAACAGTGAATTGGGCTTGATCGCCGAGATGATGCCGATTGGCAATGCAATGACAAGGGCAAGCAGCAAGGAGATAACGGCCAATGTTAACGTGATTGGAAACTTTCTTGCGATCGTAGCCGTGACATCTTCATTCCCTGAAAAAGACTTGCCGAGATCAAATAGCGCTATGCCCTTGATATTGTTCCAGAGCTGGACAAGATAGGGCTGATCCAGGCCATAGACATGGTTAAAAGCTGCGATCTGTTCCTGTGTCGCTGTCTCTCCGAGAATGTTGGCCGCCGGATTGAATGGGGACAGGTACAAGATGGTGAATACAAGTGTAGCTACGCCCAGAATGACGAATACCGTCATCAGAATTCTTTCGAATATGTACTTTAGATAAGGATTGCCATACAAAAACATCATGGCGTACATCAGACAGCCCGGAATAACTGATATCGCAAGGAACCAAGGTTTATCAATCATCGATTGGAATGTATCAGCCATCGTCAGTCGCTGTTTTCCCTGTTCTTGAAGCTTGCTGAACGTTCGTTCCTTTAACTCCTTCTGAACGGATTCCTCCAGCCACTCCTCGGTCTGACGCTTAAACTCTGCCTCACTAACTTGCTGCCGAAAGAAACGGTGTTTACGCCTCAACTGTTCTTCAACGTCCGTCCGAAGTTTATCCCGATAAGAAGTGGAGAGCATATCGCGTTCAACAGCTTGTTGAACCACGGCCCAGCCATCCCTTTTTCGTCTAGATTGCCAGATCAGAAGCACAACCAAATTAACGGGCAGTCCAAGAATAAATAGAACATATCGATAGGAGGGATGAAGCAGCATTTTGCCATAATTAAATCCCAAGGTGTAAACAAGCTGTGACATTTTGCTGCCTTTTGCAAGATTCAAACCATGCGAGCCTCCTTTCATCTTATTTTAAATTGCATTATTCCGATTGATATAGTATATATTATTTAGAGTCTATTTAATTGTCAAGGTATGGAAGAGTATACATATGAGCACATGTGAAAATATGGATGAGGGCTGGTGATCACATGCAACCTTTGTTGAAAGTAAATGAGTTGTCCGTTTCTTTTCATTCCGGAGAGAGTGAATTTCAGGCGGTGAAAGAAGTCAGTTTTGAAGTGCGGAAAGGGGAAACACTTGGCATCGTAGGGGAATCCGGCAGTGGCAAGAGTGTAACGGCACGTTCCATTATGCGGCTGCTTGCCTCGCCTCCTTCGCAGATGAAAAAGGGTGAGATTCTGTTTAAAGGGGTAGACCTGGTCCATAAAACGCAAAAAGAGATGGAGAGTATCCGTGGCCGTGACATCGGCATGATCTTTCAGGACCCTATGAGCTCGCTTAATCCGACTGTGAAAATCGGAAAACAGATCACCGAAAGTCTGATTAAACATCAGAAGCTTTCCAGAGGGGAAGCGAAGAAGCAGGCGATTGCCATGCTGGAGCTCGTTGGTATTACCCGGAGTGAAATACGTTTCAACCAGTACCCACATGAATTCTCCGGAGGTATGCGTCAGCGGGTGATGATCGCTATTGCTCTTGCTTGCCGTCCTGAATTGCTGATTGCGGATGAACCTACAACTGCGCTTGATGTTACTATTCAGGCCCAAATCCTTAATTTGATGAAAGATATGCAGGCACAGCTGGGCACTTCCATTATTCTGATTACCCATGATCTCGGAGTAGTGGCAGGCATGTGTGATCGGGTTGTAGTCATGAAAGACGGGCAGATTGTGGAATCCGGCACAACCACAGAGATTTTTGCGAATCCGAAACATCCATACACAGCAAGACTGTTGAATGCATTACCTCGACTGGATGAGAAGAAAAAGCCAAAACTCGTCTCGTTGGTGCCACGCGATCTGGAAGATGATCAGCCTTTACTGGAAGTGAAGTCCCTCAAACAACATTTTAATTTGGGTAAAGGCAACACTTTAAAAGCTGTGAACGATATCAGTTTCGAGATTCGCCAAGGGGAGACGCTTGGGGTCGTAGGCGAATCGGGCAGCGGGAAATCGACTACAGGCAGAGCCATTCTACGACTGCATGAACCTACAGGTGGGGATGTGCTGTTTAAGGGAGTGCCGCTCAACCGCCTCTCTGCCTCAGAGATGAAAACGATGAGGAGACATATGCAAATTATTTTCCAGGATCCGTATGCCTCGCTTAATCCGAAATTTAGAATTATGGACATTATTGGGGAAGCCTTGGATATTCACCATCTTGCCGGCAGCCCCGCTGAGCGGGAAAAACGTGTGGAGGAATTGCTGGAGATGGTGGATCTCGATCCGGCTCATGCTCAGCGATACCCTCATGAATTTTCGGGTGGTCAACGGCAGCGGATCGGAATCGCTCGTGCGCTGGCCGTGGAACCTGAATTTATTGTATGTGACGAGCCTTTGTCTGCGTTGGATGTGTCCATTCAGGCTCAGATCGTACAGCTGCTTGAAGAATTGCAGCAGCGACTCGGTCTGACATACCTGTTCATTGCACATGATTTGTCCATGGTTAAACATATCAGTGATCGTGTAGCTGTCATGTATAATGGGAAGATTGTGGAGTTAGCAGAAAGTGAAGAACTATATTCGAACCCTCAGCATGCGTACACAAAGGCCTTGTTATCGGCTATTCCGGTTCCGGACCCGGCTGTGGAAGCGAAGAAAAAACGTCATGCTGTAAACGAAGCCCCAAGAGAGACGGTAGAAGTGGAAGATCGCTATAATCTGGAACAGTCCCGATGGGTGGAAGTAAAAGAGGGACATTGGGTGGCCATTTCCGGATAAGGTGAAACATTCATTTTTACTCGAAAAAGAACCCCGGCAATGATCTGTAGAAGGTCATTGCGCGGGGTTCTATTCATGCACAGCAAGCACTGTGACAGTGAGTGTATTATTTGAACTGCACGGATTTCTTAATGTTATCGATCTCGGCCTTTGTAGTATCATCCAAATAGGTGAAGATGAAGTTGAATGCATAACCTTCAATAATGGTGCTGTAGTAATCTTGCGTAATGGTTGAACCATTACCCGCATCCATCGTAATTTGCATCAGATCCATCTCTTTGCCACCGATGGTTTCGGTTGTGAATTCCTTGTATTCATAAGGGAACTGGCTGTCCTCCATGAATTTCTTCGTTGCTTTCAGATAATCTTTACCGGTACGAATTCCTTGCAGCAGGCTTACTTTTTCAGCAATCGCCATGGCGGAAGGGCCAACTTGACTTCCGTCCAATGGATATTGTGAAGCCATCAACAGGTTCAGTGTTTTGGCCTGAGATAGTTCAATTTGTTTTTTCTTCGTTTCATCATCTCCAGCAATAACTTCGGAGGAAGCGTTAGTCAGCTCGTTCATGCCTGCGGCATCCTGGAACTCCCAAGCTTCGGGGAATTTCAACGAAACACCGAAATAGTCATTGTTGTAAGAGCCTTTTTCCGTAGTTCCCAATTCAACGTCTTTGGAGTTATCTGTTTCCTTGGACTCGGAAGTGGATGCTTCGGAGCTCTCCGTGTTCTCCGTATCTTCTGTCTTGGCTGTGTCTGTATCTGTGCCGGCAGTGGTTTCTGTTGCAGTGGATTCCTTCGATTTGGCGTTGTTATCCGCTTTGTCGCCGCAGGCTGCAGCAACCAACAGAATCATAATTAACATGGCAAACAATGAAGCTTTTTTTGGATTAGACATATTACCCTCCTGAAAATGTGTGTGTGTTCTTGTTCTCTCTCTAATTCATGTGTACCTAAAATCTTAGCACAGATGTTCGTGTTGACCACCTATAGGAATCTATAGGTGTACCTTTATAGATAAGACAGACGGCTGGCAATTGAAACAGCTTCCGTGCTGGATTGTACACCTAATTTGTTAAAAATCACTTTTTTATGGTGATTTACGGTGCATTCCTTTATTTTCAATTTCAAAGCAATGGCTTTAACCGTCAGTCCGTTAGAGATCATTTTCAGAATGGTTAACTGTCGCTTGGTGAATTCAATCGATGGCTGCTCTGTTACCGACGAGGCAAGGTTAGATTGATACCGATTTTGCATATGGGCCGGGATCAGCTTGGCGATTGCAATCAGCTCACTCTGGATGTCTGCATTAATGGTGGAGACGTCCAGGTAGCCAACATGTTGAAGACCGACCGACAAAGGTGCAGCGTAGCAATGCCAGTTCTGAAAAAGTGGATTCTCATGCTGCTCAGGGGACAGCTGAACAGGCCCGTGTTTATCCATAGATTCGGATATGGCATTGACGCCACAGCTTCTAGCTGTAAAGATCATACCCGGGCGGATGGGTGACTGTTTCACCACCTGTTCCAAATCAGGGCTATAATCCATGGCAAGCAGAACTCCATGCCCGTCGGTGAGCAGAAAGAGATACGTGCTGGATAGGTTTTCTTTGATATCCGAGAGACTCTGCTGGAAGGCGTTAATCAGAAAATGATTGATTTTGCGAATCCTGTCCAGATTGGTTTTAGTTAAATATTGAATATGTGCCATACCGTGAGTATAATTTTCGCTCTCGGACCAGCTCTTCCGTAAGGAAGATGTTCTTGACATATGGTTACCTCCTTGTGATCAACCGATGGTTTCGATCACATGACCATCCTGATCGGTAATTTCAGTGCGGGCAATTCGAAAGAGAACGCCGGGCAGTGAAGCAATTTCAAATGTTTGCTCGACTGGGCGAAGGTTTGCAACTAACTCCGATACGGTTTGTTCATGCACAATTACCTTAATCTGGTTGCCATCCTCAGAAAATGAAGGTGTCCCCCCGGCTTCGAACGTAATGTTCACTCCTGATCCGATTAGGGACAGTGGAGCGCCTTTTGAAAAGCGGCTACGTAGTATTTTTCCGATAATTTGGGCTTGTTTTGCTCCGATCTGGAGTTCAGCGGGTACACTTTATTGCAGTATTCTCTTGCGTGGAGATGTCCAGGCCAGTTGTTGTATGAATAAAAATGCTGTACTGGAACCTTCCTCTTCAATCCCGCGCTCAACAGCCTGTATCACTGAGGGGATATCCAAATATGAATTTCTCATGAGATCCGTAACGTATTTTGGCATGAATTCAACAAAGGCTGCTAACAATCCGCGGGTGTTCCATGTTTGCATCGTTTCGAGTTCCAGACCGGTGATTCCCACCATCTGAATGAATTTCACCGTTCCATTGGGTGTGGAGATCTCTGTCAGATCAGGATCTTCAATAAAAGAAAGTGCGGTTAGTAATGTATCTGAGCCGAGACAAATGGGGCCATTTGCATCCATGTAATCTCCTGCATGAAATACGTTTCCGCTAGTAAAAACATATCGTCCAACGTTCTGTAATAGATTCAGAGCCCAAGACGGGGGTGTGGACTCACCCTCACTCCGGGTAAGCCGAAACGTCATTTCAAATCCATAACCGCTATGCTCGAGATCTTCCGATTCCTTCTCATACAGTTCTGAAAAACCATAGGTAATGAAATGCCAGTGAGGTATGGGGGCATCCACTTTGTATACGCTAATTCCATTTAGCGGATCAGGTCCACCGAGCATATAAGGAATGGCTGTACCATAGTGAAGTGGTTCCTGATCTCCATATAACTTACCAACTGCTATATCAATGGCATCCCAACCGGATGTGTTTGCTTCTTCAGTCATTGTTGTGTTCCTCCTTGGCTATCCATTTTCCCGAAAAACATTTAAAATTAAGTCTACCTTTTTCAAAATCGGTTTCAAGCGGCTTAAGGATGAATTGCTTATCGTAGGACTTGGGGGTTACGATGTCTATTTCAGGGAGGGAATTTACATGAGTATGAAAGAGTTATATCTGGCGGAATTTAATCAAGGCAGTTGGGACTCATTTGTGCAACTCTTTGAAAAATCATATTTACATGTGGACCCAAAATGGGCTGAATGTGCAGAGCAGCGAGGGATTCCGGCAGATATTAGCAAGGTTATATTATGTGAAATGGGTGAATATGCGCTAAGATGGATAGACATGAAAGTTCCTGCATTGGGCGACGAAAGTCCTGCCAGCTACCTCGAATACGGGGATACAAATGCCCTAAGAGCAGCGATTATGCGAATGCCTCGATAACGTCCAAAGGTGGTCAGCGAGTGCATTGAGCGGAAAGTTGATTTTGCAAAACAGATATGTTACGCTTACATTACAAGAGAAAAACAACCGAATACACAATAACATCTTTTGATGGATTGTAACTGTGCAGACAGGCAAAACCTAAACTGATGGTGAAATGAAGGCTCTTTTTTTGCGAGCTATTTTACCTTGAGTTTAGGTTTTTCTTGTTTTTTGGCGTGAAATACAGCCGCTGTATTCGGGAAAAACCCAAATAAAATTCGAAAAGAGGTTGTTCGTTATGACCACGGCAAAAAAAGGATTCCCCGAAAACTTCCTGTGGGGAGGCGCTACAGCTGCCAACCAATTAGAAGGTGCATTCGATAAGGACGGCAAAGGTCTCTCTACTGCGGATATGATTGCGCATGTTCCCAAAGAGAAGCGTACAGGTGGACATGCCATGGAAATCTCCTCTACACGAATTGAAGAGATCCTTTCTGGCAAAATTGAAGAACGTTTCCCTAAACGCTTTGGTATTGATTTCTATCATCACTATAAAGAAGATATCGCATTATTTGCTGAAATGGGCTTCAAAGTGTTCCGTTTGTCCATTCACTGGGCACGTATTTTCCCGAATGGTTACGACCAAGAGCCGAACGAAGCTGGCTTGAAATTCTATGACGACGTCTTCGACGAACTGTTGAAATACGGCATTGAACCGCTGGTAACCTTGTCTCACTATGAAACTCCGCTGGGTCTGACACAGAAATACAATGGTTGGGCAGGCCGTGAAGTGATTGGGCACTATGTGAGATATGCAGAGACTGTGTTCAACCGTTATAAAAATAAAGTGAAATACTGGTTGACGTTTAATGAAATCAACGTGATGTTGTTTAGCCCATACACAGGCGGCGGTATCCTGATTGATAAAGTGGACAACCAACTGCAAACGACATATCAAGCGCTGCATCACCAATTTGTAGCAAGTGCACTGGTAACCAAGCTTGCACATGAGATTATTCCTGGTTCCCAAGTGGGCTGTATGCTCGCTCGTATGGAAACGTACCCTGCGACCTGTAACCCGGTTGATGTTCGTCTGGCGCAACATGAGAATCAGATTAACCTCTTCTTTACGGATATGCATGCTCGTGGTCAATACCCGAACTACATGGCTCGTTATTTTGAAGAAAACAACATTGTGATTCAGAAAGAAGCAGGCGATGATGAGATCTTGCTCAACAATACCGTTGATTTCATTTCCTTCAGTTACTACATGTCCGTAACCAAATCTGCATCTGCAGACAAAGAAGAAACAACAGGTAACCTGACTGGCGGCGTGAAAAACCCTTATCTGGAAGCTTCCGACTGGGGCTGGGAGATCGATCCGATCGGTCTGCGCGTAACATTGAATAACTTCTGGGATCGCTACCAGAAACCATTGTTCATCGTAGAAAATGGCCTGGGTGCATATGACCGTGTTGAAGAAGACGGTTCAATTCATGACTCCTATCGTGTGGACTATCTGAAGAAACACATCGAACAAATGAAAGAAGCGATCAAAGACGGTGTGGATCTGATTGGATTTACAGCTTGGGGCCCGATTGACCTCGTGAGCATGTCCACTTCTGAAATGTCCAAACGTTATGGTTTCATCTACGTGGATTTGGACGACGAAGGTAATGGAACACTCAAACGTTCGAAGAAAGATTCGTTTGACTGGTACAAAAACGTAATTGCCAGCAATGGTGAGCAACTATAATTTGGTCTGATTCCTTATCTTGAACCCGGATCGCTGTAAGTAATTAGGCTATTCGCGGATTGTTACCGCATAAAGCGGGCAAAACCCAACATAAAGCAGGCCATCGGTGATTATCTGATCTGAAGCCCTTTAGTTGGCGTGTTGTCCGCTTATTGATGTGGAACTGATCGAAACAAGTGCTTACGGGCATAGGGTCAACCGTTTTAACAAAGAATGAAGATAACGTAACCAGAGAGGAATGACAGATATGACAACACCATTTCCGAAGGATTTTCTATGGGGCGGCGCAGTCGCAGCCAATCAGCTCGAAGGAGCCTACAATACAGATGGCAAAGGCCTGTCTGTTCAGGATGTAATGCCGCATGGGATTACGACGCCAAGAACGGAAGGACCGACAGAGGATAACCTGAAATTGATCGGTATTGATTTCTACAACCGTTACAAAGAGGACGTTAAATTGTTTGCTGAAATGGGCTTCAAAGTATTCCGCACATCCATTGCCTGGTCCCGTATTTTCCCTAAAGGCGATGAGTTGGAGCCAAACGAAAAAGGTCTGCAGTTCTATGATGACCTGTTTGACGAGTGCCACAAATACGGGATTGAACCCCTCGTAACGATCTCTCATTATGAGACACCGCTGCATTTGTCCAAAACGTATGATGGCTGGGTTAACCGTAAAATGATTGATTTCTACGAGCGTTATGTAACCGTGCTGTTTAACCGTTTCAAAGGCAAAGTAAAATACTGGCTGACGTTTAATGAAATTAACTCCATTCTGGAAGAACCATTCATGAGTGGCGGCATTTTCACACCAAAAGCGGAACTGTCCAAACAGGATCTGTACCAAGCAATCCACCATGAGCTGGTGGCAAGTGCGCTGGCAGTTAAACTGGGTCATGAGATTATGCCTGAAGCGAAAATTGGCTGTATGGTACTCAGTATGCCAACCTATCCATTGACACCAAATCCGGATGATGTTGTAGCTGCAATGCATGCAGAACAGCGGAATGACATCTTTGCCGATATTCATGCACGTGGCTATTATCCGAAATACATCAATCGTTACTTCAAAGCGAATAATATCAACATCAAGTTTGAAGATGGCGATGCTGAAATTCTGAAACATACGGTGGACTTCATCTCATTCAGTTACTATGTAAGTATTTGTGAGACAGGTGACCCACAGAAACGTGTTGAAGGTAAAGGAAATCTGTTTGCAGGTGTACAGAACCCTTACCTCAAAGCAAGTGAATGGGGATGGCAGATTGACCCGCAAGGCCTGCGCGTAACGCTGAATAAATACTGGGATCGTTATCAAAAACCGCTGTTTATTGTCGAAAATGGTTTGGGTGCAGTCGATGAGCTGATCACAGACGAAAATGGCAATAAAACAGTGAATGATGATTACCGGATTCAATACCTGAATGATCACTTGGTGCAAGTGGGTGAAGCGATTGAAGACGGCGTTGAAGTCATGGGTTATACCTCATGGGGCTGCATCGATCTGGTGAGTGCATCCACAGCAGAAATGAAGAAACGCTATGGCTTCATCTATGTGGACCGTAACAATGATGGATCAGGTACCCTGGATCGTTACAAGAAAAAATCATTCCATTGGTACAAAGAAGTTATTGATACAAACGGCGCAAGTCTAAAATCCGAAAACCATTAATTTCTAGTTCTAAAGACATATGTGGGCAGCATCTTCTTGTGTCATATTCAAGCACATTAACCGCTTTCACAAAAACATTGTCAGATGGATAATTATATGGTAAGATGGGCCTAAGGCTAATGAATACTGGATTGTTACTGTTCAATCAGGCAAAACCAGAAGCGGGGCATGTGTATCATGACCAGCTTTGGTTTTGCCTTTTACTACTTTGACGGTGCAAGGTGATGTGAAGAAATGAAAATTGAGAAGGTGCTGAACAACAATGTAGTTACTGTGATTGATCCAGGAGGAAACGAACTGGTCGTCATGGGACGGGGCATAGCCTTCAAAAAGCATACTGGTGAAACGATAGAGGACAGTCTGGTCGAAAAAATATTCTCATTGGAAAGCAAGGAAGTATCGCAGAAACTGAAAACGCTTCTGTCTGATATTCCAGTTGAATATGTTGAATGCTCGGATGAGATTATTCGTTACGCCGAGACCGTGTTGGGTGAGAAGCTTCATGAAAGCATCTACATTTCACTTACGGATCATATTCATTTTGCCATTGACCGGCATCGTCAAGGCTTGCAGATTCGTAATGCATTATTCTGGGAGATCAAGCGCATGTACCGCAAGGAATATGCCATTGGGCTCAAGGCACTTCAGATTATTGAAGAAACATTGGGTGTCCTGCTTCCTGAAGACGAATGCGCATTCATCGCAATGCATCTAGTCAATGCCCAGATGAACGGTGAGATGAGAGAAACCATCAGCATTACGAATATCGTAAAAGATATACTCAACATTGTACGACGCAGCTTTGTCATTGAGCTGGATGAGGATTCGCTGAGTTATTATCGATTCCTGACACATTTGAAGTTCTTTGCTCAGCGCGTACTACACGGTACAGCGATTGAAGATAAGGAAGCAGATAATCCGCTTCATGACCTGGTGAGCAAACAATATCCTGAGGCACATGCTTGTGCCTGTAAGATTAACGACTATACTCGCAAGATCTATAGCCGGGTCTTATCCAAGGAAGAAATCCTATATCTGACCATTCATATTGAACGAGTTGTCAGAACTGAACAAACAATTGAATAATTGGGATTGTTACTGCAAAAAAGGCAAAACCTAAACGTTGAATAATGATAAGCTGAAACTGCTTTGTCATTATTCAGTGTTTAGGTTTTTTTTTAACCTTCATTACACATAAAAGGAGCAAAACACAATGGATAAACAACAATTGTCCAAGGATATTCTGAAGCTTGTTGGTGGCGAAGAGAACATCGATCAAGTCACACACTGTATGACAAGACTCCGGTTTAACCTGAATGACAACAAAAAAGCGGACAAAGCGACGCTGAAAAATACACCTGGCGTTATGGGCGTTATGGAGAATGGCGGACAGTTCCAGGTCATTATCGGGAACGATGTGCCCGTTGTGTATAATGCACTGGTAGGCAACATGTCCAAATCCCCGAATGCAGACGCTGGATCAACCGGTACTTCGACTGGGGTTAAGAAAAAGAGAAATCCAGTAAGTGCATTGTTCGACTTTATTTCCGGAATATTCACGCCGATTCTGCCAGCGATTACAGGTGCCGGTATGATCAAAGGGATCGTGGCAATCCTGGTAGCTGTAGGTTGGTTGTCTGATACCAGTTCAACTTATATCATTTTATCTGCTATCGGTGATGGTGCATTCTACTTCCTGCCGATCATTCTGGCGATCAGTGCTGCACGTAAACTCGGTAGCAATATGTATATTGCTGCAGCGTTGGCAGCGGGGATTATGCATCCGACGATTACAGCCTTGCTTGCCAATGGTGACACCACATTTGTGGGCATTAAGGTTATAGCAGCAACCTATTCTTCTACGGTTATTCCAATTATTCTCGCAATCTGGATTGCTTCCTATGTAGAGAAAGCGGTTGATCGTGTTACACATGCTTCACTTAAGCTTCTGATTGTTCCAACGGTTACCCTGTTAATTATGGTTCCTCTGACCTTGATGACAGTTGGACCATTGGGTACAGTGCTCGGTAATGGTTTGTCAGGTGGTATTTCCTGGTTGTTCGACAATATGTCTATATTCGCAAGTATTTTGATTGGTGGTACGATGTCACTTCTGATCATTACGGGTATGCACTATGCACTGCTGCCGATCATTGTTGGTTCGATGACATCACTCGGTTACGATTTTATTATTCCACTGATGTTTGCAGCTAACTTGGCACAAGGTGGTGCAGCATTTGGTGTTGGTCTTAGATCGAAAAATGGTAAAACTAAATCGCTTGCTTATTCCACAGGTCTTACGGCTATTATGGGGATTACGGAACCGGCAATGTACGGGATCAATATGAAGTTCAAAAAACCATTTATTGCTGCCCTGATCGGTGGAGCTGTTGCAGGTGGATTCATGGGGATCGTCAATGTTAAAGCTTATGTACTTACAGGTCTAGTGGGTCTGCCGAGTATTGCAGCATTTATCAGTCCGGCAATTAGCACGTTACTCTACGCTCTGGCTGGTGGTTTGATTGCCATCGTAGCAGCAGCAGTACTGACGTACATCCTTGGTTTCCAAGAAGACAATGCTCCACAATCGGCTGAAGCTACGCCAGCTGCTGAGCCTACAACACCAGCAGCAACGACTTCTGCTTCCGCAATAACTGCTATCGAAGAAACTAAAGCACTGGATCAAGAAGTATTTAGCCCAATTACTGGTGAAGTTAAATCACTGAGCGAAGTTCCAGACCCTGCATTCTCCGAAGAGATTATGGGTAGAGGGTTTGCGATTCAGCCGTCGGAAGGCCGTGTGGTTTCTCCAATTAACGGTACAGTATTCTCGTTGTCGAAGAGTGGACATGCCATTGGTCTCGTTAGTGATGACGGCGCTGAAATGCTGATTCACATCGGGATTGATACCGTGAAACTGAAAGGTCAATTCTTCTCCCCTAAAGTTCAAGCAGGAGCGAAGGTTGCCGTTGGTGATGTACTGATGGAATTCGACAGAGAAGAAATCGAAAAAGCCGGTTACACAACGATTACGCCGGTCATCATTACGAACATGCATCAATATAATTCAATTGAGTCTGCCGGACGTACAACGATTAAGGAAAAAGAATTGTTGTTCACGGCAAAAGCTTAACGAACATCAAAAAGCAGCAGTCTTTCCGGATGAAATTATTCCGGCAAGGCTGCTGCTTTTTAGTATATGGACGATATTCTTCATGGCTGATATTTGCTGGACACTACACCGAGCGAGAAGGCAGCAGCTCCTGAACCAATTGTACAAAGTGCTGCGCGGGCTTGGAAAGATGACGATTGCGATGCCACACAAGCGCAGAATCTACGTTAGATTGCGCATCTTGAATACGATAGATATGGAACGGATGCTCATGATAAAGCTGAAGAACCGTATGGGGCACGATGGAGCTTGCAAAACCGAGTCGCACAAGTTCCAACAACATGTTAATATCCGAGCATTCGCCCGCAATCGAAGGGTTCACGTGATGCTCACGGAATTTCTGTAATATCAGTTCGAACATCCCGAGTCCTTCAGTGCTAGGAAGCAAGAGAGGGATATCGGCCAGCTTTTGAAAATAAATCCCGCGCTCATCCGCTGACTTCAGTGGTGTGGAGGAAATATAGAAGAGAGCTTCCTGCGGTAGATGCAGCACTTCATATTGCTCTGTTTTGACAGGCATCCGTACACAGGCAAGCTCAATTTTGCCTTCACCCAAGAGCTGGCAGAGCTGTGCAGATTCATTTTGCTGAATTTTATAAGTCACCTGAGGGTGTGTTGTCCGAAACTGCTGGAGCGCCTGTGGGATCAAACGATCTGAAATGGTATTAATGCCAAGCGACAGCTTGCCCCGAATGCCATACCTGAAGCTTTGCATCTCCATGACGGCTTCTTCCATATATTTGGTCATTGTGACCGCATAATCATAGAAGCTTCGACCCGCCTGTGTCAGCTCCATGCTGCGTCCTTTGCGTTCAAACAAAGCCACGCCGAGCTCGTCTTCCATCAGCTTGAGCTGCTGGCTTAAAGGAGGCTGAGCCATGTGTAATCTGCGCGCTGCCGCCGTGATCTGTCTCTCCTCGGCAATCGCGATGAAATAGCGACATTGTTTGATATCCACGTGTGTTCTCCTTATTTGCAGCGATATGATTTTCATATGGGAAACCAACAAAACATGTATTTTTATTATACTTACATCCTATGTTACCATACATAAGATTTAAACACTGCAAATCACACATGTCGATTATGATCTATCGAATATATGCCGTGAGGATGACGACGAATTGGAGGGTGAAGGTGCGATGCTGAAAACAATACATGCAGCTGCTGAAGCTGGACATACAGATGATGTGCTGCGGTTTATCGAACAAGGAACCGGAGTGAATGACCGGGATGCGCGAGGACGGACGCCTCTGATGGCCGCGGTACATGGCAACAAGCCAGAGACGGCAAGTATGCTTATTGAAGCGGGAGCGGATGTGAACATCCAGGATCAACGACTGGACAACATGCTGCTGTATGCCAGTGCGGAAGGTTTGCGTAAAATGGTCGAACTGGCTATAAAAGCAGGTGCCGATACCCGGATTACGAATCGGTTTGGGGGCACAGCTCTTATTCCTGCTTCAGATCGAGGTCATGTCGATATTGTGGAGATCCTTCTGAAATGCACGGATGTGGATGTGAACCATATCAACAATCTGGGCTGGACAGCTTTGCTGGAAGCGGTCATTCTGGGGGATGGCGGCACTCGTCATCAGCAGATCGTAGTATTACTTTTGCAATATGGTGCCGATCCTTCCATTGCTGACCAGGACGGCGTTACAGCATTTGCGCATGCCCGGAGGCATCATTATAAAGAAATGGAGCGAATGTTAACCCAATCATGAACAGACATCAAGAGCAATCTTTGCAAAATAATTTAAAGGGTGCGTCATCGCTTGCATTGGCAGGTATTCAGTGGTTTTTCTTCCTGTTTACCAACACAGTGGTGGTGCCGTTATCCATCGGACACAATTTTCAGCTTTCACCGGAGGCCATTGCTGCGTCGATGCAGCATGCCTTTTTGCTTACCGGGGCTGTGTGTATATTACAGGCGTTCTTTGGCCATCGTTATGCCGTGATGGATGGTCCCTCGGGGTTATGGTGGGGGCTGACGCTAAGCTTAACGGCCTCGGCTTCATCGGCAGGAATGAGTTTGGAACGTATTGGGGGAGGACTGGCTGCGGGTTTCCTGTTAGCTGGGCTGACGATGATGATCCTTGGCGGGCTTGGAGCGGCGCATGTGCTTCAGAAGCTGTTCACACCAATGGTCAAGAGTGCGATGTTATTTCTGATGACGATTCAATTGACCATGAATTTCTTCAAAGGCATGGTTGGATACACCGAGTTTGGCACATTCAACCTGCCTGTAGCGGCGTTGTCCGTTGCTATTGCGTTTCTTGTGGCCTTAATCCAGCTTAAGGGAAAAGGCAAGCTTGGCAACTATTCCATCCTGATTGGCATCGTGACGGGGTGGATTGCCTACAGTTTTGTGTTCCCTGGACAGCATGCAGGAGCATCAGGTCAACAGGATTTAAACCTGTTTTCCTGGTTTCCATGGGGGACGCCGAAGTGGGAACCGGGAATCGTCATCACAGCTTTTTTTGTTGGGCTGGTGAATATGACGAACTCCATCACCACATTAAGCTCCGTCGAAAAAATATATGGAGTGCAAACGACCAGCCAACAATATAAACGATCGTACATGCTCACGGGATTGTTCACCATGTTATCTGCGTTTGTAGGTGTGCTGCCGTTCGGATTATTTGCTTCTTCGATTGGTTTTCTGGAGAGCACCCGCATTCTGAAACGGGCTGCGTTTGTTGTTGGAGCAGGCATGTTATGTATATTGGGACTTACACCTTCTGTGACAGCCTTTTTCGCACAAATTCCTCCCAGTGTAGGGAGTGCTGTGCTGTTTGTAGCCTATTTGCAAATGTTTGGTACAGCCCTAAGAACACTTGAAGGCACCACCTTTAATTCCAAAACCATCTATCGTGTGGCACTGCCTGTTCTTACAGGTGTTGCTGTAATGAACATCCCTGCTGAAGCGTTTCATGTTCTGCCCATGTATCTCATTCCGATCATTAGCAATGGGCTTGTCATTGGGGTTGTGGTGTCACTTTTGCTCGAAACCACAGTGGATTGGTCCAAGATGGACAATACTACGACTGCTACCAAAGCAGCCTGAATATCTAAAATATTGAAACAGTCCGGTTCACCGGGCTGTTTTTTTTTGTTAGATTCGTGCTTCCCGGGTTACTTCACCATAATTTTGCCTTGCCCCGCAAGCATTCTCATTTCTCTGGATAAACGCTCATGATTGCCTTGCTGGATCTCCAGCTGTACGCCGTAGTGCCATTGGTTATTTTCTTCTTTGCCCCAGCGCAGCGTTCCTTCCAAATACAAGGGGTCTTCAAAAAGCAACAAGTTCATGCCGATTCGGATGTTATTGGACTCCACATGCAGATTTAACGGAAATGAAAGCTGACAGCCCGATCGGCTGATATCGCATAATTCCGCTTGAATGGGTTTGGGTGGTGCTGAGGCGCCGTTAATGCTGAGTATAAAAATTTCGAACATTATCGGTTCCTTTAAAGTATAGCGAAAAGGTTCTCTTCTAAGGTTGATAGCCATGGTTTCCTCCACAAAATCAAAAAAAGTCAGTTATGATTATATCGTCATTTTTGCTAAAAAAATGAAGAGAATAACCTTGTTTGCTAACACCTTAATTCTTCACATGTATAACATGAACCTAGTTAACTCTTGAGTACCTTTAACCTGTGTGCCGGGCTTGATATAATGGTTAAATATGGTTCTAATAATCTCGCCTGCGGATCAAAAGGGGATGGAGCGGATCAAATTGCGTCATTTTTCTTAAGAATTTCAGGAGAAATGAATCGATTGGGAACCGGAAGTGTGCAACAAACGGTTGATCAACTGCGTGAATAGAGTTCAAGAATTGAACAATATCATCCAAATACTGTGCGTCCATTAGTTTTCGTGGCGAGAACAAGGCCGTTGCATAGGTTTTGAACGTAGAATGTACCAGTGAAGAGGGCAGCATCGAATGATCAGCATCCGGTAGTTTGGTTACACTGAGCAGTGATTGTGGAATCATCTGACGATACACGCGCTCTGTCTCTTGAACATCGACATTTATATCTTGACCTCCAAGCACGAGATGAACAGGGCTATGAAACGAAACGAGCCCATCTGTGGCATCTGATTCCACATTGTTGACGATAAACGTCCAACGCTCCTTGGAAATGAGTTGGTCCTTATTAGCTATGAGTTTATATTCATCATAGGTGGCCTTGTTTCGAATCAGCTGCAGAACCTGGTCATTATAGAGCTGCCTTGCAGTGATCTCTTCCTCGGTATATCCCTTCTGGAGCATTTCCTGCTGGGTGTTGTATCTGCCCTGTGTAATCCAGTTGATGGCGGGGGAAACCAAAATGCTAAATGCAATATCCGGATCTTGTTTCACGATGTTTGGAATGACCCATCCAGCCTGGCTGGCACCCCACAAACCAATTCGATCTTGATCAATAGAGGGTTCTTTTCTGGCCCATTCAATGGCGGTTAAGACATCCTGTGCACGATCCTCCATGGTTTGGTCAAGCCAGTTTCCCGAGGAACCGCCAACACCACGTTTATCCAACGAGAGGGAGGCATACCCCGCCATGGCAAGCTTTTCCCACAAAGGTCGATACCCACCGTCATAACTGGCATTAATCGGACCATCACCATGTACAAAAACGACAAGGCCAACCTTATCTGAATGCTGTTTGGGCAGTGTGAGTATACCCGTTAATTGTCCATATGAGGTTGGAATGGAGATGCGTGTTTCTTTCATGTTGAATGTGTTCTGAATGAGCAGCCAAGACACAATAGCCAGAATGATGATTGTTACACCGATCAGCCATTTGAAAACTGAGGTCGTAAATAATCTTAGTCTAGGGGGCTGTTGTTTAAACACTGAAATGCCTCCTGTATGTTAGAGATAGGGATCATCATGAAAATCCATTCAGGTTCACGGAACAGGAATTTTCGGGAAATGCTGTTGTGTGATGATTCCACTCTGAAGTTCAATTGTTGGTAAAGACGAATGGCTTGTGTGTTGCTGCTGGATACGTGCAAAGATATATATTTACAATGGAGATGTTGGTTTGCAAACTGCTGAGCAGTAATCAGCAACTGTCTGGCAATCCCACGCTTTCGGTGACTTGAAGCTACAGCCAAATGCTCAATATAACATTCGTGTGGACTTGGCTTATATTCCAGGGCAATCATTCCGACCATAAACATGCAGACATTGCGTAGTCCGTATTGCTTGCAAAGCTTACGGAGTGGAATGTGATGGATCTCCTTTTTTATCTGTAGGGGGTTTTTGAGGCACCATTTCAGGCATAGAACCCCGACAACCTGGTTTCCATCCATTGCAATGAACTGCCTATCGGAGGGTGAGTTTCCCTGATCAATCCATATAGCGCCAAGCAAGTCAACTATTTCCGTTGGGGCGAGCCGAACAAGAGCCTCAAACTTGGTTGCAAAAGAATGGACTATTAATTTTCGGACAGCCAGTTGATGTTGATTTTGATCATCATAGTCCACAATTTGAATTGGAGTCGTGAGGTTCATAATGGGTTCCTTTCTTTCACTTTAGGAGGAGTGACCTCAATTCTGGCCTGAATCTCATAGTGTAATTGATCAGTTCCTAACATGGAGAGATAGGACTTTTCAATCAAGATTATAGGGTCTACCAGCACGTAAGTGGCTTGAAATGCATATTCCTTAAGGTGATGAATTTCCTGGGTAATATTTTCTTCGGATGTCACTGTGAATGATCTGGTTAGATATAACCCTTTTTCAACAAAAGAATCGCTGGTAGCATTAGAAAACGGAACACAGACTGCAACCTGGTCTAAGGTATACAAGTAGTGTAAATCAATTTCAAACAATGCAGGTTGATCCGTACGATGCTGATAAAGTGCACGGGCATGCAGAGATTCGTTTGGTTGGATGGTGATCCAAGTGGTGAAATGCCGAACAGGAATTTCCTTTATCTCATATATGGGTATACACTGATCCTGCTGGGATTGGCTGATCCATTCCTGCTGTTCCTGCAATATGCCTTGAATGAATTGTTCCATATGCATTAACGAATCAATCTGTGATTGTACAGCTCGAAGTGAATCGGTTAATAATCGGTTATAGTCATCTGCGGAATAGGAGAGCATGCACTCTTTGATTTGCTGAACAGGGACATTCAACTTGCGCAATAAAAGAATGTGAGAAAGCTGGTAGATCTCATCCATTCCATACATACGGTAGTGGTTGGTATCCACATATGCCGGGAAAAGTATTTCTTTTTCCTCAAAGTATCGAATTTGATGGATTGAAACATGCATTAATTTGGATAATTCGCTAATCGTAATGTATTTGTTCATTAAGCTGGCTCCTGTCTGCTTGAATGGAATAGTTCCACTATAAACCTTAGGTCTGACCTAGGGTCAAAGTGTTTATTTTGAATTAGAAAGGAGAGATAGAATGAACGGGAAATTTCAGATCTTCACGGATACGGCAGCATTGTGCCTGTACGATCTGGGGACGTTAAAACATCGTGTTGGAGACACACCGGACTGGTGGTCTATTGCAGAGGATGAACTGACAGAGGTAAATGCAGGCAACTGTTTGTTTCTGAATCTGGGTGAAGATGGACAGTATGAGGTGAAATGGAGTCTGGATGATGCGGGGAAGGAACTGGAGAATGCAAAGGTATACCATCTACTTGTCCCTTCCGGTAACGTGTATCTGGGGGCAGCGGAGGATGTCACTGGGGGCGAGCTAGAACCCGATGAGTCTTGCGGTGGTGTGTTGCTCCAGATGGAGCCCGGAAATTATGCGTGCGCGATATCGAGGGACAACAACCAAATATGGATTAACATCAAATCCAGTCTGCAAAGCGAAAATAGTTTGAATGACTTGATCCGAATTTGACGTTATAGGTACAACGCGATGGAAGGAGGCCTACAGACATGCACAATCCCCAGTTGGAACGCATACAGGGAAAGTTGAACAAACTCCAGACTCTGGACCCGAAGCGGAATCTGTTTGGGGCAGAGAATCATCAATATGAGATGGCTCCGGTATGGACATTGGACGAAATTAAAGCTTTTGAACAGAAATGGAAGATAGCGCTGCCTGAAGAGTATCAAGCTTTTTTGCTTGGGATTGGAAGTGGTGGTACAGGTCCTTATTATGGGCTGGAAAAGCCGGAGAACGGCATATATTTGGTGATGGATTATGATGATGAGTTGAATGCAATTTCTGAGCCGTTTCCACATGTGGAATCCTGGAATTGGGATGTGGACTGGTACGACGACAGCAAAGAAGAGGACGAGTGGGCAGCGCTTGAACATGAGTATTATGATCCGAAATGGTCGGCAGGGATGCTGCGAATCAGTGATTTTGGATGTGGCGTCTCGCTCAATCTGATCGTGAAGGGATTGTCCTACGGAGAGATCTGGACCGATGATCGAGCGAACAGTAATGGGATTTATCCGGATCATTATATGGGCAACGCGGAGCGGCTGGGTTTTCTCGACTGGTATGAATTGTGGCTGGACCGCTCGATCAATGAATTGAATGAGCAAGAGTAGTAGCCTTTAGCTAACTTTTAGATTAAAGGAGGTACCATGTGGGCTGGGAATATGGCATCAGAACATCAAATCCTGTCATTTTACCTCGGATTGTGAAGCGACTGGCGGATGCCTTAACCTTCTCTGACTTGTATAAGATGGAGCATTATGAAGATGGGTTTGCGTTGCTTCAGGAGGGTTCGACCTGGCCTGAAGCTCTACAAGTCTCGATTGAAGTGGCATCGGGAATGGATGAGATTGTAGAGGGAGAGTTATACATCTATTGTCTGTTCCATACTTGGGGTGACATCGCAGCAAACTGGCTGAAACAAATGGAAGCAGCTATGAATCAGGATGACGCTGAGCTGGAATGGTTTGAACTTTAAATAATGATGCGGAAATAAATACAAGAGCTTCCTCCTCAGGATTAGGCGGGGCTTTTTTGTGATGGAAAATAAATAAAAAACGATTTGGCTTGTTCATCCGTCTTAAACGACAGAAAGAGAGAGAAGGAGGGGATTGCAGGGTGGAAACCAAAGCCGAGATGAAAAAGATGCTGTTTGTACAGAGCGAAGACGAGACGGCATTTGTCCAATCCATCATGGAGCATCAGGACACGCTGATCTCCATTGCCTACAGTTACCTGCGTAATCGTCACGATGCACTAGAAGCGGTGCAGGAGATGACATGCCGGGCCTGGATCAAGCGTCGCTCTCTGAAAAATGAGAAGGCGTTCAAATCATGGATTATTCGTATTCTGATCTATGTGTGCATTGATGAACAAAGGCGTCGCAAACGGGCTACACCACTGCCAAGCGATGGGTTGGAGGAGGCGATATCCGAGTCTGCCATTGGAGGACGCAGCGATAACAGACTTGCAATGTGGTCCATGCTTGAGAAAATCAAACCTAAATACCGCCATGTATTACTGCTGAAATACTATAACGACATGACATCGATTGAGATTGCCTCCATTCTTGGCAAACCGGAAGGAACCATCAAGACCTGGCAGCATAAAGGGTTGGAACTGTTACGGAAACAGATGAAGAACAGGGGGGATTGGCATGACAACTAGTCCGGAGGAACAAGCACTTTTCGCAGATGCTTCCCAGGCTAAGCTGGAGAGACAGCAATTGAATCCGGCGGACACGGCCTTTGCCATTCAGCAAGGTCTGGCCAAGGCAAGAACTCGGCGAATGACAGGTCATGTGCAATTAAAGTGGATTACGGCGGTGCTCGTAACCGCTCTGGCAGCCGGTTGGCTGCTGATGGGTCCACTTGGCGGTACACCACAACAGGCAATGTACAGCCAGCCCGCACAGAATTGGGGAGTCCTTGAACCTTTTCGGGAGTTGGCTGAAAAGGATGTAGACGGAAATACGATTACATCCGCAATTAACAATGGTTATGTACAGCTCGTGAATCGTTCTGTGAAATCAGGAATATATCAGTTAACCGTCAATGCAGTTATGGCGGATGAAAACAAGATGATCGTTTTGTACACAGCCCAGACGGATGCTTCCCAGGAGATATATTCGGTGAACCGTTCCAGGGTAACTGACATGCTGACCAATCATAAATTTGATGATAGTAATGCGGGGGGAGTCCAAGTACCCAATGGGAACCATATCATATATGGTCGAACTGCGATTAACCTCAAACGGACTGATGCATTTCCTGAAAAGTTAATGCTCGACTTTCAAATCGTCTCCCTCGATCCGGGGAAGCTAGCAGACCCAAAAACAGGGACAAAGCGACCTGAAATGCGATATTCAGAGCGGATGAAGATTTCTTTTGACTTAGACCCCAAATTTTCAGTTCCCAAGACGGAAATTATAAATCTTAATCAGTTATTTACGATTGACGGCCACGAGGTGAAGTTATCTCAAGTCGAGATGTCTCCACTTATTATACGAGCCAAACTTGTCTATGAACCCAATGAAAAGATTGATTTCCAAACCAAACAATCTATAAGTGAATCAGTACATTCTTACGAGATTGTTTCTATCACCCAGAATGGTAAGCAGACCAAGCTTCTAATGTATCTAGGTAGCGGAACAGAAGACGGGATCATTTTATACTACGGCAGCAATATGCTGGACGATCCTCAATCGCTTGTATTGAAAGTACCAACTGAGCCGGGCAAAGTTTACGGTAATTTGCAGGAAGCGGAGAAACATAAGCTGGAACTGAAAATCAAATAGGTTTCAGAAGAAGGGCGATACAAATTCATGGTTTTTGCAGATGACTTTGTGTCGTCTTTTCATTTTTCTTATACGGGGACTGCTGTTGCAAAAAAAAAAAATATTGGTTAAATTGCAATTTTTGTATTGTCACATCTGATGTTACACGATATAATCAACTTGTCTTTCAGGATAAAATTATAAAGGATGGTGAAATTTTGAAGAAATTTTCGATTCTTTTACTCGCTGTAACACTGTTATTATTGACAGTCTCCACGGTCTCTACGGCACCCGCTACATATGGTGCGGCCAGTTATCCCAACACAGGCACCAATGGTTTAACGGGTTTTGCCGGTAACGCCAAAAATGAGAGTGGTGTATCCAAATCAGCCACGACAGGTGGTAAGAACGGTCAGGTCATCTACATCAGTAATCTGAACGATCTGCGAACACATATGGCAGGCACAACAGCTAAAATACTGGTTATTGAACAAAATATTTCTTCCTCTACCTTGCAGAAAGTCGAATTTGGATCGAACAAAACGTTGGTAGGCTCTTTTGATAAACACACACTGACGAACATTCATTTCAGATCGACGTCCAGCTCAAGTAATGTCATTTTTCAGAATCTGACTTTTGAACACGCTTCCAATATTAATGCTAACGACGATATCCAGATGTATATTACTTCAGGCTCCAACTACTGGATCGATCACGTGACGTTCTCCGGCCATAGCTACAGCTCGAGCGGAAGTGATCTGGACAAGCTCTTGTATATTGGGGATCGTGCAGATTATATAACGATCAGCAATTCCAAATTTGCAAACCACAAATACGGAATTATTCTCGGATACCCGAATGATGGCAACAGCAGCTATAATGGTGTACCTCATGTAACGATGGCTAATAACTATTTTGAAAACCTGTATGTACGTGGTCCTGGTCTCATGAGATACGGTTATTTCCATATCAAAAACAATTACGCGAACAACTTTAACCAGGCGATTACCATTGGTGAGAAAGCTCGCATTTATTCTGAAAATAATTATTTTGGTGCAGGCGCTGAAAAAGGCGGCATTCTGGATGATAAAGGAAACGGGGAATTTACGGATACAGGCAGCACACCTGCGTTAAGCAGTCCATCCTCTCCTCAAACGAGTTGGAGACCGAGCTCCAGCTACAGCTATGAAGTACAGACAGCTAGTTATGCCCGCGAGTTTGTCACCAAGTATGCAGGTTCGTCTAACAACACACTTGTGTTCGGGAAATAAAAGGTAGCTGATCTTCTTAACATGTGAAAGCCCGTATCCCTGATACGGGTTTTTACTATTTTTTTACTATGGAGAAAACCAAATAAAATTCCTGAAATATAAGTACATATTATATTCCTTCATATATTAAAAATTTATAATAAAATTCCGATATACATTAAGTGTGTTTTCATGTTTATGAAGACCTAATGTACTATAACAAAGCCCTAGGACTTTGCGATTTATTCATAAGCAAGGACCAAAGACTGATAAAAGATAGTACAGAAATGTTTCACCATCGTATTTAATTGATAAAAAGGACGGGAAATTCATGAATCGTTATGACGAAATCATCTGGAAAAGGAACAAGCTGATCTGTATCATCCTGTGGGTTATTGTTGCCATCGGTTTTGGTATGGCCTTTCTGGAACCCAAGCTGCTTGTTTCGAGTGGGGTAGCTATTTTATTCACCGGTTGGGTAACGTACGCCAATATCAAAAAGAAGTATATTCATGTGATCCCATGGCTTTGTACACTCCTGATTACGGTTTGTGGAGTCTATGCAGGCTGGGGAAGTGTTAACATCACTTTAAGTCTGGTCATCACTTCAGTATTGTTGCTCTATCCCGACAAGAAACTGTTCACTACCGGATTTTTCGTGTTGTTTATCATCAGTATTATTCAGGTCGTTCTGGTGGAGACAAAGAGCTCCGAGGAATTTATTGGCCATATTGTTGATGTAGGATTGTTTGCGCTTACGGGAGCCATTCTGATGCTGGTTTCCCAGTTGAATCAAAGACTCTTTTGGGATAGCGAAGCGCGTTGGCAAGAAGTAGAGCATTCCAAAATGAGAGTGGAAACAATGCTTGTAAGGGTCAAAGAATCTGTAGAGGGCCTATCTCGTTATACGGATCAACTGAAGCAAAAAGTAACCGACACCGGCTCCATTACCCATGAAGTAACGCTTGGATTCAGCGAGGTGGCCAAAGGGGTTGAATTCCAGGCCACCAGTGTGGCTGAAATTTCAGAGTCCTTGTCTTTGTCGGATCAGCATATCCGCGATGTTGCTTCCTACTCACTTCAGATGAAAGAACTGTCAGCCAGCATGGCAACGAGCACGGAAACAGGCAGTGCGCAGATGGATCAACTGAATGTTCAGATGCAGGAGCTGTATGAAACGATTAATACCACAGCCGATGATATGAGTAAGTTTAACGAGGAAAGTGAGTCCATGTCGCTAATGCTGAACAGCATCTTGGATATTGCGAACCAGACGAATCTGCTTGCGCTCAATGCAGCGATTGAAGCAGCCCGTGCAGGTGAACATGGACGTGGGTTTGCAGTCGTTTCGGAGGAAGTTCGCAAGCTGGCAGAACACTCCGGCCATTCGGCCAGTGATATTGCTGCTATTTTGTCCCGTTTGAGAGGACAGACACAGGCGTTGACGGATCGGTTTGGGCGTATTCGACTCGCTTTGGAAGCAGGAAAAGACAGTGTGCAAACGGCAGAAGAAGTTTTCCGTACGATCAACAGCAATTCTCAGCAAGTATTGAATCAGGCCGCAGATATCGAGAGTAGTTCAGTCACCATGAGGGAATCCTCTACGAAAGTGGTTAATGAGGTTTCAGAAATTTCAAGTGTGACTCAGGAATCGAGTTCTGCTACGGAAGAAATTCTTGCCAGTATGGAGGAACAGCGCAACCTGACCGAGAAGATGGTGGACAGCTTCGGAGAACTGGAGCAACTGATTGTGGACCTGAACGAGTTGGTATCCGATAAGAACGAAGTAGGTTCTGCAACGGGTACGCTGTAAAATACTTAGGCTGAAGCTAGCCTACTGCATCGGAGTCACCTGATTACACCAATTTTATATTCGAAGTTCAGTTACTGAGCCTGTCTCCAACCATGATGTGGGGGCAGGCTTTTTTTGTTTTTAGATGGCTTATCTCTCCGCCCGTTTTCAACGAAACAATTGTGGATGCTCATCCAGGCCCACTATAATGGGAGGAATAGGAATTTGTAAAAAAACAATTGATGGCAGGAAGTTTGGGTAATTGGGGGAGCAGAACGTGAAGAATGCAGTAATGGAAAAAAAGACGGATAGCCGCGATCTTACAGATCCAGCGAAGAATGAAAGACGCGATAGTCGCGTTTGTTTCTATGATCTGAATTCGCTCCAAGATATGGACTGGCCTAACACCGAGGATGGTAGAGATGCACGAGCGTATTTGGAACCCATGATGTTACAAGGGACGCGGGACTTCATTATAAATGTAAACACAACCTTACTCATTGCTCGAATTGACGATCTAGTGCTTCCGTTGACGGTAAATGATGCAGAGTATGAAAATTCTTACGTTTGTTCACCTTATACGCATTATGTGAGGTATGCCAAGCAGGAGTTGACGATGCTTCGGAAACCGTTGCTGGAAAAGGGGCTTTTCGCGCTGCTTAGTGTGGTGGGGTGGGGAATGCGGCAATCACAAATAAACAAGGTTGTACATATCAACAACTGGCTGTTATCAACAAACCTGTATCCAGCCATGTCCGGAGAGCAGGCTGTTTGTCTGCTTGCAGCAGTAAGGGAACGTTATCCTGAGCATGCCGTCATATTTCGCTCCTTGTGCCCAGGGCTTCACTCCGATCTGACGGGAGAACTGAAGCAAGCAGGCTGTCAACTAATTCCGAGCCGTCAAATCTATCTGTACCAGGCGAATGATCCGAATTTCGGCAATGCGAAGTCGCGCTGGCTGCTGAAGCGGGATTACGAATTGTTGACCAAGCACGGATATGAATTCGTTTCCGGATCGAATTTGACGGAGGAAGATATTCCGCGAATTGCGGAGCTGTATAGGCTGCTATACCTCGAAAAATACTCTTATGATAATCCGCAATTCAGTGAACAGTTCATTGCGACAGCAAAAGCTTCGGGAACACTGACCTTGTATGGTCTGCGAAAGGAAGGGCGTATAGATGCGATTATGGGATACTTCTGTCGGAATGGGGTGATGACAACGCCGTTATTCGGTTACGATACGGCGCTACCCCAGTCTATCGGACTGTACCGTATGCTATCAGCTTGCCTGATTGGACAGGCCCGTGAGAACGGTCATCTGTTGCATGAGAGTGCTGGTGCTGCGCAGTTCAAACGCAACCGTGGCGCTGTGTCGGATTTCGAGTATTCTGCCGTGTATGAGCGCCATTTGCCAATGAGCAGACGCTGGTGCTGGCTGCTGCTTGAACGGCTTTTGAATCGAGTAGGTGTGCCGCTGATGCGTCGGATGAAGCTGTAAACTTGCACAACAGCGCGCTGACGCCGTCCTATGTGGGGTGCGCGTGTAGGTTTGGCTCCACACACAACAGGTCAGTCATCGTGAAACGTACACTTATTTAGATTCGCCTCAAAAATAATTGCGCCTTAATCATACATGTTCGGCCAACTGCACTTCGAAGCCATCTGGGTCGGCAATGTAAATAAACCTCAGATGCGGATTGGGCTGGACGGGGCCTCGTACAATCGGGATGCCTAATGCGGCGAGTTGCTCCATGGCTTCGTCCAGCGACCTTACCTCATAGCCGATCGAAACACCGGCCTCTGGCTTGAGTGTGGTTTCGCTGCCCTCAATCAGTTCCAGCTTCGTTTCATTTTCTGGTCCGAGCATGGCGATCTGCCGTCCACGGCTTTCGAATCTGCGCTGAATCGGCAGCCCGAGCAAATCGTGGTAGAAGCGGAGCGATGCTTCCAGATCGTGTATCCGCAGTGTGATCCAATTTAGTCTAATCAACATCATGAGTTTCTCCTTTTTTTGCGCCATATTCATCAACGTTATGCTTATTATACGATAAGCTTGTGCGTGGGCCTACCATACCACGTTACCTTTGCCTATAGAAGTTGCACTTAAAAGTGAAATCGAAAAACTGCCCAAGAATATTCTTGGGCAGTTTGGCTAAGAGTGCCGTTCAATGAGCGGGCAACTTTTTTATTGAATCAGATCAATCGCATCCTGTGACACGAAGGGTCCCCAGTATGGGCGTGAAGCATGTGTGTAGAAGTAACGCGAAACAGGATTAGCGACCCATAATATAGAATTCGTAGTGTAAAGGTGTATGTATGATGAAATAGAGAGCTTGATGAGAGAGGTGAGTGACCATGATTGATATTATTGCGCTTCGACGAGACCTTCACGAACATCCCGAGCTGGGATTCACCGAATTTCGTACGGCTACCAAAGTCGTGCAGATGTTAACGGAACTGGGTTACCATGTGGCCTATGGAAAAGATGCGATTGATGACACATCGCGGCGAGGTCTGCCAAACCCTGAAGTGTTGGAAGATGCATATCAGCGTGCCATCGATGAAGGGGCAGATTCAGCGATTGTGCAGCAGATGCGAGGGGGATTTACGGCGGTTGTCGCTGAGTTACAAGGAGAAATGGAAGGGCCAACAACGGCGTTCCGTTTCGATATGGATGCACTTCCGATCCGTGAGAGCAAGTCAGACAAACATATACCACAAGCGGGGAAATTTCGCTCCAGTCATGAAGGCATTATGCACGCTTGCGCGCACGATGGACATACAGCCATTGGGCTTGCACTTGCAGAACGTTTGAGTAACCGAAAGTTCGCCGGGAAGATCCGTCTGCTGTTCCAGCCTGCTGAAGAAGGTGTGCGTGGTGCGTATGCCATGGTCGAAAAAGGCATGCTGGAACAGGTGGACCGTCTGTTCTGCATACATCTGGGTACAGGTGTGCCATCCGGTCATGTCAGAGGGGCGTCTGCTGGATTCCTGGCAACGACCAAGCTGGAAGCCCATTTTACAGGTGTGTCTTCTCATGCCGGAGCTACACCGGAGGAAGGACGGAATGCTTTGCTGGGAGCCTCTACAGCACTCCTTAATATTCATGCGTTGCCTCGGTTTAGCACGGCAGATACACGCATTAATGTGGGTATTCTTGAAGGCGGAACAGGGGCCAATATTATTCCCGAGCACGCACGGATGGTGATTGAAACCCGTTCAACGACAGAAGAAACGAATCGTGAGCTGGAGCGACGGGTGCGTCAGATCATCGAGCACAGCGCGGCGATGCATGAGTTAAGCTCTACGGTTGAAGTCATTGGCGGTGCAGTCCCTATTCACTGTGATATGGAGCTTGCAGAGCTTGCTGTACAGCAAAGTGAAGGCATCGCAGGATTTACCCATGCGGAGGCTATTTCGGATGGTGCTTCACTCGGAAGTGAGGATGCCAGTTACATGATTAGGCGTGTACAGGAACAAGGTGGGAAAGCAACGTATATGATTATTGGCAGCGAGCTGCCTGCTCCGCATCACCATCCGGAATTCGATATTGATGAAGCAGTGCTAGCTCCTGCGGTGGAACTGCTGGAGAGATTGGCACGAACGCTCTAGAAAGATATAACTACAACCAAGGAGAGGCTTTCACTTACATATCGGTTAAGGAGGTGAACGCGCTTCAAGGCAGGAGCACGAGCGAACGTACCAATCGCCAGTTGGCTGAAGCGACTGCATAAGCTTTGCAGGCACAGCTCAATGGCGGTGGAACCTTGGAGCAGAGTTGGATGAAACATAAACAAGATCAGGGGTTCAAACCTCAAACATTGCAGCAGACGAAATATGGAGCCATTGATGGAAAAACCTATGAACAATACGGTACGCTCGGCTGGTTAGGTGTTCCTTATGCAGCACCTCCGGTAGGTGAATTACGCTGGAAAGCACCGCGTGAACCGGATGCATGGACAGGGACTCGAACCGCCAAGGAATTTGCTGCGTGCAGCTTACAGTTATCCGGTGAAATGATAGCCGGAAGTGAAGACTCACTGTATCTCAATATTTGGCGTCCAAATACAACCAGTTCGAAGCTTCCGGTTATGGTGTTTCTGCACGGCGGCGGGAATATGACCGGATCAGGCAAGGATTTTCAAGGTGAACAACTTGCGCGTAACACGAACAGCATTATCATATCGGTGAACTATCGTTTGGGAGCTCTTGGATTCTTTCAAAATGCTGCATTGAAAACCGGAAATCCCCTTGATGATTCGGGCAACTATGGCTTACTTGATGCATTCCGTGCACTGCAGTGGGTACAGGATAATATCGAGGGCTTTGGCGGAGATACAGGCAATGTTACGTTGGCCGGGCAGTCGGCAGGAGCACGTAATGTTCTGGCAGCGTTAATCTCACCGCTAAGCAAAGGGCTATTTCAGAAATTAGCTGCTTTCAGTGGTGGTCTGACCACGGCTGCACCGGAGGAAGGCGAACAAAAATCCGAGGATGCATTTGTGAAATTGCTCGTGCAAGAGGGTAAAGTGACCTCTATTGAACATGCGGGAACATGGATCGGCAAGCAGTCTCAGGCACAGCTGGCCAGCTATTTGCGTGAGTTGCCTGCTGACAAGCTGGTCACTGTATATGGTTCAACGGCGATTCGTATGCAGCCATTCCCACATTTGTTCCGTGACGGTACAGTCATTCCGAAAGAGGGATTCGATGCCATCAACAGCGGTAATTATGCACAAGTTCCTGTTCTGCTGGGCAGTTTGGAAACCGAGTTTTCCAGCTTTGCTTTCGGTGATCCATACTTTGTACCCTCATTTCATGATGAAACTCTGTTTACAGATGAAACCAAGGCCGAACAGTATGCCGCAGCTCTGAAATATGGCAGTGAGGCTTATGCAGGCTTCAATGCGGAGCGGGTAGCCGAGCGCCTGACAAGTGAAGCGGGACAGCCACCTGTATACGCCTATCGTTTTGCATGGGGCACAAAGCCTGGGGTCATTTCCGAAAGGCTGCAAACATTGCTGGGCGCACCGCATGGCGCGGATATGGACTTTTACACAGGACACGCAGACGGCGTTGCCGCTCTTTTCGCTGAAGGTTATTTTAGTGAACAGAACAAACCAGGCCGTGAGGCATTGTCTTCCGCGATGGCAGCATATTTGAAGCAGTTCCTCTATACAGGCAACCCGGGTTGTGGTGGATCATCGGAATTGGCCGAATGGACACCTTGGACAAAAGATGCCAAAGCACCAATTATGCATCTGGACTCAACCGATACGACAGCGGAGATCGGCATGTCTACGCATTATAATGTAGGCAAGGATATCGTAATGGAGAAAATGAAAAAAGAATTGCCAGACGAGACATACAAGTTGCTGACGGAGAAGGTATTTGCCGGACGCTTTTTCTGGGAATAAGGACGGGATTAAGTCATGCGAAAGGACACGAGAGAATGAGCTCTAGTGTCCTTTTTTAGTTGCGGGCGTATCTCCTCATTCTTTAATGTGAAAATTCTATTTCTACAGGCGGTTTCCGGATTTTTTTCGGTATGAAGTGTAGTGATTTCGTCATGGGGCTGGTCTAAAAGCAAAAATTGAGGTAGAATTATTGAGAATTATTCTCAATTAGAAAAATCTCTTTCTGGAGTTAAGATCAAGTTATAGACGAGGTGAGAACACATGGGTTTCGATTCGTTAGCTGTCGTATACCAGCATTATTTAACCCAGGAACCATTCAGTCAGCAAGATGAAAATACGTACCTGCTCTCTGCTAAAGCGGGCAGTGGCAATATAAAAAGAGTAACCACGTATAGTGGTATCGAAATTGTGTATTCTCAGATTAATTATAGTGAACCATGCTCTACGTTTTTTGCATCGAATATTCCCATCATTGAGCTGCAATTTGCCTTGTCAGGTGCGCGCTATGTAGACATATCCGGTCAGCAATATACGCTGCCCACTGGACAGGGAGCACTCATTATGATGCGTGATTTTGAAGCCTGGTTCCATCCGCCTGCGCAGGAGAACTATACTTCTTTTGCCATCGGAATTCCGATCTCGTTGTTCAATTATGCGGGCGCACAATTGGCAACGAGCCAGTCCATTCGGTTTCAGGACATTTTGGGACATTGTGTGTTCAAACCCATCATATTTCAGCTGGATCACAGAATTCGAACGATGATTGAAAGTCTGATTGGGGAATTGAACAACCCCTATAGATCTTCCTTAATGATGGAAGCGACCGCATTGGAGATATTGAATCGGTTTATGATTCAGCTGTTTGATCTGGCGCCTATTCCTTCGGGATTTTCCAGAGAGGATATACGGAAGCTGCATACCGCCCGGGAGATTATGGAGGCAAGCATGGTGGACCCTCCATCCCTGCTGGCGTTGTCCAAACAGGTGGGTCTGAATGATTTTAAATTGAAAAAAGGCTTTAAGGCGCTGTTCGGCACTACCGTATTTGAATATTTGCGCCAGATTCGTCTCGACAACGCCATGAAATTGCTGCGCAGTCAAGAGAATAACGTCACTGAGGCAGCGATAGCGGTTGGTTACAGTAACATCAGTGCATTTTCCCAGCAATTCTATCGCAAATTCGGCGTGAAGCCATCGGAAATGAAAAAAATATATTAATAATCCGTCTAACCGTTAATTGTTCCGTATGGAGGCAGTCGAGATTCTCTCAGCCTTGTATACTCCAGGTACAGTGGATACTGTACTGAAAAATAAAGGAGTGTATGAGCGTGAACAGAATCAGAGGAAGTATCTTTTTTAGCGTATTTGCAGCCATGTTGGGTCTTATGCTTATTGCTCCCATTATGCCGCCACTTATTCGTGAGCTGGGGATGAAAGAAAGTCATTCCGGGCTAATTATTTCACTCGGGTCCATCGCCATGGCTGTGATGGGTCCGGTATGGGGCAGATTCAGTGATCTGAAAGGCAGAAAACCAATCATATTGATTGGATTCATAGGCATGTCCATAAGTTGTGCGTTGTTTGCATTGGCGATGTATAGTGGATTAAATGCGTGGATCGGAGGGGGACTTTTGTTAACCCTTCTGATTGTAACGCGGAGCTTGATTGGTATGTTCATTCCGGCAGTGCTATCCTCTTCACAGGCATATATGGGAGATGTGACGGAAGGAGAAGAGCGGGGAAGCGGGATGGCGATTATTAGTGCCGCCAATGGGCTGGGACTTGTATTTGGCCCTGCGATTGCAGGCGCTTTTACCATTATCGGCCTCCTGTGGCCGCTTTACTTTGGTATTTTTATTGCGATAGCGGCTTTTATCATTGCTTTGTTGCTCATTCCTGCTGCCAAGCCGGTCATTCAGGAGAAAGCGCCCAAGGTCAACCCGCTCCAACGCGGGTTGCGTATGTATCTTGCTGCCGGGTTGGTTACGATGATTGGCATTATGACGGTACAGGTTATTGGTGGATTTTATTTCCAGGACCAACTCGCATTATCTCCAGGGGCTACAGCCCGAATGGTCTCGTTTGGACTGATGTTCTCCGGGGCTGCGATGCTGATCATGCAGGTGATCCAGATGAAGTGGTTGAAATGGCAGCCACGGCCGATGATTTTGCTCGGGTCCCTTTTTCTGCTCGCAAGCATGGTATTGTTTCTGATCTCTAGTCAATTGGTTGTCTATTATCTCTCCTTCTTCCTGTTCGGCATGGGCTCGGGTCTGATGATGCCTGGTTTTATGGCCGGGGCTTCTCTTTCGGTCAGCAAAGAACAACAGGGCGGCGCAGCCGGATTGGTTGCTGCGATTCAAGGCATATCTGCCGTGATCACCCCTTTACTCACAACAACGTTGTATCAGGTAGATAAACATATTCCGTTCATGCTGGTAGCCCTGTTGGTTCTAGTCATGGGTGCAGTCATGTTGGGATCGAGAAAAACTCAAACCCATTCCGTTGCCGGGTAAGGTTAAAGACCTAACTGAACCACAACTTTGCGGCATAGAAATGTCGCTGCGAATCCGGCTATCGCGTCCAGTTGCACGCCAATCTGTTCACCCTCGTAAGCGAAGCTGAGCTGCAAGCAGACATTGCTTTCCTCGGCGGGAGAGATGTTCTTAAACTGGACGTCTTCAAAATTAAAGTCGAGGGGCTGTTCCAACCCGTCTGTGGAAGTATGCGTAATCGTCAGGGACAGATTTTCAAACTTATCGCCTTGATCCGCGTTTTGCAGCTTCACATTGGTTAGTTCATCGTAGTGAAAAGGTGGGAAGAACCCCAACGTATCGATCACGTTCTGGGCACCTTCTATGGAATTGAGTGGTGAGAAGATCATTTCAAACTGCCAGGCTTCCATCAATCGTGACTCATACTGGGGGCTTGTATACAGCAGGATTGAATCAGGTCCACATTTGATTGCCGTTCCAATAAATGCGGCCCAGCCTGCTGTTCCAACCTCACCAACCTTTATCAAAATCTGATCTTGAGCATGCAGCCTTAATTCGCAATCTGAATTGAAGTGTACTCGGTAAGCTGGTACCTTCACCTGCCAAGCCGTATTCGGGGCAAAATAAAATTCCTCCCGCTTCACAGATTTTATACTAACGTTCCATGTCCGCTCCTGATTCATGCAATCCCCTCCGATATACATAAGCTTTGAAAACTGGCAAGACACTTCACTTGGCCTTGATCATCTCTCAGCCGCAGCCTGCATCAGCTTGTAAATCTGGCGGGTCGTGTTCACGTTCCGGACCGTCATATATTTGTAGACCTTGGAGCCTATGAGCTTGTTCATACCACTTTTGGTGACAAGTTCTTTACTGACGGAATATAAAATGGCTCCGGGAACATATAGCAATGTGCCGATTTCCGGTTTGATGGGCAGTTTGTCCAGAACTGAAACATCATTCACTTCATCCCAGAGGAACATGACATCACTTTTGGCCGCGGCATCATTCGTCCAGTCCTCCGGTAGTCCCTGAATAACTGTTCGAACTTCATCCAGATTACGTACCATCACCTTGATCTGTAAGCCAAAATCGACAGCTATGGCTTGTTCAAGAATCTGGGATAATTCCGTATTCGCATCCACGCGTTCCTGATGATCGGCAAAGATAATATTGCCTGAGTTGATATACGTCACCACGTCCAGCAAGCCCGCTTGTTCAAACGTTTCTTTTAACTGCTTCATATTGATTTTATTATTCCCGCCCACATTAATGCCCCGAAGCAAAGCAACATAAATCATGATTCAACCCTCCGTATCTTGTGATCCTTTAATTTCAACAAAATGACAAATACTCGAATAAATGTGCAGTATGCTCTTCTCCCAGTAAATCATTCAATATAGGTTCGACATGCTCCAGATATTCGGGTTTGGTTTCATAAGTTTCCTCGTCCTTCAATTCCCCAGCATAGGCCCGTGCAGCTTCAATCAGGATGGCCAGTGCATTAAAAAACACTGTTAATGAATCGGCAATAAGCTGAGGTTCTTCTCCTGCAAAGGCCGCATATACAGGAGAGTTCGGTGCTGCTGTATCCACAATTATCGGATCATCGTTAAAATTCGCAATGACGACATGATTTTTTTGCCAAGAGGCTGACTCCTCATAAGGTTCGTTCATTCCGATCCAGCGGTGACCTAGTTGCTGACGATGGAGATGTTCAGGTGCAACAAAGGAGATTAGAGCTGCATCACCGATCTCGACGGCTGCATTTTTCATTTTGAGTGTGCCCTTGGCCTGTTCATCCATCATCTCGTAGTGGCTGTACAGATATTGGAGCTCTGGAGAGAGCGGGATTCGTTCGTCCACTTGCAGCTGGTGTTGCTGTTCACGAGGACGCAGATCATGATTTTTGAAAAGTCCATAAGCTTTATTATATAAATCTTGCTGCTCCACAAAACGGATTAGGGCAGCATTCAGCTGTTCCAAGGTGTCTGATCCCTCCTGGTGTTAGAATTATTTTCAAATAGTTACATTCATTCATAGTCATAAGCATAAGCATATATCAAAATGGGAAAAGCTTACACCCTCTGGTTATATAAATATTCTTTAGTTCAATTTATATAGTTAATATTGAATACGTTTACATCAATCTGCGAACATGTTATACTTTTTCTCAAATGAGGATTGTTACTGCTTTGGCAGGCAAAACCTGAATGTCGATATGCGTGGACTCTGTCCAGCTCATATTGATGTTTGGGTTTTTTTGCATTTTACGGACCATATTAAGTAGTAGACCAACATCGCAGACATTCCCAAAAACACATCGCGTGGAACACAAGAAAGGGGAGCATCACGAACATGAATACAAGAAAATGGTTAAACGTTTTGGTGGCTGGTTGCCTCAGTATGATTCTGATTGTCAGTGGGTGCGCATCCAAAACACCGCAAACGGTTACTGAAACGCCGAATAAGACGGCAGAACAGGAACAAAATGAATCTACAGAAACGGTAGATCATTCAGCAACCAAAGCTAGAACGGTCATTACAACCGATGGTGAAGTGGATGATATGAACTCGGTGATTCGTTTTCTGTTATATTCCAATGAAAGGGATCTGGCAGGCATCGTGCTGACCAGTTCAGTCTATCATTATGCGGGCGACGAGGAAGCAGGAATCAAACCTTTCCGCTGGACAGGTACACAGTGGGTTTACGACATGATTGATGCCTATGGCGAAATTTATCCCAACTTGTCCAAACATGCAGAGGGATATCCGGAGCCGGAACAGCTTCGCAAGATGACCAAAATCGGTAATATCTCCGACAAAGGGGAGATGGAGAAAGAAACAGAAGGTTCCGAATTTCTCCAAACGCTTTTCCTCGACGATGATTCCAGAGATCTGATTGTGCAGACCTGGGGCGGTACAAATACAACAGCCAGAGCACTGAAATCGATTGAAGAACAGTACAAGGGCACATCTGAGTGGGAAACGATTCGCAAAAAAGTCAGTGATAAACTGGTGCTATACATCATCCTCGATCAGGATGACAGCTATAACGACTATATTGCAAAAAAATTGGCCTGACATTCGCATTCTGAACGACCAATCGAACTTCTGGCATTTTGCCTATGCGTGGAAATTCCATACAGAGGAAGTCAACAGCAAGCTGCATGGGGATTGGATGCTCAAAAACATTCTGGATGGTCATGGCAAGTTGTTGGATATGTATGCATCCTCCTTCTTCTATCTAATTGACAATGGGCTGCGCAGTATGGAAGACCCTTCCTTCGGTGGATGGGGAGGACGCTTCGGTGTGGTAAATGACAAGCTGTTCAGGAACAACGTTCTTGATTACGATCCGTATACTAAACGATATGAGGCTGAATACTCTCTGATGAGATGGTTTGACGATATTCAGAATGATTTTGCGGCTCGTGCCGATTGGGCCGTAGCAGATACCTTTGAAGCAGCCAACCATAATCCGTCATTAACGATTAAGGAAGGACTGGATCTGTCCGTCAGTCCGGGTGAGAAAATAACCCTTCATGCCGAAGGAAAGGACCCGGATGGAGATCAGCTCACCTACAAATGGTGGAGATATTTTGAAGCAGATACGTACAAAGATTCCAACGTCCAGGAGGAGAAAGTTCAGCCTGAGATGGCGGGTGATCTGCAACTTGGATTACATCGTGAACTGGCGAAGGGCGAGAAGTTGGATACGATTCAATTGGAGGGCAGTGACACCGATGCTGTATCGTTCAACGTACCTGACGATGCCAAATCGGGCGATACCATTCATATCGTAGCCGAAGTACAGGATGATGGGGAGCATCAGTTGAAGCATTATCAACGTGTGATTCTCACTGTAAAATAGCCAAAAATAAAAAATGAGTACAAAGAGCCCTTTCGTGATGTGAGGGCCTTTTGGCATACAAAGTGGATTGTTCTTTATGTATCCAAAGTAATGAAAATTAATATTTCTTATCCATAACCCAACAATTTCCGATATAATAACCAGATAGGTCAAAGCAAAAGGATACTACCTCAGAGAGGTGATTTGGATGACGATTGACGTCCTCGTGCGTAACAATGTGAAAGTGTTGGGAAAAGGCAGCCAAACGATTATTTTTGCACATGGATTTGGGTGTGATCAGGATATGTGGCGCTATATTGTTCCGAGTTTTACGGAGAACTACCGAGTTGTTTTATTCGATTATGTAGGCTCAGGTGAATCTCAAATTAACTATTATGATTCAAACAAATACAGTGATCTTCAAGGATATGCCCAGGATGTGCTGGAGATTATGGAAGCGCTCGACTTGAGAGATGTCATATTTGTTGGACACTCGGTCAGCAGTATGATTGGCATGCTTGCTTCCATTCATGAACCTAAATATTTCAAGCAAATCGTCATGCTGGGGCCTTCCCCGCGTTATGTAAACGATCTTCCGGGTTACTATGGCGGATTTGATCGGCGTGACATTGATGAGCTGCTGGAAATGATGCAGATGAACTTTATTGGTTGGGCCAGCTATCTCGCTCCGATTGTTATGCAGAATCCGGAACGGAAAGAGCTGACGGAAGAGTTGGAAAAAAGCTTCTGTTCGAGAGATCCGCATATTGCCAGACAATTTGCGGAGGTGACGTTTTTCTCGGATTGTCGGAATGAATTGGAGCGTGCCTCGGTACCTACGCTCATTCTTCAATGCTCGGATGACAGCATCGCTCCCGTTGAAGTGGGGGATTACTTGCATGCGCATCTGAAGAACAGTAGACTTCAACAGATGACGGCGAAGGGGCATTATCCACATTTAAGTCAGCCTGAAGAGACAAGCCGCTTCATTAAAGAGTATTTGCAGAGCGTGTAAAGTAAAATGAGAGGAAAGGCAGTTAATCCATGGATATACAATTAGATATGGCACCCTGTGGATACTTCTCCATTTCTGACTCGGGCATCATAAAAACGATTAATCAAACCCTGCTGACCATGCTAGGGTATGAACGCAATGAGCTATTGGGACGGCATATTGAGTCGACTATGTCGGTGACCAACAAGCTGTTTTTTCATACGTATTTCTATCCCTATATTCAGTTATATGGACATGTGGACGAGATGTACTTTACGTTTCGCACCAGTGATCAGCAGGATGTCCCAGTTTTGCTTAACGGGATTCGCCAAACTCGCGATGGGGAAAGCGTAGTAGATTGTGTGGTTGTGGTGATGCGTAAGCGAATTGAACATGAGAAGGATATAATGAACACCAAGACGAAACTTCAGGAACTGTATCAAGCCACAAATGATGCGAACAAGGAACTTGAACGACTGCACGAAGAATATAAGGTGAAGCAGCAGGCGTTAATCAAAGTGAATGATCAGTTGGAGACGATGGCTTCGACGGATCTGCTCACCGGACTCAAGAACCGCAGGTTTTTTCAGGATAAAATGCTGGAAAGCCTGGCACTCTTCCGGGAAACTCAATGTGTTTTCTCCCTTCTGGTCGTTGATATTGATCATTTCAAGAACATCAACGATACGTATGGACATCCGATTGGAGATCTGGTGCTGGGCAATCTGGCAGGCCTGCTGCAATCGGTGTCACGGAGCACGGATGTGGTGGCGCGTTATGGCGGAGAGGAATTTGTCATTATTCTTGCGAATTGTGATCGAGAGCAAGCTGTGGCTACAGCGGAGAGATATCGTTCACAGGTAGATTCCGCCGATTGGGGCGAGTATAACATTACAGTGAGTATTGGCGCAGCTACGGTTTCGCAGGAAGATACAGATCAGTCTTTGTTTCAAAAAGCGGACAAAGCGCTCTATGCCTCCAAAACGGGTGGGCGAAATCGGGTGACCCATGTAGCCGAGCTTGTAAGAAATTAAGGGCTGGGTTAAACAGTTAAACAGGAAAACATTAAGGAGCCTGCATCATAAGGGAAGTGCCCCTATGCGCAAGCTCTTTTATTTTGTTTGAAACGGGACAGCTGACTTGAATTGGTTGTTCTTCTTCCGTAATCATTATCGCGGTGCAAGGTAGCCGTATCCTTCGGCGAAAGAACCAGCTTGGAGAGTGAAGTCTTCGTTGGCCTCATCCATAAATTCGGGGTTTACATACAATGAATGTGCGTCATTTCGTGATCCCTCCATGTAGGGGGTGAAGCCGGAATACTCCGTGTTTTTCCATACCCAAAGCGTATCTTCTTGTGGTGCAGAGGAGTAGTACACATTGTGATCAAACACATTCCCCGAATTACTGGTGTATTCATTGTAAATGAGCACGTCAGAGCTGCCCGATACGAGAATGTTTCGTTTGAACGTATTGTTCTTCGTTCGGGCTTGCAAGAATAACTGCCCATTGCCTGCATCCAGCAGGTCGTTATCCACTAACGTATTGTACATAATCGTACTGTCCTCCGTAGAACCGCGCTCCTCATCATAGCCGCCCATGGCGATGCCGGTAAGCCTGTTATGAAAAATCAGATTATCCTGCAACGTAATGTGGCTGGTGGAACGCCCGGCATGCTCCGAAGCAATCTCGATTCCGATATCGTTACGATATACCCGATTGTGGTCGATGATATGATTTTTGCCTCCATCTACATAGATTCCCCCGGCAGAATTGCTATCATTGGGGAGGTTCGTTCCATAAGACGGATTAAGATTGGAAGAAATATTATAGACTTCGTTTCCCCGTACAATCCCGTTTCGCGCCTGATCGTAAGTGTCGTCCTCGGAAGTTCCTTCATACCCAATCAGATCAATGCCGATGTTGTCGGTATCATGGATCGTATTGTCTAGTAGGGCAAACGTATCCACATTCCCGTTGACTGCGAGTGACTCACTTGAACCTAGCACGAGATCATACAGTTCATTATCCTTGATGATAATATCCCGTAATGCTTGGGGATGCTCCGTACCATAAATCGCGATTCCATGGGCGTCCCTGCCCTGTAAATTGGGTCCTGAAGGTTTAGCATTATTGGCAATGGAATGAACGGTGTTGCCCAGGAGTTGAATGTGCTCTCCTGACCCGTGAACATATATTCCAGTAGGCACTTGTCCCCGAAGTGAGGTTGTAAAGTTGCGAATTTCGAGATTTTGAATCGTAATATAGCTGGCATTTTCGACTTCAATCAAACCCTCTATGCCGCGTACCGACAGACCTTCACCATCAATGATGGCCTTCTCCTGCGGATAGCTGGAAAACAGGGTTGGATTGCCGGAGGAATTACCGCTTCGAGTGATTTTGACTTTTTGGTGATAGACACCTTCCCGCAAATAAACGGTGCTTCCCGGGGGAGCATGGTCGGCAGCATGCTGCAACGTTTTCCAGGGAGCTTGAATGGTTCCTTTGTTCAAATCGTTTCCTTGTGGTGATATGTAATACATCTTCTGGGTATCCGGTACCTGCACAGCCTCGGGAGAAGGGACGGATGAAGTCTCATCCTTCTGACAACCGGTTGCGAACAGGATCAGGGCCAGGAGTGCAATTGTAGTAATACGATACAAGTTGATTCCTCCTCATGAATTGACTATGAAGTTCGATTATAGCAGATTTGAATGGTGAAATAAGGCGTAAGATGCTCATAGAATTCCACAATGGGGAGAGGTACTTAGAAACGAAACAGGTGGTGAGTATGATCTCGCCACCTGTTTGTATATGTTGATCGTTATTTTCGGTCCCAGAGTACACTGTAGCGGCAGCAGATAAAAATGATGAAATTCGCTGCCGCAGCTATACCGAACACCAACGCAGGATTGGACAGCTCGGAGATCCAGCCGCTTCCCCATATAGCCAGGGGCATGCCGAGCTTGAACAGAGACCCGGTAATCCCACTGATCCGGCCAATCATGTGATGTGGCGTGGACTCCTGGCGGAATGTCCAGATGCAGATCGTGCTGATGGTTTGGAAAATACCAGATAGAAACAGACCCACTGCAAGTCCGTAGGTTGAGTGGAACAAACCAAGGATCAGAAAGGCGAATCCTTGAAGCAGTGTGGTCACCACAATCAGCACGCCAGCCGAATATTTGCGGCGCAGGGAGCTTACCACCAGACTGCCGATCAAACCACCTACCCCAGCAGCAGATAGTACAAGTCCAAGCTCCAGATTACGCAGTTGCAAAGTGTCTTTGGCATAAAAGATGACGGTTGCATCCACCATACCATAGGTGGCATTGAGAAAAATGACCGTAATGCTGATAACCAGTAACATATGGTTGCGACGCAGCTCGATCCAGCCTTCTTTAAAGTCTACCCAGAAGCCCTGAGGAGATGTTCCTCTGGACACAGGTGCGGAGTGCAGTGGTATTAGAATGATACAGGATACTGCAAGCAGAATGGCCGTAATTAATAGCCCCGTATGCAGGTTGGATAACATCAACAGCATTCCGGATAGGGCGGCACCCATAATGGTAATTAACGTTGTGGTGAAACCCAAAGCCGCGTTGGCTGACGTTAGTAGTGGCGTAGGCACCGATTGTTTGATCATGCCAGCTGATGCATTGCGAAAAACATAACTCAGTGTCATCAGCATAAAACCGCATCCGTAGAGTACATAAATGGAAGGTTGACCATATTGAAAAGACAGAAACAGCGCGAGCAGAAGGATAACCTGTAACACGATGGAGCCAATAGACCACCATTTCTTATGCACCCGGTCCATCAGTACACCGATAAACATGGCTAGAAACAGGTTCGGCAGAAATTCAATGCCACGCATGGTGGACATCGCTACAGGAGACTTTGTGAGTTCATATAAAATAAGAGGCAGAGCCAATTCATAGATTTGATTGCCAAGAGCAATGATGCCGCTGGCAGCAAACAGAATGATGAAGCTTGGATTTCTCCATACGGATGTGGCGAGTGTGGTGGTAGGTGTGGCGTGTACGTTGATTTCAGACATGGATAACACTCTCCTCTTTACGTGTGGTAATGAGGTCCATTATACTTTTGCAAAAGAGGAAGAAAAAGCGAAGCATTCACCAAGTCGACTTCGCCTTTTAGGAGGGTGAAGATGGACGCAGAAGAGCATTATCTGATCTTGCGCACTCACTTTGAGGGTGTGCCTGAGCAGGAAATGATTGAAGTCATGATGGAACAGGTCACTGAACTGCTGGATTGTTCGAGGCGTAATGCACAGCTTGTGCTGAACAAATTGACGGAATCCGGTTATTTGACATGGATACCCGGTCGAGGAAGAGGCAATGTATCCCGAATGTCTTTTAACGTATCGGTGTCGGATCTGCTTGCAGCCAAAGCGAAGCAGCTTGTGGAGAATGAGCAGCTCAATGAAGCATGGCGTTTAATTGATTCTTCCGGTACGCAGCGAATGAAGGAAGACTTCACCGATTGGCTGGAACGACAGCTGGGCATCTTGCGCACCGATGGGGAGGAACGGGAGGTACTGCGTTTTCCCTTTTACCGGCCGGTCCCTCATCTGGACCCTGCGTGGGTTCAGCGGCGTACTGAATCTCATTGGGTAAGGCAGATCTTCGATACACTCCTCATATTCGATCCGGAGGAAAAACGTATTCTTCCTGGACTAGCTCATCATTGGGAATGGGACGACTCATCATCCCGGTGGCGGTTTTACTTACGTAAGGGAGTACGGTTCCACCACGGTCAGGAAATGACTGCACAGGATGTGAGATTTACATTTGAACGCATGTCAGGAAGGACATCCTCGGAATGGATGTTTTCTTTAATCAAAGCTATAGAGACTCCCGGGAGATATTGCATTGATTTTTATTTTGCCCAGCCCAATGCGGTATTTCCAGCTTTTCTCTGTACGGATCGCTGTTCGATCGTGCCTGAAGATTTGGGAGGTCCCGACAAAGCTGCATGTTTCTCAGCACTGCCGATTGGCACGGGTCCTTTCCGCATGATCAAAAATAATGAATCTCTGCTTGTTCTGGAAGCGAATGGCCATTACTTTGAAGGGCGTCCTCATCTGGATCGGATTGAGATGTGGGTGTGGCCGGACTATGAAGGACAGCCTGGGTCACACAGGACAAGCAGGGATATGCAGCTGTTATATTCGGGTGCGAGTAGAGAATCAACGAGTGAACCCTCTCTCAGCCAGTTGGAGAATGGCAGCACCTACCTGACCTTTAACCTGAACAAAGCAGGGATTCAGCAGAATATTTTATTTCGTCAGGCCATGGATCTGGGATTGGATCGGGAACGAATGATTAAGGAACTGGGTGGTCTCAGGCAGTGTGCATCGGAGGGGTTTGTACTCAGTGGAGCGCAGCAGGATTACGCAGGGAGTTCTGATCTGGATGAAGCAAAAAAACGGATTCAGGGATCCGAATATGGCGGTCAGCCTCTAAACCTTTACACGTATGAATGGTTGGAGAATGAAAAAACGGCTGTGTGGATTAGCAGACGATGCAAGGAGATGGGGGTACAACTGAATGTGGTGAAGCTCCCGATTGAGCATCTGGCTGACCCCCAAGTGCTGGCACAGGCCGATCTGGTCATGGCTGGAGAAGTACTTGGTGAGCAGGCAGACCTTACCCTGCTGGAGCTGTATCAATCCCGTTTCAGTTTCCTGCGTAATCACCTCAGCCCGGAATTGACCGCATATGTGGATGACAAGTTAACAGTATGCATGAGAGAACCGAGCCCGGACGAGCGAATGAAGCAGCTTTTGGACATTCAGGAAAAGCTCAAAAGTTCATCGAATGTCATCTTTCTGTATCACAGTCTTCAGAGAGCTCAGCATCACCCCATGCTTGAAGGCATTGCCTTAAATGCATGGGGAAAAATTGACTACAAACATATATGGGTGAAGCATGTGGAGGAAGTGTGAAGTCGAGAAATCCAGGATGATTCTATCCTTCGTTCGGTCCTTTCATGCAGAAGGTTATAATGTTCATTTATAAACCACACAACCTCTTTGCTCGAGGATAGTTAAGCAGGAAGTAGATCTCAGATTACTATTCCACCTGAGATCAAGCTTCTCCAGATGCTCCAGCTCCAGGATGGATTCCGGAATCTCCGACATATCGTTATCTCTCAGATCGAGCTCAATCAGGCTGCTAAGTGCACCGATTTCTGAAGGCAAATGGGTTATTCTATTTGTTCTGAGGCTTAGCTTTCTCAATTTTTTCATGTCCTGAATAGAGTGAGGCAATTCATTAATCCGATTGTTGTTACAATCCAATATGCGAAGTTCAGTAAGGTGGCCTATTCCCTGAGGCAGGTGAGTAAGCAGATTACCGTATACGTGAAGTTCTCTCAATTGGCTGAGCTCGGTAAGCGATTCGGGAAGTGATTCCAGTTTGTTATAATATGAACGAAGTTCAATGAGGTTCTTCAGATTGCCTAATTCTGCTGGGAGCTCCCGAAGCTGATTATCTGTAACATTCAGATATCGAAGTGACTTGAGGTTACACAGCTCTGCAGGAAGACTTGTAAATCGATTGTTGCTCAGGTAGAGGAACGTATCCAGCGAGCTTAATTGTCCAATTTCTTTGGGCAACTGTTCGAGACGATTATGTCCAAGATCCAGCATTCTCAAATGAGCAAGGCGGCCGATAAGGCTTGGCAAAGTCTCAATTTCATTTCCTGCATAATTCAAAACTTCAATTTCAGTATGTTGGAACAGCTGATCGGGAATTGTGTTGATTCGGTTGTTATAGAGGCTTAGTTCAAGCAAATTTTCAGCATCCCATACATGTTCCGGTGTCTCGGTTAAACCCAGCCCATCCAGATTAATTCTCATGATAATCTCTCCTCGTTATACAAAATAGTGGACATACTGGTTGTGGGAAATAGGTGGTTTGATTGTGGCATCGTGTGCTGTAACCTACTATAACAGTGCTGGTGAAGAGGTGCTGTATGCCAGCATACGATCATCCGAGGTACAGAAAGGAAGCTTATGGACAACATGACATTATGGCAAGATATTCCGTTGTTTAGAGACTTGTATCCGGAAGAACTTGAAGGAATCCGTCCTTTATTCCGAACGATATCTTACCCCAAAGGCAAGCGGATTTTTGATGAAGGTGAACCGAGCCATCATGCTTATATTGTGTTATCGGGAGTCATCAAAGTGTATAGAACGACACAGGGGAGAGAGCATACAGTCGATTTGCTGGGACAGGGCGATGTCTTTGGAGATATGGAACTTGTCGATCCCATCAAGGAAAGGATGTTATCCGTGGTTTCCCATCGTGACAGTGTGGTCTGTACCATTGACGGTAAGGTATTCAAACAGTTGATTGCCCAATATCCAGGTGTTAAAGACCGTTTGCTACAGCTTCAGATTGATCGTCTGATTCTGGCTAATGAGAAGTTGCATGAGATGAAAATCAATGATGCCAAGACACGATTAATGCTGACGCTGCAAAAACTGTATACCAAATTCGGTGCACTGGAAGAGGAAAGGACCATCATTAATTTGAGACTGACTCATCAGGATCTGGCAGATATGGTTGGAACTCTGAGGGAAACGGTAAGCATATTGTTAAAGGATTTGCAGCAGCAGGATGTCGTCCAAATGCAAAATCAAAAAATAGTTATTATGAACCCTGAAGCGTTGAGGGGCTTCGCCAAGTCGGAATAAACACGATCAGCTATTGGAAATGAACGATATGTAATGTTAAAGGTTGGAGAGGGGCGAGTGATCATGCATAAACTATCTGCAAACGAATTAGTGGATCGGGAACATCACGCTTGGGAGGAACTCAAGGAGCTGTTGGACCATGGACAAAATAAATACACCTATATTCCTGCACAGCGGGAGGTCGGAGAGGATGCGCTCTATCGCCTCCAAGTAAGCACCAAATCCTATTTGGGAGCCGTTGCCTATGAGACCGAGGGAATCCTGTTGGATGATGGCTGGATTACGTTACTTGGATCGGGTGGTGACCGCATCTTTGGGAGTCTGACCAGTTGGAATGGTTTGGGAGACAAGCTGTGTGTACCCGCATTGGAAGGCATGATGATCGTCGCCTACGATGCCGCGGGTGGATTTTTCGGAATGGATATGGGCAAGTATGGCCGTACGGGACATGTATACTATTTTGCCCCTGACACGCTGGAATGGGAATCGACAGAACTGGCTTATTCAGGCTTCATCAACTGGTTGGCTAACGGTGATCTGGAGCAGTACTATCAGACCTTTCGCTGGAAGGGTTGGCAAAACGACATGGGGCAGCTTCAGACAGGACAAGTATTTGCATATTATCCACCGCTTTGGACGGAGGAGGGCGGCGGCGAGAGTAGCAGCAAAGCTCCTGTAGCGGTGGAGGAGGCCTGGAAGGCAGCATTGGCTGGGAAATGATGTGGTACGACAGGGCTGTACGGAGGGAGAGTTTGAATAACTTGAATATCGATAACATTCAGAAGCATTACGGTATTGTGTTTCCCCACGAATATCTGGAGTTTCAGCAGGAGTCTGGCGTTCAAGCATTTGATATGATTGAAAATGGAGAGGTTGTCGATTGGGAAATTCGTTTCTCCGCTCTCGATCATCAGTTCATTGCAAATAACAACAATCTGGTAGATGATGTGAATCCCGATCCACGCCGGATTATTCCGTTTGCTTGGAGTGTCAGCAGCGGCAACAACTATTTATTGGATTACCGAAAGAATTCAGAATCTCCTGCCGTACTGGTTATGGATCATGAAGAGGCGATAGTGCGTGAAGATGCTGAGAGTGAATCAGAGACCCCGGAGGAAGCCCAGCAACTGCTGGAGGAAAATGTACGTGAGATCGCTGCCAACTTCAATGCATTCATAGCTTGTTTAAAAACCAGACCGAGTGATCCAGTTGAGTGATTCACCGTTTGAATAATGGGGTGAACAACAAAAGGCTCGCGCTATGCGCGAGCCTTTTACTCAATTGAATAAATAATGTTGTGATTGAATGATATAGAATACATCCTAGTTTACAACCTATCCAGTCTCAGTCATTGTAGCCGTAGAGTTCGATCGTGCAGCTTTGTTATGCCAGACCACGATGACAAGCGAGATCAGACAGACTAAAAGCAGACACCCATATACATAATGATAGGCTTCCTCTACCGGAACACCCGGAATGCCGTGCAGCATAAGCCCGCAGACAGCTACGGATACCGAACCGCCAAAAAACTGGATCAACTGCAGCAAGCCCATACCGGAACCGATTTGCGCTTTGGGCAGCACCCGAGACGCTTCGTTATTCAGTGAAGCTATGGAGGCGGAGAGTGCCGGGGAGAAGAAGAGATATCCTCCGGTGATGATCAGGGCAGACTGATTCAGTCCCAGCATAAACAGAGCAAGCACTGCGGCAAGCAAAATGTGTCCGATCATCAGAAAACGTATATTGCCATAACGATCGATCCAGCGACCTACAAAACGGGTACAGAATGCCGAGACGATGGCTCCAGGAGCAATCAGCAGACCAATAGCCAGTGACGAGCGTCCAAACAGATCAGCGAGCACTAGCGGCATCAGGAATAGATTCCCCAGATTTACGACCAGAACACAGAAGCCGATGATCAGTAGCCGGGTAAACCCGGGTGTTCGGAATACATGTGGATTCACAAAAGGAAGGCTCGCCCTGCGAATATACACGATGTGCACAACAAGTGAAATGACACCGATGGCCAGCCATAACCAAGACTGCTGAGTAATGGCAACCAGAAGGGTGGTTGCATTAATCACGGTTAATGCAGCACCGATCATATCAAAAGGATTCTCCAGTTTGGCCGTTTCACGCGGGAGAAAATAGAGCAGTACGGGCAGTGCAAGCAGGACAAGCACCGTAATGGCGAAAAGTCCATTCCAGCCCCAGTACTCACTAATGAGTCCGCCGACAATGGGACCAAGCCCAAACGCCATGGCACTTCCTGATGAGATCAGTGCGATGGCAGCTCCGCGTCGTTCCACTGGGATATAACGGCTCGCGATGACAAGTCCAAGCCCGGCCATGACTCCTGCACCCGCAGATTGCAAAATACGTGTCAGCAAAAGGATCGCAAAGCTGTGCGCAAATAATCCCAGCAATGAAGATAAGCCCAGAATAAGCAATCCCACCGTCAACAATTTGCGTACCGGAATACGGTCAGACAATCGACTGTAAATCACCGTCGACAAGGCATAACCAATGGAGTAGCTTGAAATGACCCAGGACCCCAGGTCTGATGTAATCTGAAGATCATGAATAATAACGGGTAAAGAGACGTTAAACATGGTGGTATTCATCACAACGATGAATAGGCAGCAAGTCCAGAGAGGCATTACAATTTTATCTTTCACGTAACCATTCCTGTCTATGAATTCAATAAACCATTTTACGCTCAATCTATGTATATGGCAATAATGTCATACGAATTCATTGGGTGGTTAAACAAAAACGGCGTCCTGACCCAGGACGTCGTTTTTGCACATGAGCATTTTCATCTGATTATTTTTAGGACGTAGTAGCTGGTGTGCCACGATTGCGAATCCACTTGATGACATCCATCAGAATGACCGCTGCGAGAGCAAGTCCCCCTGCGATAAGGAACTCATTCCAGCCAAAGGCTGCCGGGATGGCGAAGATGCTGCGAACCCCTGGAATCAGCGTGATTCCATACAGGCAGAGACAAACCAAGATGGAGCCGAGGACATATTTGTTAGTGGTGAAGCCGACCTGGAAAATCGTCTGTGTGTTGGAGCGCGCTGCAAAAGTTTGCAGACTCCGTGCCAGAATCAGGGTCGTGAAGGCCATTGCCACACTCATTTCCTCCGAGATCCCAAGTCCAATATATTGGGACACGATAACAGCCACCCCGATCAGAACACCACGTGTAATGACAGCCTGCAATGTTCCGCCGGCAAAGATACCTTCGTTGATATCCCGCGGTTTCCGCCGCATGACATCCGGTTCAGCTTTTTCCGTACCCAGTGCAATAGCAGGCAGGGAATCATTTACCAGATTGATGAAGAGCAGCTGGAGGGCCGTAAATGGGTTCACCCAGCCGACTACAAGTGCAAACAAAATGGCGATAATCGCCCCAAGATTTCCTGCAAACAGGTACGCAATGGCTTTTTTGATATTATCGAATACCATACGCCCTACACTGACTGCATTCACGATGGAGACAAAGTTATCATCCGTCAAAATCATGGCTGCCGCGTCTTTCGCGACATCCGTCCCGCTGCCCATCGCTACGCCGATGTCTGCCTGTTTCAGTGCAGGTGCGTCGTTGACGCCATCTCCGGTCATCGCTGCAATCTTGCCTTTGCGTTGCCACGCACGCACGATGCGGATTTTATTTTCAGGAGATACACGTGCATACACCGAGATATGTTCGAGCTGCTGATCGAGTTCTTCATCCGACAGTTTGTCCAGCTCTGCTCCGGTAAGGGCCAGATCATCCGGGCCTGCAAGTCCGATATCAATACCGATCGCTTGGGCTGTTGTTTTGTGGTCGCCAGTGATCATGATCGTGCGAATGCCTGCCTTCTTGGATTCTTCGATGGAACCATATACCGCTTCACGCGGTGGATCAATCATGGCTGTCAGACCAACAAGTGTTAGATCATATTCGTCCTCTACCGTGACCTGATTTTTGTCATCAAACTTTTTGTAGGCGTAGGCTAGCACACGGAAGGCCCGTTTGGAGAAAGCTTCATTCTTTTCTTCAAACTGCGTGCGAATCTCAGATGTCAATGGCTGAACTTCACCGTTCATAAATACATGACTACAGCGACTGAACAGCACATCCGGTCCACCTTTGGTCAGCAAAGCCGTCTGTCCTTCAAATGTGTGCACAGTGCTCATCAATTTCCGATCCGAGTCAAAAGGAAGCTCGGCTTCACGCGGAAACTGGTCACGAATTTCATTGTAATCCTTGTTCACCCGGTTACTGAAGGCGATGAGCGCTACCTCGGTGGGATCACCAAGTTCCTTGCCTTCTTGGTTAATATTCGAATCATTGCAGAGTACTGCAATATGTAACAAACGCCGTTCCTCTGCAGACCACTGTTTGGGATCATCGGGGAATTGATCTTTTGTGCCATGGGGAATGTAATAGTCCACCACGGTCATTTTGTTTTGAGTGAGCGTTCCTGTTTTGTCAGTACAGATAATACTGGCAGAACCCAAGGCTTCCACGGCAGGAAGACGTCTGATGATGGCGTGCTGCTTGGCCATTTTATTCGTTCCCAGAGACAATACAATCGTCACGATGGAGGAAAGAGCTTCTGGAATGGCAGCGACAGCAACGGCAACTGCGAACATTAGGGCATTCACAATGGATGGTCCGATATTTTCCGTTCCTTCAGTTAGCCAGACACGTCCTGCTTCGATGGCGAAAATAAGAATCGACAAGCCTAGGATAAAGAAGCCAAGCTTCTTACTAAAGGATTCCAATTTCCGTTGCAACGGAGTTTCCTTCGCCTCTGCATTTTCAATTAATTCGGCAATCTTGCCGATTTCCGTTTTCAGCGCTGTACCCGTAATGACGAGCGTACCCCGACCATACACCACCAGTGATCCACTGAATGCCATATTGCGACGGTCACCGATCGGAGCTTCTTCTGGGATGGCATCTGTGTGTTTCTCCGCTGCTTCGGATTCTCCTGTCAGCATACCTTCATTGATGCGCAAGCTGCCTGATTCCAAAATACGGCCGTCTGCCGGGACATAATCCCCTGCATCCAGCAAGACAATATCGCCGGGAACAAGTTCCCGCGCGGGAATCGTTTTTTTCTGCCCGTCACGAATGACTTTGGCTTCGGGAGCAGACATTTGCCGGAGTGCATCCAGAGAACTTTCGGCCTTTTTGGTCTGCACAACGCTGATTACCGCATTTAACAGAATGACGAGAAAAATGATTAGCGATTCGATCAGGTGTCCAAGGACGATCTGAACAGCGGCCGCGATCAGCAGCACGATAACCATAGGATCTTTAAAATTTTCAATAAATAGCTTCCAGATGGGGGTTGCAGCTTTTCCCTTTAACTCGTTATAGCCTTCCGTCTGCAGTCTCTTCTCAGCCTCAGAGGTTGTGAGCCCATTAGTGGAACTCTGAACGTCCTGAAGTGTCTCCTCTGCACTATGTCTGTAATATTGCAAATGACCAGCTCCTTGGATCATAGATTTCAGATATTAGATTTCTTTGTGTATATAACCTTGCAGGCGTCTAAGAATCAGTGAAACTTTATCAAATTTATGAACTCCATAGGTAGAATCTCCGCGTCTGGTGAATCTCATTCGTTTGCTATGCGGTGTGTTGGATATACTTTTGCTGTTTATTTTGATTAGGTCATTGTACCTTGCGCAAAAACCATGAAATAAAAGGGGAATTAGTTTTTTTATCCTATTGAAGTTTTTTCATGGAAATGTGTATATAGATAAGGGCATATCATAAAACTCGGGTTTACCGCAGCATAAGGAGAAGGTACATATGAATGACAAGCAAATCGAAGCACTATTGAAACTCGCAGGGGGAAAGGAAAATATTCGTCATGTGCAGCATGACATGGATACCACAACGCTGACATTGCGTGACCGTACTCGAATGGATCTATCAGTATCTGATGTATTGGATCTTGGCGCCGATATTCGTATAACAGGCGATTATTGCTCCATAGCATATGAGGACGAGTCCTCCCAACTAAATAATACGCTACAGGGCATGGGAGTGGGGAAAGCAGAAGGGGACGCACTGCCTGAAACAAGGCGTACCCGTAAAAAATCATTGTTATATTTTATTTCCGATGTGTTCAGGCCTCTGATGCCCGCCATCCTGGGAGCTGCAGTGCTCAAGATTGTTCTAGCCGTCATTACGTTATTTAACGAATCCTCACTGATGGATAGTCAGACATTCCTGATATTTAAATCCATTGGAGATAGTGTATATTATCTGTTGCCAATCCTGGTAGCCATCAGTACAGCCTATCGGTTAAAAAGCAATATTTATGTTGCCGCAGCGATTGGCGGACTAATGTTCTACCCGCAAATGACCGCTTTATTGTCAGGTGAAGAGGATGTTCATTTTATGGGTGTACCCATTGTGTCACAAGCGATCTTTTTTTCAGCTTCAATTTGGGTGATTTTGACGATATATGCGGCGTCCTATCTGGATAAAGTCGTTGAGCAAAAAAGCCCAAGAGTTTTTAAAGGAATTCTTGCTCCATTGTTGACGTTTCTGATTCTAGTTCCACTGGTTCTAATGATACTCGGTCCAATTGGTACTTGGATTGATCAGCATTTACCGGATGTGGTAGATTCACTACTGAATGATGCCCCGATTGTAGCAATTATGCTGCTGGGAGCGGTTTATTCCCTAATGATGATCGCTGGATTACATTACTGGCTTTTACCTATCATAATCAATGAATTGATGGTTAATGGTTTCTCCCTCATTCTCCCTGTCATGTTAGTTGCCTTCGTTGCACAAGCAGGAGCTTCACTCGCTACTGGGCTAAGAAGCAAACAGCGGGAATTCAGGAAGCTGGCTTTCTGGGCAACAGGAACTGCTTTATTAGGTACCCCAGAGCCTGCGATGTATGCGGTCAATATGAGAAAGAGGGCCTCTTTTTATTCGGCATTGCTGGGCGGTGCTGCAGGAGGACTGTATTTCGGGCTGATGTCCGTCAAAGCAGTTGCATTGGGTGGGTCCGGAAGTCTGCTGGAAATTCCGCTATTTATGGAGGAAGGGAGCCTGAATCTGTTACATGCCTGCGTTGGTTTGATTATTTCCTTCTGTGTGTCAGGTGTGCTCACCTATTGGATGATAGGAAAGGAACGGAAACACGTATAAATTAAGAAAAGCCCGTACCTGATGGTGCGGGCTTTCGTGTATTGTAGAGTTAATAATAGGACAGCCACAGAAAGGATAACAAAAATGCTCAACAACATAGAGTGGATGGCTCAATGGAAGTCAACTAAGCCACTGACAGACCAATGGATGACGGCGGGCAAGCTGCATCACTTTCCTAGTCATGCTTTACTACTCATCCTCGATGGGAGAGCGATCTGGAATATTAATGGACATAGGGTTCAGGTATCTTATGGGGAGTTAGTTGCAGTGCAAGAAAACACCGTGATTGAAGTGATTGAGGGTGGCAATCTGGATCTGGCCGGATGGCATGTTCAGTTCGATACATACGCGATGTTCCCAGACCGAGGTGAAGTAGTGAAATATGAATGGCATGTACCGTCAGGGGACACGTATCAAAAAGTAAAATTAACCGGTGGCACACTGGCGAGTCTTAGCCAACATTGGAATGGAGATGGTTCTCCTAATCCCAATGTAATCCGTGTAGGAAATCAGCTTTTGGTGTATGAACTGTTGCAACATGTATACCGGGAGCTGTTAGAAGAGGAACCGACCGTGGAACAAAGCATTCTCCGCACTGTGGATTACATGCAGCAGCATTATGAACAGGTCATCACACGCAAGCAATTGGCTGAGATCGCAGGCATCAGTCCCTGGCATTATTCCCGCAAATTCAGTGAGCGCTTTGGAAAGCCGCCTCTGGATTATCTGGCTCATTACCGGATCTATCGTGCTCAAGAGGAGCTGTTGTTATCAACGGCAACATCTCAGGACATTGCGAAGAAGACCGGATTCGAGGATGCTCATTATTTCAGTCGTCGTTTCAAACAGTTAACGGGTGTGTCCCCGAGAAATTATGCACAAACGCTACCCCAGCGTAAAATCGTATGTCTTTCCCCGCTTTGTGCGGAAGTGTTGATTCACTTGGGGGTTATTCCACATGCGGTTGTAGTAACTCCCTTGCTTTTGCCTGAACATCTACGTGAACTATTTGACATGCATCAGGTGAAGATGATGGAAGTGTCGCAATATGAGCTGGATGTGGAACAGATTCGGCAAGTTCAGCCCGAATGGATTGTGGGAAATTTTTGGACAGAAGAGATCAAGCAAAAGCTGCGCACAATTGCACCCATTATAACCGGTTTAAATAACGATGTGGAGGCTCTGCTCCATCAACTGGCAAGCGTGTTTCATCGAGAAGATACAGCCCATAAACTGCATATGCAGATGAAATTGGAAGTGAACGCAGCACAGCAGCAACTACAGCATCTTGTCCAATCTTCCTCTACCGTGATGGTGCTGAGGGTAGAACCGTTCGGTTATCGATATTTGGGTGGTCATTCTAATGGGGTGTCCCATTTACTGTACGAACAGCTCCGTTTAACTCTGCCACAGCCGCTGCAGTCAGGGGAGGCGTGGTTTAATCCTTGCTCACTCGACTTGTTGGCCAAAGCTAATCCCGATTACCTGTTTGTGGAGAAACGAGTTATGCAGCACTTTAGTGCTCAAGAAAATATGAAGAAGTTAGTGGAGAGCTCTCAATGGAATGACTTGAAGGCTGTAAAAAACAACAGGGTATTTCTCGTGGATACTCGCCTGTGGGTGGATGGCCGTGGAATTATTGGACAGCAAATGATTTTGAATGAAATTGTGAATAGTCTGGTCACCAATGTATGGTAGAGCACAATAATCCAACTAAATACGCACCATCTCCTATGGAAGGATCTCTTCCTATTTGCTAGTATTTGATAATAATTATCATTATCAATATTACATAAGGGGCGAGTAGATCATGTCACGAAGGTTTAAGGGTTTGGGAATGGTGCTGTTGGCACTAAGTTTGGTGCTTTCCGCCTGTTCCGGTTCTTCTGATAAAGAAGTGGAAGCTTCAGCAAAAACGGCAGAGAAAAATGAGACGAAAGTTGTTCGGGATCAGTTTGGAGAGGTGACGATTCCTACGAATCCTCAAAATATGCTTGTACTAGATTCCATCTATGCCGAGTACTTGATCGAGATGGGCGTTACACCGCAGATGGTTATATTTGTTCCGGAGATTGAACCGGACTATCGTGCGTCTTATTTTGAGGAACACGGGGTCCAAATGATTGAAGCGGAACAATATCAATATAATTATGAACAATTGCTGACGTTGTCACCAGATATAATTGTTACCGCAGGCGTAGGTATGGAGCAAGGCGTATATGATGAACTATCCAAGATTGCTCCAACGGTGGCTCTGGATTCCAACAGTGAAATGCAGATTGCCATGCCGAAGTTGGCTGCTGTCTTTGACAAGACAGAGGAATCTGCCAAAGTGCTGGCTGAATTTGATGAGAAGGCGAAGCAGGCACAGGAGAAAATTTCTCAAGCCATCGGCGGCAAAACCGTGCTGGTTCTTCGAGTAGAGCACAATCGTTACCGTTTCATGGGTCCCAAAGGAGGAAGCAGCAGTGTCTTTTTCTATGATACTTTGGGTCTGAACAGCCCTGAAGTCATCAAAGACTCTACCGATTGGTTTAGCCAGTTTTCCCTGGAATTTTTGCCGGAAATGAACCCGGATTATATATTTCTAGAAGACAGGACGCTGAAAGGCTATGATACGAAGCAATCCATGGATAACCTGAAAGAAAGCAAAGTGTGGGCGAGCTTGAACGCCGTGAAAGACAATCATGTCTTTCCGCTGAAAACGAGTGATTTTGTAACAGGTGTGGGCCCTATTGGGTCGGCCAAGTTGTTGGATTATGTCGTTGAAAAGTTGGTGCCCTAGATGAATACTGAAGCAGAGCAGCAATTGGACATTTACGATATAACGATTGTTGGTGGCGGACCGGCAGGAATGTATGCTGCATTTTACAGCGGGATGAGAGCCATGCGTACCAAAATCATTGAAGCCAAAGAGGAATTGGGCGGATTTATGCGCACGTACCCGGAGAAACTGGTCTGGGATGTAGGTGGAGTTGATCCGATTCGTTGTGAGAAATTGATTGATTCCCTGGAAAGACAGGCAAGAACCTTCGATCCAACCATTGTATTCGGCCAGGAAATTGCTCAGATGGAACGACGCGATGATCAAGTATTTGTACTCACCTCAAAGACAGGAGAGCGTCATTACACGCGTACGATTTTGTTATGTGCAGGCAGAGGCATGACGCAGGTTCAGAAGCTGGATATTGAAGGCGCAAATCGGTATGAGCTGACGAATCTACACTATACCATTACGGATCTGTCCAGATTCAAGGATAAACGTGTGCTGATCTCGGGAGGCGGGGATTCCGCAATAGATTGGGCGAATGAAATGGAGGGATTGGCGCGGGAGGTTATTGTGGTGCACAGACGCCAGGAGTTTACGGCACATGAGCTGCCTGTTGCCCAGATGAAAGCTTTTGCCCAAGTCTTGACTCCTTACAGCATCTCGCGCTTATATGGTACAGGAGACAAAATAGGCCGCGTCGAACTTGCCCATGTAGACAATGGGGAGATCATGCCAATTGAAGTGGATGAAGTGGTTGTAAGTCATGGATACGATCGTGATTTCGGTAACCTGGTCCATTGGGGACTGGAACGTGAAGATTACGGTATCTCGGTTGATCCGCGAATGTGCACAAGTCAGCCGGGAATCTTCGGAGCAGGTGATTTCATTACCTATGGAAGCAAAGTCCGTCTGATTGCTGGTGCATTTAATGATGCCGTACTCGCAGTGAATAGTGCCAAGCTCTATCTGGAGCCGACCGCTTCCGATATGGCAGGAGTATCGTCCCATAATGCAAGGTTCTTTGAGAAAAACAAAGCCATTTCTACCCTGTAAATCAGCATGTTAGAACGTGAAGTAACAGTAAGAAGCCCGACCGGTATTGAGAATAATTTCTCGAACATGTGTCGGGCTTTTTTTATTAAAACATCCAATCTCAACTAACCAATAAGTTACCCCTGTGGTTCCTGAAATAATTCAATATATGTCATAAGTTCCTTCACGCCTGCAAATTGCAGGGACAGTTGGCTGTTAAGCTTTTGCAGAGCCAGTTGGAAGGCATTATTAATCTGTGTATAATCCTGCGTGCCGACAGTGTTCAGAAGCTCTTTCATATGTTCAATGTAGTAGACGGATTTTCTTAAACTGCTAATGACCAATATCTTTCTTAATTCGGCTCGGGTATACATTCGATAACCGTTGTTAGGGTCTCTTTCGGAGCAAATCAAGCCTTCTGTTTCCCAATGCCTGATAGCAGAAGTGTTGACCCCGGCTGCTTCGGCAGCTTTTCCAATCGTCACCGCCTCCGTCGTTCCAACCTTTCGATCGTTAGCAAAATCCACCTGTTGCACCATCTTCCATATGTCTTCCATATGTCTTCCATTCGTTGCTTCTCCAGTTGGCTGTTGTACAGCTGTTGGTTTATAAGTCAGAGGGCATCGATTGTATCACCCTGTTTTACTTTTCTCATAACCTCATATGCAACGGGAATCTCATACCCTTTCAATAATAAACGAATGGCGACAAACGCCTGAAGATGAACAGGGGTATAGTACCTGTGATTGCTGGCGGTCCGTGGAACGTCAGGAATCAGGTTCTCCTTTTCATACCGTCGCAGTGTAGTTGTACTTACATCCAGCCTTGTGGCAATCTGCCCAGGTGTATATGTTCGGTTCATGTTTCTTCTCCTCATGCTTCAAGTAAAACCTTCAAGTGCTACACTAACATACAACGCGCCAAAGTCCATATTTTATCAACACTTTATAATGAAAACCGAAAGATTGCATCTATGTTATACACTGAGGATATCAACAGTAAAGGACTGGTTCAATTGCAGAAAATGATTACATTGTTAAATGGCTCGCAGCTTGAAGTGGGTCTGACGGGAGCGCAAGATCGTAGTGTCATAATGCTGCCCATATCCAAAAAGTCCGTAACTGGACAAGAAGCTGAAACCCTAAAGTTATGGGGGGTTGATCCTGAATTGGGTGCAAAGTTTATCGACGGACTTTCCGATGAATTTCAGATCCTGCATTTTGATTATGAAGGCCACTATATGGCACATCCCCATCCGGAACATTTTACGCCCGAATATATCGCTCAGGATTTGTTACGAATTGCGGATCAGATGAATGTGAATCGATTTAGTTATTATGGATACTCCTGGCTGGCTCTCGCCGGGCTGCAGTTAGCCCTGCGGACTGACCGAATGGAAAGTCTCATTATGGGAGGATTCCCGCCATACGAGGGGCCGTATGAGGAAATGAGAGTAGTGACCATCAAGACATATGAGGGAGCATTGAAGCAGTATGAAGAAACGGGAGAAATACACTCAGCAGAAACCCTAATGAAAGCTGAAGAATTGAGTCCGGATCAATTGGATTGGGACAACTTGGAGTTAAAGATCGATCCGGCTCAAACGAAACAATTTGCGACCTTGTATCAAGGTTTAATTGATTTCGATGACCAACGTATTCAAACTCAGTTGAATATCCCCAGATTGGCTTTTGCAGGAGAGAAAGATACGATTGTGTACGGTGAGAAATTTGGGAATGTGACGGTGGATATCGCTGGACGATTGCAAAAGCATAAATCCGTTCTTGAAAACCTCGGCTGGACCGTCGAAATCATCAAGGGAGCGGATATGGATCACACCAAAGCCATGCAGCCCAGCACCGTTCTCCCTATTATCCATCCCTGGTTAAAAAGTCATTTAAGCTCAGGATCGGCAAAAACAAGTTGATATTACTGTGTGATATCGTCTAAAGCTCTTTGTTTGCGCTGCTGATAATCCAGAATGGATTCGTATAACAATTGCTCATTGAAATCCGGCCACATCACATCCGTGAACCAGAGCTCGGAATAAGCGGCTTGCCATAATAGAAAATTGCTTAACCGTTTCTCCCCACTGGTTCGGATCAGCAGATCGGGGGCAGGATTGAGTCCGGTATACAAAAACTTTTCAAAATCCGCCTCGGAGATTTCCGAGGTTTCTTTGTTTTCTTCATTATTTTCTACGATGTACGTTTTGATCGCTTGTACAATATCGTTTTTACCCCCATAATTCATCGCAAAATACACAGCCATCCCGCTGTTCGTTTGGGTTAGTTCCACCACTTTGCGCATCGCTTCCTGTGTTTCTTCTGGGAATTTTGAGATATCACCGATAAAATTAACTTTGATATTATTCTGATTCAGTTCCTGAACAGTTGTATCCTGTACAAATTCGACCACCAAACTAATGATGTAATCAACCTCTTCCTTGGGTCTTTTCCAGTTTTCCGTAGAGAAGGCGTACAGAGTGAGCGAAGCAATCCCGTTTTTGTGGCACATGCTTATCGTTTCCCGCATCGTCTGCATTCCTGCATAGTGCCCGGCACTTCGGGGCAGCCCTCTTCTTGTCGCCCATCTTCCATTTCCGTCCATCATAATAGCGATATGCTTCGGTATTAATCCGTTCCAGTCGATAGAATAGGGTGTATTCGGTTTTTCTTTATGTACACGGTACCACTTCATTGGAAATTCCTCCTGATCCTCAAGCTAGAATAAGTTAGACACGTATAATGGATTCAAATGTTCGAAATGATTTCCATAATTTATGGTTATTATATAGGATTGCACAGGGACAAGCCATGATAGGTTACTACATTAGTATCGTGCAGAACATGAGTCGACCATCGTATTCCAGGATTTTTTATATCAAAACCTTTACATTCCAGCTGTATGCGTTTATTCACTTAAATGTTGGTGTATTTTCCCTTATAATGAAATAAGAAGGATAAGGAGATGAGGACTTAATGAAAAAAGCCATTTGGATTATTGTCAGTTTTGTTGCTGTGATTGTACTGGGAACGTTCCTTATTGCAAACAATGTGGGGACAGAAGAGGCAGGTAACGCGGAAGCACCCAATATTAAGAAATTAGTAGAAGATATCAGTACAGGCAAGGAGACACCGGAATCGGCTTCCATTAATGCCACCCAGTTAATCGTCACGGATAAAGGTAACCAAACGACAACCTACGACTTGCCTGAAAAGGAGTTTTTCCTTTCCATTGCACCCTATGTGGATCAGACTCATCCTTGTGCAATTCATAGCCTGACCGGATGTCAGGGCGAAATGAAGAATAAGAAGTTCATTGTGACGATTCATGACTCTGAAGGAAATACGCTTATGAAGGATGCTGAGATGAAGGCCGGCTCCAACGGTTTTATGGATTTTTGGTTAGCCAGAGATAAGTCATACCTCATTCGTGTGGTGCATGATGGAAAGGTTGCAGAGACACAGTTATCTACATATGAAGAAGATAATACGTGCATCACAACGATGCAGTTGAGTTAAATCGTCGTACGGTGCATTCTAACATCATTTCAAAAGACTCGATGTGATCCAGGCCCGCCTTGAATGCGGGTTCTTTCATTTTTTTCTGTTTATGCTGTGACAGTGAAGATTTTGCAAAATGAAAATAATAACTCTTTTGAATTGACAAAATCGCAATCCTACGGGATAATCCATTAGTGATAATGATAATTGTTATCATATAAATACATATAAATAGGGGAGAAGTAGGATATGAAAAAAAGCTTAAACGGATTTTTATTGCTGACGGTTTTGGCGCTTGCTCTGACAGGTTGCGGTAAAGCCAGCAGCACAACAGATACAAATGAAAATGCCTCTTCCGGCAGCACGCCGACTGAAGAGACAGCAGGTCCTGTTACAGTTAAACATAGTGGTGGAGAGCTCAAACTGGACAAACCAGCTAAGAGAGTTGTTACACTGGAATGGACATATACGGAAGATGTAGTAGCACTGGGTGTTCAGCCAGTAGGTAGTGCAGATAACGCCAACTATAAAGTCTATGTGACTTCCGAAGCAGCTTTGGATGACACGGTGACGGATGTTGGAACACGTGACGAGCCAAATCTGGAGGCGATTGCAGCTTTGAAGCCGGATTTGATTATCGCCAATTCCAATTCGAATATCTATGATCAGCTCAATGCCATTGCACCAACGCTTGAATATGACCTGTATACGGGTGATGGCTATAATTATGACAAAATGACGGAAACGTTCAACAATATCGCGGTTGCTCTTGGAAAAGAAGACCAAGCGAAGAAGGTACTCGATGAACTCGATCAGCACTATACAGAAGCCAAAGATAAACTTGCTGCTGCCGACAAATCGGAATTCCATTATGTACTGACACAAGCATTTACGTATCAAAATGCAGCAAGTCTTCGCATGTTTACCGATAACGCTGTCGTAATTGGCACGTTGGCGAAGGTTGGACTGGTTAACGACTGGCAGCCGGACAAGATTGAAGGATATGGCTTCTCAACGGTAGGTATTGAATCCTTGCCTGCTGTTCAGGACAGCAACTTCATCTACATCACACAACCGGATGATGACGTTTTTGGCACAGCAATGAAAGACAATTCAGTATGGAAAGGTCTGAATTTTGTCAAAGATAAACGCACTTATCAACTGGATAGCACAACATGGACGTTTGGTGGACCTATCTCGTCCAAAGCTCTGGTTGACGGGGTTGTTGGAGCGATTACCCAATGAGTTCGGTCCAACATTCCCGACCAGTGTTTAACTGGCGTACATTAAGCATTTATGGGGGCGGTCTAACCGCTCTCATCGTGCTTTTTTTTGTAAGCCTGTGTTATGGAGAAGCTTCAATTCCACTCCATACGGTTGTAGATTCACTTATGGGCAGGCAGGACACACTGGAACATAATATGATCTGGGATCTGCGCATGCCGCGAACAGTAATCGGTATACTCGCTGGAGGGGCGCTTGCTGTTGCTGGTTCGTTGTTACAGACCATTACACGCAATCCGCTCGCGGCATCGGACACACTCGGCATCAATGCGGGGGCCTATTTTGTCGTGGTGTTGGGAACGATTTTTTTCCCAGGCTTGATGCAGCAATCGCCTTTCCTTTTCGCCGTACTCGGTGGATTACTGGCAGCTGCCGCAGCCTACTTCATGGGCGGGGGGAGAACGTCAAGTCCGGTGCGACTTGCGCTGTCCGGCATGATTGTATCGATGGTACTTGGTTCTTTTACAAGCGCGCTGCATATTTTCTTCTCTCAGGAGACTCAGGCATTATTTCTATGGGGATCAGGAACGCTTGTTCAGAATGACTGGAGCGGTGTAATTTACGCATGGCCTTGGGTCATTGGAATTACGATCGTTGCCCTGGTTTTATCCCGGCAGTGGGATATGTTGGAACTGGATGAATCAACTGCTTCCTCACTCGGGCAAAAAGTAGGCATGGCCCGTGCCACGGGGTTAATTATTGCTGTGTTGCTGGCTGCGGTCATTGTCAGTGTAATTGGGCCAATTGGCTTTGTGGGTTTGGTGGCACCTCATCTGGTTCGATTGAGTGGAATTCGTTCAAATCGATTGTTATTGCCTGGTGTTTTCTTGTGGGGCGCAGCACTGCTAGTCGGTGCAGACGTACTTGCCAAGATGGTTCATAACTCCAGTCTGGAGTTGCCGACAGGGGCCGTGATGGCAATCATTGGTGCACCATGGCTAATCTGGCTTGTACTTACACGCATGAAGGCAGCAAATGGATCAGGCATGTCTACCTCAATGAGCACAGGAGCACGTTCGCGTCGCTGGGCATTCGGCCCTATTGCTATTATCTTTACGGTACTAACGTTAGCATTGGTTCTCCTTAGTACGATGTTTGGCGGGATGCGCATTCCAATGGCTGATCTTCTGCCAAGCCTGTTTCAATCGGATGGGCTATACTCGGCCATTGTGCAGCTTCGCATTCCGCGAACTCTTGTCGCCGCAGGTGCAGGTGCTGCGCTGGCGATCAGCGGTGTGCTTATTCAGATGGCCGTTCGCAACCCGCTTGCTGACGCGTCCATCGTGGGCGTATCGTCAGGTGCAGGCTTGGGTGCGATGATGGTCATCATCCTATGGCCTGGTCTTCCGGTGTTCTTGCTGCCTATAGCGGCGATTGTTGGGGCAGGGCTCGCTGCAGCAGTCGTATTCTCTTTGTCCTGGAAGAAGGGTCTCAATCCTTCCGCAGTTGTATTGCTGGGTATCGCCATGTCTGCAATTGCAGGCGCAGGCATTCAGGTTCTGATTGTTCGCGGCGCTGTATATGGCAGTAGCGGTTTTATCTGGCTAACAGGCAGTACTTATGCACGTACGTGGGATCAAGTGAAGATCATTGGGGTGTTCCTGTTGATTTTGATCCCGCTTGCGTGGTGGCTGGCGCGAAGATTCGAACTGTTGGTATTCGACGATAATAGTGCTTCCGGTCTTGGCTTGAGTGTTCGTCGGACGCGTCTGCTGGCTATGACCGTTGGTGTTTTGCTTGCCGCAGGTGCAGTCGCCTGTGTGGGAACGGTTGGGTTTATCGGGCTAATTGCCCCACATATGGTCCGTCTGTTGACGGGAAACAAGTTAAGACGGTCGATGTTTCTGTCGGCTTTGGTCGGTGCAGTGATGCTGGTGCTGGCGGATACAATCGGAAGGACCATTATGGCACCAACCGAGATTCCATCCGGATTGTTAATTGCAATCATTGGAACGCCGTATTTCCTTTATTTAATGTATCGTTCCAACTGGCGCAAATCAGCTTAAACATTCGATCCTTAAATAAAAAATCCCCTCTGGTTTTCAGTGTTGAGTTCATGTAGACATGTTCTCTTTTCTCACTGCTTACCTAGAGGGGATATTTTATTATGATAGTTTTTTTTCATTTGTGTTATAACTTCGTTGTTTTTTCTCTTAGCATTCCACTGTTATCTACCGATAGGATCGCTTGCTGCAACGTCTCTTTATCCTGAACCAAAGCGAATCTCACATATCCTTCACCCGAAGGTCCGAATGCACTCCCAGGCGTTACGATTACACCCGCTTGTGTAACCAGATCCATGGCAAACTGCTCTGAGGTATCGTAGTGGTCTGGAATCCGACTCCAGATGAACATGCTGGCTTCGGGTTTGGCAATATGCCAACCGAGGTTGCTGAATCCTTCGCAAAGAATATCTCTGCGCTCCTCGTAGATATCTCTGACCCGCTCAACTTCACTCTGATCCCCTGTGATTGCAGCAATGGCTGCCTTCTGAATCGGAAGAAACATGCCGTAATCCATGTTGGATTTCAACTTTTTAAGCACAGATACCACATCCGGGTTCCCCACACAAAAGCCGATTCGTGCCCCAGCCAATCCATAGGTTTTGGATAACGAGTTGAATTCAATGCCGACATCCATCGCCCCGGGATAAGCAAGGAAACTACCGCACGTTTTCCCATTGAACACTAGCTCGCTGTATGCATTGTCATGAAGAACGATAATGTCATATTTCTTGGCAAAATCAATTAGATCCAGATAGAACTGATCGGGTGCCATTGCTGTCGTCGGATTGTTGGGATAGGATACAAGCATGAATTTTGCTTTGCGCGCAACAGCTTCAGGAATGTCCTGAAGTTGAATAACATATCCATGTTCTTCTTTTTGGGGCATATAATACAGCTCGGCTCCTGCAAGTAGAGGTCCATCAGCAAAGACCGGATAACAAGGATCGGGTACAAGAACCAGATCTCCTTCATCAACGATCGCCAAAGAGATGTGGGCGAGACCTTCCTGTGATCCAAGCAAGGAGCAAATTTGGGTTTTCGGATTCAGTTCAACATGGTAACGGCGCTTGTACCATTCACTGACTGCTTGCAGCAATTCGCTTTGATCATTTACAGCATATGTATAGTTTGAAGCATCTGCTGCTGCCTCGCATAAAGCTGTCATGATATGTTGGGCCGGGGGAATATTGGGTGTGCCTACACTTAAATCGATGACAGGTTCTCCATTCTTCAGTCGTTGCCTCTTGATTTCCAGCAAACGTGTGAATATCCCCTCACTGAAATGTTCCATACGTTTAGCAAACTTCATGATGATTATCCTCCATCCTGATCTCCCCTTGGGGAATAACACTTGGAGGTATTATAGCAGAGTTTTCAGGTGATAAGTAACCACGAAATGAGCTTTCAAGCTTCTAACAGGTATTAGATAATTCCGATCGCAGCTAGACCAATCAGAATCAAACCGAACCCTGCGACGCGATTCGCCAGTATTGATGTTCTGCGAGCTTTATCTTCGTAGCCTGGTTTAAAGCCGTGTTTGTAGATGAAGCTGTTTTCTATCCGCTTTTCGTTTTTGGAAGTAGCAATCATCATTACACCCGCAGCAATGGCAATAAGTCCTGTTCCAGGACCTATTAATGAACTATTCATCAGATTTCACCCCTCTTTCAAATAGATATCTCTTTATATTGGATAAATGTTCTTTAGATGTAACATTATGGATTTTAAAAGATTATCTCTTTCCCATTTTCATGAATACACCAGTTGTTACCGAGTACAGAGTGCAGAATACAGTATTGCAATCGAATATCCGACTTCTCAATGTACTCTTCTTGATTTACAATTAAAGGAAAGCTAGACATGGATAAGTATCAGAGAATTGGAGGGTGACCAGTAATGAACGAACCGTGGGCCGCTTCGATGAGTGGAGTTCCCTGGAACGAGGATAAAATGGACAAGGCTATCGTACAACTGCGGAACAGGGCTACGATTAGCTTTGTTGTCGGGCTGGACGAGATGCATGATCTGCGAACACTGGATGAACATGTGTTTGCCAAACGACCCGATTTGATTTTAAATGTGTCCAATACAGATGTGAAGGGGCGGTATTCAGAAGAGTTTCTGGAGGCACTTGCTGGTTTAAAACATGTCACCGCTTTGCAGCTGGATCTCAAGCAAACACAAGATTTGAGTATATTGAGTGCGCTGCAAAAGATGGAGTTTCTGAACATTCGCTCACCCAAAAAGCAAAACCTAAACTTCATCCGGAATTACAAATACTTGAATTACCTCGCACTTAGCGGGAAATTTCCCGATATCTCGCCGATTGAGGACTGCATTCGGTTGAGCACCCTCGTCCTGAACTGTGACATTGATCAGCTTGATTTTGTTGTAGACTTACCATTTATCGAGTATTTGGCTCTCGATCACTGTACATTGGCTGGTTCACTCGAAGTACTGGCTGAATCGAATATCCGTATGCTGAGGTTATCGTCCGTAAAGAATCTGACCGAGATCGATGCAGTAGGAGCATTACATCATCTGGTCTTTCTGCACCTTTCGCTACCCAAGATTGAGCGGTTGTGCGACTTCTCGCACATGAAAAATCTGCGGCAGCTTGAACTGGATTTCATGAAGTCTCTGCAAGAGATTGAGAACCTGTGGACTGCGGATCAATTGGAGGTGCTGGAACTGAAAGAGATACATAAGGGGATAAAGGCAGAAACTTTTGAGTGTATGACCGAAATGCAAAATTTGAAACAGGTGGATTTTCGTTTTATTGATCATAGTAAAGGTCGTATTGCTACTATGCGCAAACAAATGATTGAAGCGGGAAAAGGGCATCTGCTCTATGAACAAATTCCTGAAGAACAACGAATTCCTTCGATGGCTCTTATGCACCTGTCCAAAATTCTAATGTAAACTGACAGTACACCAGCGCCTGCTTCCGAGCGGACGCTGGTGTATTTACAATCTTCGGTTCTTGCCCGCTCACATCTGGTTAGCCATGGCTGGAGGAGATGAATGGCTCATCACCCGCATGACGCTTGCGGTATTCTCCGGGGGTCAGCCCGTATCGACGCTTGAACATGCGGATGAACGAATTCACATTTTGATAGCCGACCTGTGTCGCAATGTCCTGAATTCGCAGATCTACATTCACAAGCAGTTCTTTGGCCCGCTCAACCCGCAGATTGTTCAGATATTCGCTGAAGTTGATGTTAGTCTTTTCCTTGAAAATACTGGAGAGGTACCCCGATGTTAAATTCAACTTGTCGGCGACGATATTCAAATTAATGTCTTCCCCATAATGATGATCCAGGTAGTCCAGCACAAAGGTGATAACCGGATCACGCGTTTCCAGCTGGCTGCGTACTGCCGCAAGTACCGGTTGAGCCAACGCCTGAAGCCATTCTCTGTATTGCTGCATGGAATGGAAACCAGCAAATGCCTCTCCCGGAGGAGAAGAGCGAAGCTCAGATTCGATGTGCGTCAAATTCAGCTTCATCACTGTCTTGCCAATTTGTTCGACTGCGCCGATGGCAAATGTGCGGAAGTCTTCTGCGGCTGCATCCTTGTGCTGCAGTTGCTCCAGCTGGCGATCCAGCCAAGCGAATACGGCCTCTTCATTGCCGGATTGCAGCAGGTTGTGCAGTTCCTCCCCATAAGTGACCTTTACATGGAAGGCATTTGACGAAGAAGCGCGCGGCTCCACAATAACTTGTGTCTCCCCATTCAGCCTGCGCTCTTTTAACAACATGGACAGATTGCTGTACGCATCGGTAAATGGAATTTCTCCTGAATACACCGGACTTACCGCGATGGTCAGGTAAAGGGTTTCCTCGACAGCCAGCAACTCCTTCAGTGTATCGAACGCTTGAAGAATACCACTCTGTGGACCTGGATCGAACAGTAGCAAGAGCAGTTGGTCCTGCTCGGGCTGAATGGCAACGCTATTGGTTTTGCTGTTAGTGAACAGGCTCTGAATTAGCTTCCATAATAACAGGGTATGCTGCCCGAATTCATCCGGCTGGGATTTGAAGCCCACCTTGAACAGAATGGAGACATAAGGCTGCTCGGAATGCTGGGCATCCTCAAGCTCCGCCAGATAGGAGCTGAGCGGTATATTTTTTACTTTATGGATATAAGCGTACTGGCGTACGAGAGAGTTCTTCTGCGCAAGGTCGCTTTGAATATAACGGTTATTCTCCAGAATAGAGCTCAGGCGGTCGCCGATCATGGCGAATTCTTTTACACTGCTCCATTTGTCTGGTCCGCTGTCCGAATTTCGGTCCAGAGCGGCAATAAGGCGCTGGAGCGGCTGGTTTAATCTTATGCTGAAAAACAGGGAGGAGATCACGCTAATCAGCACAGCAGCGCCAAGTAGGAAAGCCAGCAGCAGCTGCATGCCCCTCATTTCCGCGGCGATTACTGCGGCCTGGGTGACCCGGACATAGGTAAATCCGGTTTGCTTACCTTTTTCATAGAAGTAATACTGATCCCCAATACGTTCATGTTTGCTTCCGTCTGCAGGTAGCTGCGGATTCTGCAGTTCCCCCTCCATCGTGGTAAAAAGCAGGCGTCCCTCGTTGTCCAGAATGTAGAACGGATTATTAGCGGCATCGCCATATGTGTCCTGCATACGCTGTGGATCCAGCATAACAATGCCGTACACATCTTCGTAGGGAATGGCTTTCATCATGACCGGCATCAGTTGACCGAGAGAACGGGATGAGTGAACGGTATTTTCCGTAAAAGCTGCCGCAGGCATTACTTTCAGGAACTGTTTGTTCATCGTTTGAGTTTTCCAGTAATCCGGAGGATATTCTTTACTATAATAATATTTACCGAACATATCGCTGGCACTGCTAAGACCCTCCTTCTCCAGTACATAGTCTTCTTGCTTGAAATAGAGAATGAAATTGTCGATATGCAGAAAAGGATTGGCGTACAGCGTGGAGAGGTCCGACTTCACCTCTGCGGGAATATCGTAACGGCGGTTCTCCTTAATATGGCTCAAAATGCCCAGGTTGGCTGTCCAGGTATCCGATTGAGTGAGGGCCAGAATCATGTTCTGGGTCAGTCGGAAATGATTCTCATACCCTTCAACGGTCTGCGCAAGGCTGAGTTCATTTTGTCTGACCATCTCCTGATAGACCTTGTTGCTTAAGTACAGATGGGAGAACAGATTAAATGAAGCCAAAATCAGGATGACACTGAGGAAGCTCAGCATTAGCTTGACAAACAGTCCATTCAGCGCAAATTTGCTTGTAAGCAGTCCCTTCATTATGACATTCCCCCTTGAGTACAGCCCCGGATCGAGTGGTTTAATCCTATCATAGCGGCATAAAGCTGACACAAACAATATACACTTTTACTGAATTATACGCGGATATCTGGAAAAAAGGAGTAAAGGCGAAAAGTTATATAACATGTAGATAGCGCTTTCTAAAGGTTTATAGCTATAATTCGAATACGAACCCCGGAATTCCAGGGTAAGTTAGCTGACATACAAGTCGAATTAACTCATCTGAGCAAGAGGGGGCATGCCGATGGCTGATGCTAGCGTAATGCAAAGCAAACCGCAAAAAGAAGCGCACCGGCCGCCTCGGCGGAAGTCGCGTTTGATCAGAACCTGGAACAGGAACAAGGCGCTATGGCTGCTATTCCTGCCATGCCTCCTGTATTATTTGATCTTCCGCTATGCGCCGATGTTTGGTCTGGTCATCACGTTCAAGGATTACAATCTGTTTAAAGGAATTTGGGCCAGTGATTGGGTGGGATTCAAATATTACCGGATGTTTCTGGAGAATCCTGATTTTTGGCCGCTGATGAAGAATACGTTTCTGCTGGGACTGTATAAGCTGGTGTTCGGCTTTCCAGCCCCAATCTTGCTGGCCATTCTGCTGAATGAGGTGCGAAGGGCAGCATTCAAGCGTTTTGTACAGACGGTCAGCTATCTGCCGCATTTCATCTCGAATGTAATCGTGGCGAGTATGGTGATTATGTTCCTGTCCCCAACCGGAGGGCTCATTAACAATTTGCTGGCAGGTATCGGCATTGGACCGATCAATTTCATGAATGAGCCCGGGCTGTTCAGGGGCATCTACGTCCTGTCGGAAATCTGGCAACATATCGGCTGGGAGACCATTATTTATCTGGCCGCGCTAACGGCCATCGATCCGCAGTTGTATGAAGCCGCAGATATGGACGGGGCAAGCCGATTGCGCAAAATCTGGCATGTCACACTACCCGGTATATCTCCCGCGATCGTCATTACACTGATTCTAAATATCGGCAAAGTGCTGGAAATCGGATTCGAGAAAGTCTTCCTGATGCAGAATCCGGCGATCTACGATACAGCGGATATTATCAGCACGTATGTTTACAGGGTGGGCATGGTACAGGGGAATTTCAGCTATGGTGCGTCCATTGATTTGTTCATGGGTGTCATCAGTCTGATTTTCATCTATACGGCCAACTGGCTCAGCCGCCGATTAAGTGAGACCAGTCTATGGTAGAAAGAGGTGTGGCGTGAACTCACTCCGATTTTCCTGGTTTAACGTTGTGGCATCGCTGATCCTGCTGTTCGTTGTGGTGGTTACACTCTATCCGTTCCTTCATATGCTGGCGGTTTCCTTCAGCAGCAACGTAAACGTCATCCAAAACAATATTTCCTTCTGGCCCAAGGGCTTTAATCTGAGCATGTACAAATTGGTGCTGGGCGATCCGCAAATCTGGACGGCTTACCGAAATACGATCATTTACACCGTGCTTGGCACACTGATCTCACTGGTGGTCACCTCCACCGGAGCCTACGCTTTGTCCAGAAAAGACATGGCACTGCGTAATAGCTTCACGGTCTTGATTGTAATTACGATGTTCTTCAGCGGCGGGATGATCCCGACCTTCCTGGTGGTCCGTTCTCTGAATCTGGTGGACACGGTATGGGGCATGGTTCTCCCGGGGGCAGTCAGCACCTGGAACCTCATTCTGATGCGCACATTCTTCTCAGGCATCCCCAAAGAGCTGGAGGAATCGGGCCGAATGGACGGTTTGAACGATATTGGAATCTTCATTCGTATTATTGTGCCGCTGTCCAAGGCATCCTTTGCCACGATTGCCCTGTTCTATGCCGTGGGTATGTGGAACAACTTTATCTTTCCGCTGCTCTATCTACGGTCTCCCGATTTGTTTCCGCTCCAGGTGCTGCTGCGTAATCTCGTGTTGGCCGGCAGCGCAAGCTCAGGCGACGTAACGTCCATTGGGGGAGATAATCTGGTGGTGGAGGAATCGCTCAAGTATGCGACCATTATGGTCTCAACCCTGCCGATTCTGGTCATCTATCCGTTCGTACAGAAGTATTTCGTCAAAGGAGCCATGGTTGGTGCTGTCAAAGGTTAAGTGAGGCAAGAAGTGCACCGCGAATTCAGATTAAGGGAGAGAAGCTTATGGGCAAATGGAAATCGGTAATACTTCCCCTGCTGATTGCAGTAACGATGGTGGCAGGGTGCAGTGGCGGCAAGGGTGCCGACCCGCAAACAGATACCAAAGGAAACGGTACCGGAATAACCGATAACTCCACCGGGGCGGGAAAGACCTTCACGGCCCTGCTGGACAACAATGCCACTTTTCCTTATTCCAAGAGCTGGCCCATTTGGAGCTGGTTGAAGGAAAAGACGGGCGTCACGCTGGAAGTGCAGACACCTTCCGGCAAGCTGGATGAGAGCCTGAACCTGGCGATTGCCTCCAAAACGCTGCCTGATCTGATGTATATGCCCAATCGCAAGGATTCGAATAAGTTTGGTCAACAGGGCGCACTAGTGGATCTGATGCAGTATATGGACAGTATGCCGAATCTGAAGGCATGGATGAAGCAATATCCCGAGGAAGCGAAGGCTGCCCTGTCCGCCGACGGTAAAATGTATATGTTCCCCAATCAGGGCTTCGGCGAGACGAATCGTATGATCTGGATGTACCGCAAGGATGTTTTTGACAAGGAAGGCATTCAGGTTCCAACAACTTATGAAGAGTTGCATGCGGCGCTTAAGACGCTGAAGGAGAAATACCCGGACAGTTACCCGCTCTCGATTCGCTACGGTCAGATCCCGGATGAGATGAATGCCAATATGACGGTGAACTACGGAACGGGTGAGGGTGCCTACTATGATTTTGACCAGAAGCAATGGCGTTATGGACCGACTGAAGATAACTACAAGGCTATGGTAGGGATGTGGAAAAGCTTTTACGATGAAGGGTTGGTCCCACCCGATTTCTTATCATTGCAAACCAAGCAGTGGCAGGATATGGTCTCTACCGGTAAATCATTCGTGACCATTGATTATATTAGCCGGATTGATTTCTTTAACAATGCCATGCAGCAGGAGAATCCGGAGTTCAACATGCAGTTTCTGGCCCCTCCAGCAGGCATTTCAGGGGGCACACAGCTGAATCCATATTTTCATTATATGGAAGGCGGATTGACGGTGGCCTCGACCTCCAAGAACATTGATGATGTGATGAAGTACATGGACTTTTTCTATTCCGAGGAAGGACGTACACTCAGTAGCTGGGGGGTAGAGGGCGAGACCTTTATAAAGGAAGGCGATACGATCAAGTTCAAGCCGGAGTATAACGATGTCATTGAAATGCGCAAGCAGACAGGGCTTCAGACCAGCGGGACCTATACCTGGATTGATTTCAACGCGCATTTGTCACTGTTCTCGGACGATCTGAAGCATGCCTATGAAGAAGCGGTCAAATATGATCCTCCCGCAATGCAGCCAAGACCCGCTTTTACAGAAGTGGAAAATGAGGTCATATCCATTACCGGTCAAGCGATCAAGAAGCACCGTGACGAGAGCTTTGCCAAATTTGTTACGGGTTCCCGGAGTCTGGCGGATTGGGAGAAGTATGTAGAGGAAATCAACAATCTTGGGGTAGATAAGCTGCTGAACGCCTATAAGGAAGCGTATGACCGTGTTCAGAATGTTCAGCTGAGCGCGAAATGAGCGAATGTACGGCACAGGAATCCTAGACCATTACAGAATGGCAAAAGGAGGCTTCGCTTATGAAAAAGCAGCATCTGCGTGTGTACTCCGGATTCAAACTGGGATTGTTTCTGTTGATCTGTATGGTGACGATTGGAATAGCTGTCCCTGGCAAGGCAGAAGCGGCGGGTTCAATTTCAATAGATGCGCCTGCGGGTGGTTATGTGTCGGATGGAGGGCTGGTGGAAATTGGGGGCAGTTATACCGACCTGTATGACATTCGACTGTTTGTGGACGGAACGGCTCAATTCGAAGTGGTATTAAATGATCCAGATGGGGATGACAGCGGCACATGGTCTTATATGCTGGATACCTCAGCCTATAACGGGGCTGTGGAACTGGTGGTTCGTGGACTGGATACGTCCACCCGTTACGGGGTGTGGGGAGCGCCTGCCACCCTTACCGTTAATAACCCGGCAGGTGCTGTTCCTGTAGTAACCATCACGGGACCATCTGAGGGCGTTTCTCTTAGCGGCCAGGTGGAGATCTCTGTCGAGACCAGCTCTCCACTTCCGATCATGCTGGTAGAGGTTCGGGTGAACCGCGGGCCATGGGAGGAAGCTGTTCAGCAAGGCCCTGCATATGTATACACCTGGGACACGGCGGGTCTTGGCGATCGCACGGTCAGTCTGGAGGCCAGAGCGGCCAGCACACCGGAGCGTTACGGTTATAGCCCGACGGTGTATGCTCAGGTTGGAACCGGGACGCATGAGTCTGCCGTTCCTCTTCCTGTACAGGAGCGGGCCATGTGGATCTGGGAACCGGAGAGTTATAAGCTGCTGCTGAACCCTGGATCGCGCCAGGTGCTGGAGTCATTCATCACCGATACGCAGACATTTGGCCAAACACCAGTCCAGACGCTTTATCTTGCAGTAGGCGGTTATGCCGGATACGATGCACTGGAAGCCCAGGAAGTGGAGTTGCGCTCTTTCGTGAGTTGGGCGCACAGCAAAAATTTGCAGGTGCATGCGTTAATTGCAGGCGGCACTACACCGGCCTATATGGGCGCTTACGAGAAATATCACCATCATGCTGTGCAGGAAATGGAGCAGGTGATTAATTACAATCTTGCAGCGGGGGATACGGAGAAGTTTGACGGCATCAATGTGGATATTGAGCCTTATATCTCTCCCGACTTTAAAGACCCAAGTCATTTCCTGCAGAAGGAATACCTGGATGGCCTGCAAAAGATGATTGATCGCCGGGATACCGCAGGTATTTGGCTTCCGTTCGGTCCTGCTGTGCCCAAGTGGTATGACACTTCGGATCAAGCAGCGAATATTTCATGGAATGGCTCCAGCAAATGGCTTTCTGAGCATGTTCAGGATATATCAGACTATATCTCCATTATGGATTACCGGGATACGGCGGATGGCTCCGCTGGCATTATTGCCGGGGCTGCTGGAGAGCTGGCTTACGCGAATCAGATCGGCAAGCCGAATTCCGTGGTGATTGGTGTGGAAACGCTGGATATCGCCAATAGCGGAGACCCGGAGACCATTACCTTCTGGGAGGAGGGGCGTATCCACATGGAAGCCGAGCTGGATAAGGTATATGCAGCTTACGGGCAGAGCAGCGCCTTTGGCGGTATTGCCGTCCATCACTATGATTCCTACCGGGCACTTCCTTCTTATTGGGGGCCGGGCGGTGTAGTTTGGACAGCGCCGGATGATCAGGAAGCTCCTTCCGCCCTTTCAGGGGTTCCTTCCATTGAGGCGACTGATTATCAGACTGTACATCTGAATTATGGAATGGCTTCGGATAACATGGAAGTGGAACGCTATGTGATATACCGAAGTACCGTGCAGGGGTTCACGCCTGTCGCTGCGGATATCGTTGGACTCGCCCGCGCCCTGAATTACCAGGACAAGGGACTGCTACCGGATACGACATACTATTATCGTATTGCGGCGCGTGATCTACGTGGCAATATCGGGCCTCTCACCGATGAAGTGTCGGCGACCACTGGTAGCACCCCATTGAAGCCACTGATTGTAACGGACATGAATCTGGTCTATGGGGGATCAGGGGTATCTGTCACTCTGAAGGTCAGAGATTATGATACAGGCGCGGTACTTGCGGGGGCGAAAGTCGAGGGGAGATTTACTTATTCTGCGGGGCGTTACACCAGCGGGACAACCGGAGTGGATGGGAGCGTGACGCTTGTCTCGGAAGCGGTGGGACCGGGCAGACAGGTTGGTTTTGAACCTCGCAGAATCCGTTACAACGGCTATTACTACGCAGTAGGTCATGATTCGCCGCATACAACGCTGCTGATGTTGAATGTCAGCCACTGAACAAGTAGACGAGAAATGGCTTGAAGGAGGAGGAAGCACATGAATGTGAATGACTTGGTGGAACCGCTCAAGACTCATATCGTTGAGCATATGTCTGTGCAGGTTTATGCTGATCGGAATCAGATGGGGGCAGCGGCTGCAGCTGCGGTTGGGGCCAGATTAAGACAGCTGCTTCAGGATTCGGAGCGTCAGGTACGCATGGTGTTCGCTGCTGCTCCTTCGCAAAACGAATTGTATGAAGGTCTGGTACGGGAGCAAGGTATTGATTGGTCAAGGGTCTGTGCCTTTCATATGGATGAATATATGGGGCTGGCGGATACGGCTTCCCAGCGGTTTGGCCAATATTTAACGGATCGGCTGTTCAATCGGGTGCAGCCTGGGCGGGTGGAGCTGTTGGATGGGCTACAAGATGTGGAGCAGGAGTGTCAGAGATATGGGGAACTGCTGCGTGCGGCTCCTATTGATATCGTCTGCCTCGGGATCGGAGAAAATGGGCATATCGCCTTCAATGATCCGCCTGTTGCCGATTTTAAAGACTCGAGGATCGTCAAAGCGGTAAAACTGGACGAAGCTTGTCGCCGTCAGCAGGTGAACGATGGCTGCTTTGCCCATCTGGATGATGTGCCTGCGGAGGCGTTGACCCTGACTGTGCCAACGTTGATGGCTGGAAGGGATCTGTTCGCAATTGTGCCAGGGGGATCCAAACGGCGTGCACTTGCGGCAGCTTTACATGATCCGATCAGCACGGCGTGTCCTGCCACCATCCTGCGTACCCATCCCGGAATCACGATGTTCACAGACCGGGAAGCCTACGGCCTGTGAGCGTGTCAATAATCGGGAAGCACTACAGAACAGGGTTGCCCATTGAGGTCGGGATCAGAGAGGGACGTATCACTGCTGTTACTGAACTTGAAATGTCGCCTCCCGGAGATTGCCTGCCCTGGCTTGCGCCTGGACTGGTGGATTTACAGGTGAACGGCGGATGGGGGCTGGCTCTGAACACAGCCCCGCTATGTCCAGATACGGTAGTGCAGCTGACCCGGAAGCTGAAAAGTCAAGGTGTTACAAGCTTTTGCCCGACGTTGATTACGAACAGTTCCGTAAGGTTGGCTGAGGCGGCTTCCATCATTGCAAAAGCCGTTCGGCTGAACCGGGATGCGGCCGAGGGAATTGTGGGCATTCATCTGGAAGGTCCATTCCTCTCGCCGGAGGATGGCCCACGCGGCGCCCACCCAAAGCAGCATATTGTTCCCCCTGATTGGGAGGCGCTCAGCCGTTGGCAGGATGCCGCCGATGGATTAATTCGCATTATTACCCTTTCACCCGAGTGGCCTGGTTCAGCTTCATTTATTGCCCGGTGCTGCGAATCCGGCATTCTTGTCTCGATTGGACATACGGCAGCAACGCCAGAGCAGATCAGGGAAGCGGTCTCCGCAGGAGCGGTGATGTCTACACATCTTGGTAATGGTGCACACCTGATGCTTCCGCGTCATCCGAACTACCTGTGGGAACAGCTGGCGGCCGATGAGCTGTATGGGTGCATGATAGCGGATGGTCATCATCTTCCGCTGTCCGTGCTAGCAGTAATTCTCCGGATGAAACGGAACCGCGCCATACTGGTCAGTGATGCCGTCTCGCTGAGCGGTATGCCACCAGGTTCCTACCACCTGCATATTGGTGGTGATGTGGTATTGACGGCGGAAGGTCGGCTGCACCTCGCCGGCCAGCCTGAGCTGTTGGCTGGCTCGGCGATGATGCTGCCTAATCAGGTGGGATATCTTGTGGAAGCGGGGTTGTGCGGGCTTCCCGATGCCTGGGACTGTGCATCGGTGCATCCGGCCCGGCTGCTTGGGCTTGAACAGGCTGCCGGACTTGAGGTCGGAGCACCTGCGGATATCGTTAGCTTCAACATTGATGGTGGAAAGTTAAGTGTCTTGCAGTGCTGGAAGAATGGCCGGATCAGTCCACAGAGCCAAGAATAGGAGGAGAGCGATGCCAAGCTTGATACCACAACCGAAGCAAATTGCATCGAGCGAAGGAGAAGCCTTGCGACTGAATGGCGAGGAAAGATGGGGTCTTTTCATGGAACAGGATGATCCCAGATTGGAAATTCATTGTCGCCGGGCATTTCCGGGGATGGAATATACATGCTCCAGAATAGAAAAGGGTTATTTGTTAATAATCGAAAGTCTCTCAGGGCAGGAAACGCAGCAGGTAGTCGATGAGGAACATGGAGCCCCCGCCATTCATGAAGTCCTGGGAACACAACAGAAGAGCCCGACCATCCCTAGTTTCAGTTCGTTTACTCAACAAGACAGAACGGATCTGACTGGGTTGGACGGACGTCCACAAGGGTATAAGCTGGAGGTGTCGGCCGGAAGGGCTGAAGTCTACGCACTGGATGCGGCGGGTCTATTTTATGGATTGCAGACATTGGTACAACTGAATGGACCCGATGGGGTTATCCCGGCGGTGTCCATAACCGACTGGCCGGATACACCTATGCGGGCAATGAACTTTGACCTGCGTCAGACGTTCTCGAAGCCGGAACTGTTGACGGATTATTTAGCTGAATTCGCCTGTTATAAGACGAACGCAATTTTGATTGAATACGAGGATAAGTTCCCATTTCAGTCGCATCCCGAGTTCGCACATCCACAGCATGCGTTAAGTCGTTCACAGCTGGAAGAACTAAAGCTGAACGCCCACGAGCACTTTATAGAGATTATTCCGCTCCAGCAGAGCTTTGGACATCTGGAATATGTATTACGCCACGAAGGTTGGCGGCATCTTCGCGAGACAGAGCAGTCTACTGGGGAGATCTGCCCATCGCATCCGGAAACCTTTGGATTGATAACCACCTTACTTGAGGAGATGATCGAGGCTCATCCAGATTCGCGTTATATCCATCTCGGGTGTGACGAGGTCTACAGCCTATGCGAGTGCGAACGCTGCAAAATTGAGTTTGGAGGCGTGCGTGAACGAGCTTTTATCGCCTTTGTGAACCGTCTGATTGCATTTACGGCAGAACGGGGAAAACAGCCGATTTTCTGGCATGACATGCTGGATAAATGCCCGCCAGAGGAACTGGCTAAGCTGGATCAGCGAAGTGTCGCCATGATCTGGATCTACAACGGGCGCAATATCGAAGCGGAAGTTACTTCGCATGCCAATAAATTCAGGGCGCTCGGCATTGAAGTTATGGGGGCGCCAGCAGTCCGCAGCTTTGATTGGGCTGAGCATCAGAATTATCCGGTACTGCTGAACCGGACAGACAACTTGCTTCAGTGGGCAGAGACGGGCGACAAGCTGGATATTGGCTGTGTTGTGGCTACCAACTGGACGGGGCCTTTCAGCCTCGGTGTTCCGTATGGTATTTTCGAAACCACCTGGTACCCCATGCTGCTGCATGCGGATTTGGCCTGGAACCGCAAGGCAGATACCGCAACCTTTATCGACCGATTTCTGGAACGGTTTCATGGCATTGATCCTGTTACCGGACATAACCTTCTCGGCAATTACAGGATGGAGGATTATTATGATGTGATCTGGAAGCTGATGGACGAAGTGCGCGAGCACAAGGAAGAAGCGGAACTGATTGCGATCATGCATAATTTTGAGGTGGCGACAGATCGTTCGCGGGCGATCCATAAGTATGCCTACCGCTGGGAGCTGTATCCCGGAGACGATGCGGAGTGGCGCTCACTCCATAACAATTATACGAGAAACCGCCGTGGACGTGAGGGTGTCCTGCCTCGGATGAAGGCTGCGCTGGAGCGTTACCAGCCCTCTGATATGGCGGAGCATTTTGTGAAATCGAGGTTCTATCTGCATGATTATCTGGAGCGCACGCTCTATCAAGAACTGGGTCTGAACGCAATCCATACACAAACTGATCTGACGGCATTGAGTCTGGAAGACAAAATAGCCCTGATGTGCGTAGTAGGCACACCATCGACTGGGGCCGAGCCGGAGTTTCGCGGCAGAATGGCACAGCACCGATTCGGGGGTATCGGCATCTTCCCCCATAATATTGAGAGCGAGCAGCAGACACATGCGCTACTTGCTGAAGTAAAGAACATAGCTAGAGAGAGTGGTAGTCCTCTGCCTTATTACGTTTCAGTAGATGAAGAGGGTGGAACCCTATCCAAGTTTAAGTCCTTTTTTCCCTACGTCCCTGGCAACAGGGCAGCGGGGTTAAGTGAAGATCCGGAAGCCGCCCGTTTGCTCGGTAAAATCATCGGCAGTGAGCTGCACTCCCTTGGTATTCCCATGAACTGGGCACCAGTGCTAGATGTGAACACGAATATAGATAATCCGGTTGTGGGTGTTCGCTCCTTCGGAGAGGACCCGCAGCTGGTGGCCCAATTCGGCCGCGCCTATATTCAGGGGATGCATGAAGCAGGTGTAGCCGTGACGGCAAAGCATTTTCCCGGCCACGGGCAAGTGAGCGGAGACTCGCATATTGTCCTGCCCGAGTGTGAGCTGACGATTGAACAGTTGATGGAGGGTCCGTTGCTTCCCTTTGTTGAAGCAATTCAAGCCGGTGTGGATTCAATCATGATGGGTCATCTGGTGTTTCCTAACATTCCGGAATCGGGCGGACTTCCGGCCTCACTCAGTCCTTTTTTTGCCACGGAACTGCTGCGGAAGCAGTTGGGCTTTACGGGGGTGATCTGCACGGATGATATCGAAATGGGGGCAATTCGCAAAAATTTCAGCCCGGAAGAGGTAGGGGTTCTGGCCGTTCAGGCGGGGAACGATATGATTCTGATGTGCCATACGCCGGAGTTTCAGAGCCAGGTCATCGCGGGTATTCTGTCAGCTGTACGGGATGGGAGAATCAATGAGGAGCAAATCGACGAGTCGGTTCTTCGTATTCGGCAGCTGTATGACCAATTCCGGCAGTACCAGGCGGCTGCACAGCCGATTCCTAGAGAGCAGTGGGAAGAGGCGGCACTGAAGCTGGCTCGTATGACCGTGAAAGTTAGCCGGGACCCACAGGGCCTGGTGCCACTCAAGGATTCGCTGAAATATTTGCTTATATTGCCGCTGCAGGAGCAGCTGACCCAGGCCGATAATAGTGGTTCTGCGCAGATCAGGTTAGCCTCCCTATTGAGGGATGAAGGCTTGGCTGTGCAAACGCGCTACTGCGCAATGAAGCCGGATGCCGAGCAGATAAAGTCCCTGGTACTGCAAGCTTCTAATGCGGATGTCGTTATCCAGGGCACCCTTAATGCCCATCTATTCACAGGCCAGCTGGATCTGGCTGAGGCTTTGGCTGCGGTTAAGCCACTGCTAAATCTGGTGCTGCGCAATCCCTATGATGACACCGCACTGCCACAGACAGCCGCATGCATTCTGCTGTGTTCCACCTCCGATTACTCACTGCGGGCACTGGTGGAGTGCATGACAGCATCAAAGTGACTTTTCAATGATGAGCTGTTCAATAGGGTAATGAAACATATCCAAAAGCACAAAAACTCAAACTGTTAAAAGCACAAAAGCACAAAAGCTTGCATGTATTTGCCAGCCTTTATTCTTACAAGCGACCTAGTCTGAAAGCCAGGATCCAATGACGGAAAATCGAAAAGCCCGCTACTTTGCGGGCTTTTGTCAATTTTAAGACTTTGATGTTCTTCTCTAGACAACACGTTCACTTAGCTTCGAATTCCGTCACTCGCTTCTTGTGCAAAGACGTTATTAGGATAATGGGCCATAACCCGTTGGCTAACTAGACTACAACAACGTCGTCTTCTCAAAAAGTTTTATATATCCTCACCTATAGCAATAGTTTATAGCTGCCTTATGACAAGAGGCTTTCTCGACATCAACCATGCTGCAATCAGCAAGGCGAGAGCCACTAATATTCCGGATTCTCCAGTCCATAGCAGAACGTTCTTGCCACTGGAAGATATATCAAAGGCATCCTGAATCACGGCATTCCAACATGCATGGAGGAGAATCGCAGGCCATATGCTGCCCGTTGTTAAGCGCAAGCGGCTGATCAGATAACTGAAAGAGGTCACTGAAATCATAAACAGGATAACCGATAAGGCAGGATATGGACCGGAATAATAATTTGCAAAAAGCATTACGGGAAGGTGCCATACCCCCCAAATAATTCCGCTCGTCAGCACGGGTCTAGGTACACGGGCGTTGATTAGACGAGTGAGCATATAGCCTCTCCAGCCGAGCTCCTCTCCTGAACTGCTGATTATACCGATTGCAGTACCCGCAAACATTTGAAAAAGTATCGTTCCTGCAAGGATAACACCAGATGGGCCTTCAATGAATGAGTCCGGTGTAACATACTGAACTAGCCCCGTAATCCATGCGATTCCATAAGCAAATAAACCAATAACAACTGGAAAAAGCAAGATGAAAGGCAATGACTTCACTGTCTGCTTCCCACCAATCCGCAAGGAAATATCCGAGATGCCTTCACGCAGTACGATACGGGCGAAGATGGAGGACAAGCCAGGTGTCCACATGAGGAGCAGACCGAAAATCGGTGCTTTCATGATCAATACATAACTAAGGATGGAGAGCGGGATGAGCATGGCAAAGAAAACGAGCAGTCCTCGCCTGGCTTTTTGGACTTTTTCCTCCTCTGAACTCGTGCTGGGCATGGTGCTGAAATTTGTTCTCATTGTGATAGCTCCTTTTATCATAATATGTATATCGCTTTGCAGTATAGCAGTGGATTTACCATAATCAGAACAAACTCAAGCCCAGTCTTTGTCCAAGACCCTAGCCCAGTAAGGACAGGACTAAAGTATAGTGACGTTTTTTTAAAATGAAGTGAATTTAAGCATCTTTTAGTCCATTTTATAAAATGTTAACTACCTTATTGCAGCACAAAGAGCACGTTTCAAACGCGCTCTTAATGTTTGTTTGTCTCTGGTTCTCACGGAGATTTAATAATCCGTTTTGAATTTTAATTAAGCGTTCAAATCCGTAATTGCCGGAATGTTAATTTCTTTTACACAGGCTGCATTGGACAGGCTGACGATGCATTTTACGATAGAAACCATATCCTGAAGAGGGATGCGTGTACCATTATATTCGGAAAGAGCGCGGTCAATGCCATCTTTATATGGAACTTCGGCTGCGAGTTCCCCCGGGTTGATACACGTAACCGCGATCCGGTCTTTTCTTGTATGTTCTCTCAAGGCTTCTGTAACCCCACGAATGGCAAATTTGGAGGCCACAAAAGATACCTGAGTGCTGTTCGCATTGCTCAGACCCGCAGTCGAGCCAATAAGAATGATTTTGCCTGCTGTTGATTTCCTGAGGTGGGGTAATAAGGCCTGAATGCACACAATAGTGGATGTTACATTCACATGAATCAGATTACTGATGTCGGCGGGGGTGTCCTTATCGAACGTATAGTGGTCCTCGAACCCCTCTTTTTCCCAAATGCCCACATTGTAAATGAGAACATCCAAAGTCTCGTTCTGAAGCGCATCGCAGATCTGTTTGGATGCATGGAGATCAGACAGATCTGCCTGTATCCATATGCGTTCTACGCCATCGTCCAGCTTCAAGTTGTCGGGTTTCGTGCGAGACACGACCCAGACTTTATCGCCTTGCTCGGGCACACCCCTGACAAATGCATCTCCTAATCCTTTGCTAGCACCAAATACAAGATAGTTTTTCAATTCTAGTCACCTTCTTTTCAAAGTGTCGTTCTATGGTTACCAGCTCAAAGAGCAGGCTCTTTATTTTCCAATAGTATAATTTCTTCTCCTTGTTGTTGCCTTAATGCTATATTTTCCCGCCCCCATGTGCACATCACATCCACAATCTTGTTGGCGGTAACTCCATACTCTGTAAGGCTGTATTCGACTTTGGGCGGCATCTGTTGGTAAACATGTCTTCTGACAAGGCCGTCCTTCTCAAGCTCACGTAATTGCTGGATCAGGACCTTTTGCGAGATACCGTCTATACTGCGCTGTAATTCGCCTGTCCTTTTCACGCCAGACATTAATAAACATATGATTAGCGCTTTCCATTTGCCGCCAATAATTTCGAGTGTCGCTTCGATTCCCAGGTTATATTGCTTCATGACATATCACCTCGTTCATGTTACATCTTGTTGATGTGCTATAACTATTTATTCTCTCACAATATGGCTGATGAAGTCCATACACACTTTGAAGTAACCATCTTACTTTCGGGTGTGTATTTTCTTTTTTTCAGGCTTATATGATAATGGCCATATTCGAAAAAGAAGTCTGAAACTGAACCGAGAAAGGAATGTAAATATGAGAACACTCGTCATTCTGGCGCATCCCAATATAGAGGTTTCAAGAGTAAATCAACGCTGGAAAGAGGAGCTGCTGCAACACTCGAGCGAGATTACAATCCATGAGATTTATAAAGCATATCCTGATTGGAACATCGATGTGTCCAGAGAACAGAAGTTACTCGAAGCATATGATCATATTATTTTGCAGTTTCCGTTATATTGGTACAGCTATCCGCCTTTGCTAAAAAAGTGGCTAGATGATGTTTTTACTTATGGATGGGCGTATGGATCAACAGGTAACAAACTGCATGGGAAAAAGATGGGCTTGGCCATGTCCATTGGCGATAAGAAGGAAAATTACACGAGGGAGGGTTCAGTATCTTTTACCTTAGATGAGGTAGTCACGCCTTTCAAAGCCAGCATAAATCATGTTGGCGCCGTAGCCTTACCGTATTTTGCAGTCTTCGGTGCCTCATTCCAAGCAACCGATGAAGAAATTAACCAAAGTGCACAAGATTATATCCGATATGTCTATGAGCAAGGTAGACCTTAACTGCTGTAACCCCAAATATCAATCCAGTTCGCTTGCAGATTTAGCGCCTTGACGGTCAAGCCACTGAATTAGTTCATGAGAAAAACTACGTTTTGCTGTGTCCAGTGGTGTTAACCCATCCCAGGTGGATATCCAGTTCAGTTCGGCACCTTGTTCAAGGAGATATTGTGCTGATTGTCGTTGTCCTCCGTGGCAAGCGCACCAGAAGGCGATGGTAACCTTGTCGGGAGGAAAAGAGCTGCTTGCTCCCCAAGGATAGCGCTCAGGAAGCTTGTCCCCTTTAAAATGGGCCTTTATTGCGTCGATCTGTCCAAGCGCAGCCGCATGCCAAAGTGCAATAATCGCTCCCCGTTCAACCAATCGACGTGCTGCACGCCACTGAGCGAATGCTACTGCGTCGTCCAGTGGCGTGCCACCGGCGATCACTGCACCGGACGCTTCGATATCGGCGCCAACATCAAGAAGCGCGTCAAGCACGTTAATGTCATCTGAGCTCGCAGCCCAATGAAGTGGTGTCTCGTTGTTCGAACCCATGAAGCGACTGTTCACTTCTGCACCGAACTCAACTAATAACTTTACGGTATCCGATCCATGTGGGAAGTGACCTGGCCAGTCTGTCACCACATGCAACAGCGTTCGAGATATGCTAGAACTCTCACCTTCGTTGCTAGAATCTCTTTCAATAATTCTTGTCATGGCCAACCCTGAATTTTCTGCGAGTAGTCTCCTTAGCGATGGAATATCCCCAGTGTGAATCGCTTGGACAACGATCACTGCAAGTCGTTCATCTTCGTAAATAAATTCCATACTCAACTCCCCTTCCGAATAAATACTCAGATTAAACCAAAACGATTCATTTTAGCTATTTGTAAATTTTCGCTGTACTTTACATATTCGTGGAATGATTATAATGTCCTGGGGAGAGGTGTACCTACCCAACTACATCAAGGTTTATTTTTCGACCTCATACTACGATCGTTGAGAGTTATAGTTATAATAATAATAATAATATACTTACTGCATTTGAGGAGCTGAAAAGCCATCTTACATTTAAATGAACATCTTTTACTATGGAACAAGGCATCTATTAAAATAATGGATATTCGCCATATCACGATGCAAATGAAGGAGGACCTTCACGCCTACCGGTTCCCTGCTAGCTGCTTCTTATACACGGTGCGTGGCAATGCAGTTATGCAGCTGGATGGAAATGATCATCAAGTCACACGATTCCATATTTTGCATGGTGGAAAGGGCTGTTGCCTGAATATTTTGCCTGTTGAAGAAGTCCTTGATTATTATATGATTTATTACAAAGCCAGCATCCCACTTCCTGAACGTCAAGACATTCTGGACATGATGGAACACCGTAATCCCTTCCGGCTTCAATATGGCTTTGCACCAGATCATCCTGTTTCCTTGTCGGACAAAGTACAATACATGATGACAGCATGGGAAGAGCAAGGACCATTGGAACAGTTCCATGTAAAGTCATTATTTTATCAATTTGTATACGAGTTGCTATGGCAAATCCACAATCGACGCGTACCTACAATAAAGCCAGACCTGATTGCACAAATGAAATACTATATGCAGGAACACTATGCTGAACCCATTACAATGGACCTGTTAGCAGAGCTCATGGACACCAGTCCAAGACATTTATCAAGACTATTCAAACGCCAGACAGGTCATAGTCCAATTGATTTTGTCATTCAAATCCGTATGAACAAAGCGAAGGAACTGCTGCTTGCTACAAATGCTACTTTACAAGAAATTGCCAAGGCTGTTGGTTATCCGGATGGATATTATCTAGCTAAAATGTTCAAAAAATATATGGGTATTGCACCCATTCGTTATCGAAAGCAGCATGCAAGTCCTAATGTACCATCCACAGTGGCACGATTAGGTATTGTAGAGGATGAGACTTCCTTATATATTGATAATGATTATCATAATCAGCATATGTTTGAGGAGGAATTATTGATGTACAGAAGTAGAAAGACACCCTTAGCTATCACATTATTACTTTGTTTAACCCTATTGCTCAGCGCGTGTTCAACTGGTGGGGCAGGGAGTCCTTCAGCAAATGAAGGCACCGGAAAGTCAACGAACCAGGTAGAGGCCAACAGCTCCAATCCTACAGCTACAACATCTCAAACGAAGACCGTAACCACCATAAAAGGGGATATTGAAGTGCCGGTTAATCCACAACGAATAGTTGTCCTGTATTTAATGGGTGATTTACTTGCATTAGGTGTAAATCCTGTTGGGATCTCTTCTGTAGAAGAAGGAGCAGCTTTTGCGAGCGAACTGGATGGTGTTACCTCCTTGGGTGCATTCAAACCAGACCCGGAAGCAGTAACTGCGCTTAATCCCGATCTCATTATCGTTACCAATGAAGAAATATATGAGGGGCTCAAAAAAATTGCCCCTACAGTATACATTCCTTATGATCTGCCAGTAGAAGAACGTATGAAATTGCTTGGTGAAATTCTAGGTAAAGAGGGACAAGCTCAGGAAATGCTGGATAACTTTCGCAAAAAGGTTGAGCAAAGTAAGGAAAAACTTAAACAAGCAGGTATTTTGGATAAAACCGCGACTATTATGGAAAGCAACAAAGGTTCTATGGCTGTAATGACAGGCTTGGGTTATGGACGGGGTTCGCAGATTATTTATCAATATTTAGGGATGAAAGCACCTGAAGTTTTGCAACGCGAAATTGAAAACGCAAGGAACGATGCGACTAGCAAGGACGTTTCTTATGAAGTATTACATGAATATGTAGGTGATTATATATTCCGTTCTAGCTTTGAAGGAATGATAGATCTTTCTAACAATACCATTTGGAACAACCTCCCAGCAGTCAAAGAAGGACGTCTGATTGATATGAGCTTTGGTTTATTTTTCTACAATGATATATATTCGCTAGACAAACAGCTTGACTTTATTGTGGATAGCTTGCTTAAAACCGTGGATTAATTGGAGAATCATCTTTCTGTTGGATAAGGTGAATAGAGCCTGAACTCATTAACGCCTATGTTACAATAGGGTGAAAAAGGAGGAGTCATTATTGAATAAACAAAAAATCGTGATTATTGGCGCAGGGATTGTTGGGGCATCCATGGCCTATCATCTGGCCAAACGAAATCAAGATGTAACCGTTATTGAACGACATCCTGCAGCGGCGCGTGAAGTCACGGAAAAATCGTTTGCCTGGATACATACTACTCATAGGGTGGCTCCCGATTACTGGCATTTGTACGATGCATCTTTGGAAGAATATCATACGCTTCAGCAAGAGTTACCCGAGCTGAAAATTCATTGGCATGGAGCGCTAACTTGGGACACTCCACCCCTAAGGGAGCAACCCCACTTTCAAAAATTAAACCGGGAGCAGCTTGAGGCATTGGAGCCGAATCTGCTGGACTATCCGGACGAAGCGATGTATGTCAGCGAAGAAGGTGCGGTAGACCCCATAGGGGTAACCGAGCTGTTGTTGAACAAAGCGAGGGAGTACGGAGCAAAGGTTCAGTTCGATACCAACGTTACACAGCTTCAGCAAGAAGGTTCCCGCTTGGTCGGCGTGCATACGTCCAACGGTTTTCTGGAGTCGGATGTCGTGGTATTGGCCGCAGGTGCAGGCGTCCCCGAACTTTGCAACCCGTTAGGTTGTCTGGTGCCAGTAACGTCGTCGCCTTCCATTCTGATTCGGATGAAAACTACAAATAGACTGATACGTACATTAATCTCAAATGCACAATTTGAAGCGCGTCAACTGACCGATTATACGCTGCTGGCTGCTGAAGATTATATCGACGAGTCGCAGGAAAACGGACCAGAGGCAGTTGGTAAGCGAGCGTTCGACACGTTGCGTCGCAGTCTGAAAGATGGGAATCAACTGGAACTGGAAAGCATAAAGGTCGGGTTGAGACCAATGCCTGAAGACGGCTATCCGATTGTGGGTTTCCAAGATCACGTAAAGGGACTTTATCTAACCGTGATGCATTCTGCAATTACGCTGGCGCCACTGATTGCACGTCTGGCTGCAAGTGAAATCATCGATCGGGAATCAAGAAGTGAATTAGACCCTTGTCGACTCTCCCGATTTTAGGACTATACGAAAAATAAAAGAGTACATCGCCACATGACAGATGTACTCTATATTACATAGTGCATAGCTGCTTAATTCTTTTGACCCGTATAATTGATTGAAAAGCACTTAATTCGGAAAGGAGATATCATTCTATGAACTATTATTTTCTGGAATCTCAATATCCACGTCGAGGGTTTTTTAGTGGCGGAACGACCTTCACTCCCGAATTAGATATGAATTATTTGGCGATAGAGAATCCGCTGCCAGAGGGGACAACGGCAGATGTTGAGTTACTGTCTACGGTGCGCAACCTGAATGTAGATTATTTTGAGACGATCACAGGAACGAGACACGTATCAGATCGTTTTAAAACGCTGTTGGAGGAAACTAAAACAAATACACAGTTTATTCCGACAACGGTGTGTTACCACGACGGTCGTTCGGTTGAAAAAACCTATTGGACTGCACATCAGCTTGATCGTTTGGATGTTTTCGATTATGAACGTTCGGAATATGGACGCAAAACGGTCATTGCTGCATCTGTACAACAGCCTCCACGTAAGATCGTCAAAGTTGTAGCTCGAATCTGCCTTCATGAAGAGCGAATTGGCGAGCATGAATTTTTTATGCTGGATTTTATAAATATCTTCAAACCCATTGTTTCAAAAGATTTTTACGAAGTATGCCGAAAACATAAGCTGAATCTGAACGTTACAGAAGTCGGAAATTTAAGCATCTAAAATTCTACATGGATATAATGACAGCATAAAGAAGCCCACGTTGTCCTGCCTTGGCATCAATCGGTTCCTCCAGACCGGGCTATCGAAGAGCGTCGCGGGAGTCAAAATTGACACTTCAATATATCTATAAATTTTGTCCCATATAATCAGCTTGAAAATATACCCTAGTTAATGAGTGTGATATTATGATGAGATTTCTATATCCACGGATGAATCTTTTTGTACCTGATTATGATCGAGATAATCACTCATCACGAATGATGCAAAGATTTTGCAATCCATAATGGATACTTCATGATAGAATAAGACGAAATATAGAATCATGGAATGATTCAGTAGTTTTAAAAATCAGATGGGGGAATTGAAGACTTGGTGCAGGCAGACAGAATGACCCTAAAGGAATGGCTCGATGAGACCCCAGTACTCGTTCAGACGTTTTTACATATGGCTATATCTATTACGGAACAGGTTCATGCGGCACATAAGCGAGGCTCTGACCTGGGGAATTTGAATCCCGCTCATATACGGATTGATTTGGAAACCCTCTCAGCTGTGGTTCAAGAAAATCATGAGACGGATTATGTCTATATCTCACCAGAGCAAACGGGGAGACTGCACCGTTTGCCGGATGAGCGAAGTGATTTATATGTGTTGGGCATGATCTATTATGAAATGCTCACAGGGAAAGTACCGTTTCAGGCCGAGAGTGTTGAAGATTACATATATGCCCATCTAGCTATTGTTCCCACAGCGCTGAGAGAGCTGCGTCCAGAGCTTTCAGAATCGCTGGAAGCGATCATTATGAAGCTGTTGTCAAAGTCGACAGAGGCGAGGTATCAGAGCACGTATAGTCTGTTGGTGGATCTGAAAACATGTCTTTCTTTACTAATGAAAGAAGGTCATATCTCATCTTTTGACATTTCGCGTGCAGATGAAGCAAGCCGTTTTCGGCTGCCCAGAACACTTTTTGGTCGTGAGAGGGAAGAAGAGAAGCTTCGCGAGGCACATGATCAGGTTCGTTCTGGAGAATCGGTGTTGATGTTGGTTAGCGGTCAAGCGGGAAATGGGAAAACGGCACTCATCCGACAATTTCAAATGCAACATATACAAGAATGTGGTCTGTTCATGGAGGCGAAATGTGAACCGAAGAATCACGATGTTCCCTTCTCACCCATGCTTCAGGTTCTTCAAAAGTTGATTAAGCACACGTTGGGTGAAACACCTGAGCGACTGAATATGGTGAAGACCAGATTAGCAAAAGTACTAGGGCAGGGCGCAGGTGTTCTTGCAGCACTCCTTCCGGAAGTACAAACCCTACTTGGCGAGACTCCTGCTGTGGAATCCCTCCCACCTGCTGAGGCAACGATTCGACTCCACCGTCTGCTTCCTATATTTATAAAAGCATTTATAGACAGAGAACATTCACTTGTTCTATTTCTGGATGATCTCCAATGGGCCGATTCAGCTACTTTGGAAGTCCTTCGTACCATTGTACATGATAAGGTATTGCAGGGTTTATTCATCATAGGGACTTTCCGTGAGGAAGCCATGCCAGAAGGAATAAGTAGCGTAGATCCCGAAGCTGCAGCAACCGTATGGATTGAAAACGTTCTTGCCTTGAAAGGAAGTTATACTCCGATTTCGTTCCAGCATATTGCATTATCCCCCCTGTCTTATAATGAAGTTAGACGATTTGTATCACAGATCTTGAATGAAAACACGGTTAGGATTCGCTTGCTTGCGGAGTCGTTATATCATCGAACGGGTGGGAACCCTTTATTTTTACACCGTCTACTAGATAGCCTGTATAGGGAAAGAAAGATCTATTTCGATGAGGAATCATCCATGTGGACTTGGGAAGAAGCTATAGTATCACAGATACCTTCAGACCCGGGTGTTCTTCATTTCATTGGTGAACGTATACGGAAGCTACCGACAGACCAGATGGAGTTGCTTGTTATTGCAGCGGCTATTGGTCATCGCTTTCCTCCTTCAACGCTCGCTCTGGTAAGTGGCCGTTCCGTTACCTATACACGACAGTGTTTACAATTTTTCGAGGAAGAGGGTTTATTGTACCGAGAGTATGATGCCCATGAAACGGAAGAGAGTTATTATAGGTTTCTACATGACAGGGTACAGCAGGCTGCTTATATGTCTGTTCCAAAATCAGCGAAAGCAGCCCTGCATCTGAAGATTGGACGCGTGCTGCGTACTAATTCATCGGCCCAACAGGAAGATGCTATTTTCGATATGGTGTACCATTTAAATCTAGGTATGGACGATATGGTGGAGGAGTCAGAGAGAAACGAATTGGCTGAATACAATCTTCAGGCAGGTCTGAAATCGAAAGCTGCGACTGCATATGCAGCCGCCCTGCACTATTTCGAAGTGGGATTACGACTTGTGAAGGATGACGAGAAGAGAACAGATTCACTGGTCTATCGTTTGCTGCTAGAGATGCCAGAATGTGAATATATGTGCGGTCGCCAGGCTGCTGCGGAAGAATTGCTCAACCGGTTAATGCACTGTACAACAGACTTGGTTGAACGCTCGCAGATCTATCTGATACGGATTGGTATGTATAGTTATCTTAAGAAAAATGATATGGCCGTACAGATCGGGCGGCAAGCGCTGGAGGAATTCGGTTGGAAACTACCGCTCAAACCTCATAAAGCAGTAATCGTCAAAGAAGTGATGCTGACGCAAATAGCGTTGCATAACAACCGTAAAAATCTCGCTCACTTACCCATAAATCGTAACCCACATTATAAAGCGTTATCTGATCTTATCATGGCGATATCAACGTCCGTCTTTACTATAAGTCTGGAGTTAACTGCCATGTTATTCTCAAGATTTATTCGGTATGGTCTGAGGCATGGGAACAACGAAGCTTTTGCGTTTATACTGGCTGGGTATGGCTTGGTTATTCTTAGAAATAAAATCTCTCTGTCTCGTACCGGACTTCATTATATTGACACAGCTATCCTTTTATCTGCCTCATTCGATAGTATGGACTTGCAGTGTCGGCTGAACTACATCGGAGGGCTTGCGAGGCTTCAACAGAATCCGAATGAAGGCTTTAAGCATTTAGAGAAATCGATGCACTATGGGATGGAATCTGCCAATCTGACTTATGTAAGTATTTCGATGTTGACGAGTGTGACAACGCATATCGGTGATTTGTATGCATTGACTGCACGTATTTCGATGTATGAAGAAATTTCTCAGATGCTTGTAGATGAGGAAACTCACAGCATATTCCGGATCGCAAGGTGGTATATCGCGAAATTACAGGGGGAGGTTGAAGAAAGCGATAAAGTCGTTCTGCCTTTAAAGAATAGCCGTTCAGAGGAGACACTGAATAATGACGTGTATTATCTCTGTACCTGCCAGATTGAAATTGCTTATCTGGAAGGACGGTATCATGACGCGATTGACTGGGTAGAGGAAGGGCGGTTCAACACGTTTAGGCAGACACGGATGCAAGTTCGCAAGCAGCACATCTATCACTCGTTAACTCTTGCTGCTATGTATGATGATTCGCTGGAAGAGGAGCGTGAACATATCCGTTCCAAGCTTACTAAACTGTTGCATTCAATGAAGAATTGGACAGGGTATTATGGGAATCAATCTTCAGCTTATCTACTCGTCACTGCCGAACTCAAGCGGATTAATGGGCATCGGGCAGCTGCGACGAAAGGCTATGATGAAGCGATTCGTACTGCGCGATTAGAGAGTCATTCTTTAATGGAGGGTATCTCGTTAGAACGGGCTGCGATTTTCTATAGAGAAGCGGGCAGTTCAATTGGAGCAAATACCCTCATGGCAGATGCTTGTGCTGCTTATTCAAGCTGGGGGGCTATTGCCAAGGTCAGAGAACTGAAAGAGACTTACCGCGAGTTGGGTTCAGTATCAAGTGTACCGGTAACTCCGTACAGGATGATGGTGAAAGAGGTTGGCGTTACATTGAAGATGGAAAGGACACCCATTATCGCAAGCGAGAGGACGCTATTGCAGCAAATCTCCGAATGGTCCAGTACAGAGATCAACGAAACGGTACTCTGTCGTTTCCTCGAAACCGTAATTAGACATTCAGGCGCGGTGAAAGGGTATATACTGAACAGCAATGAAGGACGCTTTTCCATTACGGATCAGGCAGGTGGATCGCTGCATGCTCAAGAAGCTATTGTCTACGCGGAGTCTATTGCTCGATATGTGATCAAAACGGGCGAAGCGGTTATGCTTGCAGATGCTTCGCGCAGCTTCTATGCAGCGGATTCTTATATTCGTCGGGTTGAGTCAAAATCGGCTCTATGTATGCCCATTCTTGTTCCAGGTAAACCATTGCTATCGGTTCTTTATTTGGAAAATAACTTCATTTCCGGTGTGTTTACCAAGGAGGTAATGGACATGCTGGATCTGATGATCACTCGGATGGTATACCTCAAATCACTGGAGGAATCCCATATACTTACAATCGCTTCCAGTGATGTAGATCCTCCTCTTGCAGCCATATTGACGGAGGATCGGACGGAGTTGCTTGAGCAACTTACGAAACGAGAAAAAGAGATTTTGCACGTTCTGATGGATGGTTTTTCTAACAAGGAAATTGCTAATCATCTGGGATTAACTGAAGGAACCGTTAAAAGTTATGTTTATCGTATATATGGAAAATTAGGAGTGAACCGTCGTGCTCATGCGATTGCACGAGCAAGAGAACTTATTTAAGAAGATGTACCGTATGGAATAGATCGATGTAGAAGCCAATACTAACGTCATAAGGGGCGTTAATATTAGCTTTTTCGACTTTTTTTTGCATCATACTAACTTTAGTGAGTATTCCTTTTCAAACCCTAATATTATGATAGGCCTTTACAAAGTGCTATGACAAATATCATGAAATGGGAGTGAAAGAAATTCTATGGTACAGAGGGCAGGAACAGGTAGAGCAAGGAGCAAGACTGGTTTAATTGGAATGCTGTGTTTGGTCATGATGATTTCATTATTTGGACCTATGGTGAATCCTTCGCAGGTATTTGCGGCGACAGGCTTTAGTGGCGGAACGGGAACGGCAGGTGATTCCTATATCATTACAACACCTGAGCAGTTAAATAGCATTCGCAGTTATGGTAGGAGCTACTTTAAGCTCGGGGATAATATTGATTTAACGGACTACCTTTCTCCAACGGGTGAAGGATATAATGGTGGTCAATATTGGACACCTATTTCTTATTTTTCAGGCACTTTGGATGGTGATGGTTACACGATCAAGGGACTGAAAATAAAAAATAACAATAATTTTATCGGTCTCTTTGGAGACTTGGCTTCGGGTTCTTCTATAAAAAATATTGGATTAGAAAATGTGGAGATCATTGGTAGCGGGATGTTTGTAGGAGGTATAGCAGGTGCCCAAAGGAGTCAGTCAACAATATCAAACAGTTATGTGACTGGTGAAGTTAAAGGAGCTAACTATGTAGGGGGCCTGATCGGGTATCAAGATACAGGTGTGGTTGTAAACAGCTATTCTACAGCTAAAGTTCATGCTTCATCTCAACAAGCAGGTGGTTTAATAGGGCTTGAATATCAAAGTTCGACCAAAAATAGTTATGCTGCAGGTAGCATTACTGGCAGCAACACTACCGGTGGGTTGGTGGGCGGTACTTATCCAGCTCCTAACGCTAGCGTACACGTGGATACCTATTATGATCGAGAAGTTTCAGGGCAATGGGATAATTCAGGGAAGGGTGTACCTAAGACAACTGCGGAGATGAAAACGATTTCCACATTTTCGACTTGGGATTTTGACAATGAGTGGTTTATCAAAGAGGGGCATTATCCTCAACTGCAAGTGTTCCTGGCTGACACGCCTAGAGCAGATATTGAAGGTGGGCTTGTTGCGTGGAAATCACAAATCGCGCTTAGCAGCGGGACAACGAATGCATCTATCTATTATACAACGAACGGCGATGAACCGACGCTGAACAGTACACTATACGTCTCTCCGATCGTGGTGCCGGAAGATATGACCATTAAGGCGATTGCCGTTAAAGGAACGACATATAATGAAGTGATGACCGAGAGCTATACAGTTATAGGGAAAGCAGCAGCACCCACAACGGGAAGTTTGTTGCCAGGGACAGACGTCGACACTACGCAATTGAATGGTGTTACGGATGTAATGGAGTACAAAGTAAATAACGGGAATTACAATGCAGTTACAGCGGATGATAGTTCAGTTGATAACATTAGTGTACATGCAGGAGATACAATCTCTGTCCGTATAGCGGCAGAACCAAGTGTTCCAGCATCCGAAGCTCAAGTATTGACGGTTGGTATCGCAGATATTCATACCAGAAGCACAGAGTCCGCGTTAACCTCAACCATTGGAACGGTGAGCACA
>NZ_LGRP01000008.1:258755-322723 GCF_001636635.1 Paenibacillus sp. O199
CAGCGATTACACCAGCAACCAATGCGATTTTTGAAGTCTATGAGGCGAATGGAATAGACTTAGCTACCACATTAGAGACGGGGAACAAAGTCATTGTTACAGCACAGGATACAACTACGAAGACTACGTACACCGTAACGATGCAAGCAGGTGCTCCAGCGGTACATTTGTCACCTGGGACAAACGGTGGCACAACGCTTTTGGATGGTGTTACTGATGCGATGGAATACAAAGTGAATAGCGAGAATTACGTTACCATTGCAACAGGCGATACCTCAGTGGATAACATTAGCGTACAAGCAGGAGATACAATCACTGTACGTACAGCAGCTACACTGGATACACTGCCATCCGTGGAACAAGTGTTGACTGTTGATTTAACAGACATCAAGCCCAAAAGCACAGAGTCCACGTTAACTTCGACCATTGGATTGGTGAGCACAGGTGGCACACCGAATGAAACGATCACGAATATTGCTTACGGAACAACTTTAGCCACGTTTAAGGCAGCAATCACACTCGCAGCTGGTGCAACATTTGAAGTCTATGAGGCGGACGGAATCAATCCAGCGGTCACCTTAGCGACAGGAGATAAGGTCATTGTTACAGCACAGGATACAACCACGAAGACCACGTACACTTTAACGATGCAAGAAGATCCACCAGCTTCAGTATATTTATCACCAGGAACCAACGTGGATACAACGCGTTTGAATGGTGTTACGGATGCGATGGAGTACAACGTAAATTACGAGAGTTATGTTGCCATTGCAACGGATGATACTTCAGTAGATAACATTAGTGTACAAGCAGGGGATGAGATCATTGTACGTACAGCGGCCACACTGGATACACCGGCATCTGCTGAGCAAGTATTGACGGTTGATCCAGCGGACATAAAGGTCAAGAGCAGAGTTTCCACGTTAACCTCAACCATTGGAACGGTGAGCACAGGTGGCACATTGAATGAAACGATTACGAACATTCCATACGGAACAACGTTAGCTGCGTTGAAGGTAGCGATTACACCAGCAGCCGATGCGACATTTGAAGTATATGAGGCGGACGGAATCAATCCAGCGGTTACATTAGCAACGGGGAACAAGGTTATTGTTACGGCACAGGATACAACCACGAAGACTATTTATGTCGTGAGAGTGGAATCAGCAACGACACCAACGACACCAACGACACCAACAACACCAACAACACCAACAACACCAGCACCAACGGTACCAACGCCGACACCTACTGAACCAACGCCAGTAACAACAGAACCAGCGCCAACACTTGTCGTAAGTAAACTTATTTACAGTGACAAAGTGGATAAAAAAGTAGTAGCTGAAATTAAACTAAAGGCTGAATTAGCAAGTCCAACATCCTTTAGCGATGTGAAAATGACTTCTTGGAGTTATGCTGACATTGATTACGCTACACGAGCTGGAATCATAAAAGGGTATAAAGACGGTTCATTCCGAGGTGAGAGCAAAGTAACACGTGGGGAATTTGCTCAAATGCTCGTAAAAGCACTGGGACTCACAGCTACAGGCGATGAAGTGGTTACAGATGCAACGGGTCATTTTGCTGAAAATGCGATTCGAGCCCTGCTAGAAAAAGGAATCATGACTGGATATGCAGATGGAAGTTTTGGACCTAATCGTAACATTACACGAGCAGAAATCGCAGCACTACTAGCTAGAGTACTTGAAGTAACCCTGCTAGATACCAACTCAAAATTTGAAGATATCGAGGGTAACTGGGCAAAAGATCAAATTAACGCATTAGGTAATGCCGGAATTATTAATGGCAAGAAGGCACAGGAATTCACGCCGAATGCCAATGCTACCCGAGCAGAATCAGTCGCGATGATCGTGCGACTTCTTAAGCTGGTAACTACGGAATAAACAGTAAAGAAATATGATCGTCTTTTAGCAAAAACAATTTAAAAGAATTTAATAAGAACGCAGCCCGTTTAATAAGGCTGCGTTCTTTTAATGTACGGCTGGCAGGGTCACCATTTCTACAGTGATAGCTTGACCCAGCTCTGGTCGCTATCGATGGCTTCCTTTTGAATAATCGGTGATGCTTTTAAACCAAACTTGCCATAAATAATGTCTCTACCCCTACCCAAGCTGCCGTAGGCATAAAATTCTTTGGCACTTCCCGAATCAAAGATCGAAACAGTGCGATCAACCACCGCTTGTCCTTTTTGTCACTTTCCTATACGTTATACCTCTCCAGTCGCCACCGGATTCCCTTCATAACTAATCCAGTCACTCCAGCTTCCAGAATACAACTTCACATTTGAGTATCCCGCTTCTTCGAGCGCAATCACATTCGGGCATGCGGAGACACCGGAACCGCAATACACGATAATTGCACCATCCTTGTCCAGCTTGCTGAAACGTTCTTCTAACACCCCAGTATCTGTCCAACGTCCATCCCAATCCAACACATCTTTCCAAAAATAATTCACCGCACCCGGAATATGTCCGGCCTTGGCATCAATCGGTTCCTCCAGACCCGCATAGCGGCGAGCATCACGGGAGTCGATTAGTACAGCTGGGCCGTCAGCAGATGCTTGCTGCACATCCTCAACACTCGCCAACAGTCCTGACTGCACATTCACCTCAAACGAAGCTGGAATCTGAACCGGCACATCCGTAGTCACTGGAAACTTGGCATTCTGCCAGGCAGAGAAGCCTTCGTCCATGATATACACCTGTTCATGTCCCAGATAACGAAGTAACCACCACAGCCGCGATGCGTTCATGCCGCCTTGGTCATCGTAGGCAATAATGCGTGCATTCGAGCCGATGCCAGCTTTGGAGAGACGACTTGCCAGTTCAGTCGGATCTGGAAGCGGGTGACGCCCTCCGTGCGTAGATACAGGAGCGGACAGATCCTTTTCCAAATCGAGATAAACGGCACCTGGAATATGTCCAGCCTCATAAGCTTGTCTTCCGGCATCCGGTTGACCGAGCAGGAATCGGCAATCGGCAATGACGACATCTGGTTCATACATTCTGGCGAGCAGCCAGCGCATGGATACAATATTTTTCATGAAAACACACCGCCTTATATGTAGTGGGATGGATTCAACCGGAATCTGCGTGATGCAGGTCCCAGTTGTTTTTTTACAAATATCCTAATACAAACGCAAGTTACACCGCTGTAGGTTCGACTGGTCCTTTTCCAGCTACAGGAGCATCTGAGAGGATGGGCTGTGGTTTGGTTTTGCCATACCGAATGAAGATCCATACCCCGAAAATAATGACAACCCCGGCAGACAACTGAAGCCCGTTGAGGGATTCACCGAGTAGCATCCAGGCCAGTAGAGAGGAAAATACAGGTTCCCCCAGTACCCCCATTGATACCGTCGTAGCATTCATATATTGAAGCAGCCAGTTGAAGAGATAATGTCCAAAGATCGTTGGCACGATTGCGAGCAACAGGAAAATTCCCCACTCAGAAGCTGCATAACCACCAAACGGGTGACCATTAACCAGATTATATACCGCAAGCGTACAGGCAGCTACGAAAAATACCCAGAAGTTATAGGAGAATGCACTCAGTCCGGCACGTAAAAACTGTCCTAGCAGCATGTGTACCGCCACAGCGATCGTTCCGAGTAAAGAAAGAATATCCCCTCGCAGCGCTGTGCCTGCCAACTGGAAATCTCCAGCTCCAATAGCGATCGATCCAAGCAGGGCAACGCCCATACCGATGATCATCATACGGTTGATTTTGGCTTTGAACAGCCAGACGGAACCCGCAAGAATTAATATAGGCTCCAAAGCGAGAATGACCGTTGAACTGGCTACACTCGTAAGCCTAAGCGATCCCATCCAGAGCAGGAAGTGTAGCGCCAGCATCACGCCGGATGCGAGAAGTAAAGCCCACTGTCTAAAGTTTAAACGCATCATCTCATGCCGGTATTTCCAGACAAAAGGCAGCATTAGCAGATTGGTGAGGAACAATCGGTACATCGCAATGACGGCGACGTCCGCTGTGGACCAACGTACAAAGATGGAAGAAAACGAAATGGCAATAATGCCGACAAAGAATAGCAGATAGATCGACCTGCCGGCACGGTTCAAGCTAGTCATGGATGTAGCTCCTTCTTGAAGTCAAATGGTGTAAATCAATTTATTATACAGGAGAATGCATCTGCAGGAAAAGTATAAGAGAAGAAATAGATAAGTAGATTGTAACCGGGCTTGTAACTATTCTGTCATTCTCCAGGGCCATTTTTCTATTAATCTTCTATATAGAGACATGAAACGATATAATGTACCAATAATCGGGAAAAAATGAAAGTAAGGAAGTGGCCTGGAAGTGAGAGTTCAACAACAGAGAGCGGGAGAGAGTGGCGGCATTCCGCATAGAACAAGCCGAACCAAGACGCATGGAAGAAGAAAAATCCGGTATGGGAGACTGAGTGCTGCGCTGGCGCTTCTGGCACTGCTCATTATCGGTTTAACATATGCATTCATTGGCATGACGCACTGGATCAAGGATTATGTAGCACCTCCGCCAGTAGCTGCGATTGAACAGCCAACCAAGCTTGGCATGATTGACATGACACCGGAGTCCAAAGAGGAACCTGCGCGGTTCCAGGGTCAGGTGCGCAAGCTGGCTTACATAACGTTTGATGATGGACCAAGTGTATATACCGATCAACTGCTGGATATTTTGAAACAGCATGAGGCAAAGGCAACCTTTTTCATGATTGGACGTCAGTTGAATCAACACAAGGAAGCAGTGGAGCGGCTTGTCAAAGAGGGCAGTTATCCTGGGCTTCACAGCATGACACATAACTATAACAAATTGTATAAGAGCGGAAGCTCCTCTAACTTTGTGAAGGAGTTCAAGAAGGAGCAGAAGATGGTCAAGGATCTGATCGGTTTTACGCCGCATCTGATTCGTGCTCCGTATGGCAGTAGCCCACAGATCGGAGAAGACTTCAGGGGCGACATTGCTGCGGCCGGATTCAAACTGTGGGATTGGACCACCGACTCCCTCGACTGGAATCTTCCAGGTCAGCCGGACAAAATCGTGGAGCGGGTTAGCAGCAGTGTGCATCGGGATAAGGAAGTGATTCTGATGCATGAGCGCGAGCAAACGGTACAGGCACTGCCACGCATTTTGAAGCTGCTTGAAGATCGGGGTTATGAGTTTGAGGTCTACGATCCGAATGCTCATTGGGTATCCAATTTTAGCGCAGACACCCGCCTGTAAGAATAACAACATAGCAGTTGTAAGAGAGGAGGCACCCCGAGGTGCTTAGAAGAAAAAAGATAGCTCTGGCCGGGGTCAGCATATTGCTGGCTCTGCTTGTCAGTGCTTGCGGAAAGCCGCAGGAACCTGCGGCAAATCAAGTTAATCAACTGATTCTTACCGATCAGGAGATGAACCAGAGCCTGAAGGAACTTGTTCATCATGAACGGGAAGACATGGAATTATACGGATCGATACTGAGTAAAGGAAAGAACAAAAACAGTAATCTGGAGGCCTTGCTCGATCAGGCAGACGGACATATTGCCGAGCGAAGAACACTGCTGGAACAAGCTGAAGCGGTGATGAGCCGGACTAAAGAACAGATGGAAGAGCTGCGAACTTCGTTGGATCAGTTATCCTTTGAGAAGGAAGAGAACCTGGCTCAAGCCCACACGGTATTGGATCAGTATGAGCAAAGAGCTGCGTCATTTGAAGCGTTTGTTGCCTCCTACAGGCAGAGCCTTGATGCGGACGAGCAGTTATATGGATTGATGAGAGGCAGTGTGGAGCCCAATCTGGTCAAAATCAAACGTGCGATTCGGGAACGGAACAGCCAATATGCCAAAGTTGCCGAGTTAAGACAGCAGTTTAACAAGCAGACAAAAGCTTTTAACGGAGCCAACGCGAAACTTGTGCAAATGGAGCAAGCTGGCTGACTATTCATGGTGTCAAAGAAGCATTGAACACTTTCGATGATTGAGCGACGGGTCAGCCGTGTAAGTAATACTAAGCTGTCAAGTTAACAAGTCAGGCAACATGGACAAACATCATTGCGTATAAGCTAACGGAGGTGTTCATATGCGAAATACTATGAATATTAGTGCATCATTACTTGTTTTGGTTATGGGATTCTCGCTTGTGGCCTGCGGCAACAGTAGCCCTACTGCTCAGCCACCCGCGAATAATACAGAAGAACAGACACCGGCACCAGGGAAGCAGCCTGAGAAAAGTGCTGTGATTGAAGCCGAAGGCATTTTGACCGGATGGGCAGATCCGCACACGGTTGAAATTCGTGTGAAAGAGGAACCGATGTCTTTCCAGGTGGGTGAAGATCTGCAGAAGTCTTTGGATGACATTGACGACGAAGATTCCGTTCAATTCAAATATGTAGAGAAAGCCATCGAAGGCGATACAACGATCAAACAGTTGGTGCTTACGGAAATCGCCAAGGTCGAGTCCGATGACGATAACGGTACGAATGCAGGTGGTAATGTTACATCTGATCGTGCCAAAACATCTGAGCTGGAAGTGGCTGTGGAAGGCATGACCGAAAAGCGCCCGGTTACACTGGCTCAAGGCAAAGGATACTCATTATATGTGTTTGAACCGATGGTTTACGATGCGGATGATCATGAATTGACCATGAAGATTGATCCGGATTACGAGGTAGAGATTGACAAGCTGCCTTCGGATTATAACCTGAAGGAACTGAAAGTGGATGCGAAGAAAGAGCTGTCAGAAACCGGAGCGGTCAAGCAATTAAGTGAGGAAAAGCTTAGCAACGGCCCGATGAAAGAGGCAAAATTGTTCATGATGTCTCAAAACAATAAGAAAACAGAGTATTTCATCGTAAAAGAGCTGGATGGCAATGGCTTCGCTTTCCATATCCATGCACCGGTTGGCGAACCTTCAGAGGGCTTCCTGCCTATGGTTTATGCCTCCATCAATTCCATCATGAACGAGTAAGCGTGCTTCGATATTAAATAGGCATGCCGTGAGTTTGAAAAGCCGGAAGGAACGATGCGATAAGCATAGGTTCCTCCCGGCTTTTTGTTCGTATGTCTATTCAGTTTGCGGGATCAAACTCTTTGACCTATTGTTAATCAGGTTAAAATGGTTGATTCCTGTCGCCCTTTGAGCTCTTCATAACGGGCAACGGCATGCTGATGGACGGGATGTTCGTCGGGAATTCCCATGCGCTCACGAATGAAGGCAGAGACGCCATCTTCGCGAATCAGGTGTTGGAGTTTTATGGCTTCCTCGTCATGTTCATGATTGAACAGCATCGCGGCTGCCATAGCGGAAGTTAAATGAGGAATTTCAATTCCGAATTCGCAGGCCTGCATCGCTGGGCGAACAAGCCGGTCATAAGGCGATAACTTGCGAAGGGGCGAACGTCCGACCCGTGTTACCTGATCCGTCAGGTTCGGATTGGCAAAACGTTCGAGAATCGTATCGATATATTTGTTGTGTTTCTGTGGATTAAAACCGTGCTTGGCGATGAGCATGGCTCCGGTTTCTTCCATCACTTTGCGTACCTTGGCACGAAGAGGTGCATGACTCATAGCTTGCCGGATCGTCTTAAATCCTTCAAGATATCCGAAGTATGCGGCAACGCAGTGACCGGTATTTACCGTAAACATTTTGCGCTCAATATAAGGTTCAAGAGAGTCCACGTAGTGCACACCTTCAATTTCCTTAAATCCTTCCAGCAGTGCAGGGCGATGAACGACCCATTCATAGAAAGGCTCAACGGTAACTTGTAGCGGGTCTTTATGATCCTGAGCGGGGACGATGCGGTCAACCGCTGCATTGGGGAATGAGACATAACGTTCTGCTTTTTCACGGGTTGCTTCATCCAGAAACGGATAAACCCGTTTTTTAAGCCGAGTGCTGCCTCCGATGGCATTTTCACAAGCGATAATATGAAGTGGTGCAGAATTATTATTTTTCATACGCAGATAGATGCCTTTGGCGATCGGTTCAGCGATATCTTCCAGCGCCGATACACCGACGGCTGTTGTGATCAGATCTGCTGAAGCAATCACTTCAGCAACGCGATCCTGTTCGCCGACACTAATGGCGGTTACGTTATTCACAATCGTTGTATCCTGATCCGCATTTGCGAGGGTAATGGGATATTCCTGCCTCTTTTGAAGCATGGCGATTTTCTTCGGGTTACGTGCGACAAAGCAGACTTCATAATCGGAAGCGGACAACATATGACCGATAAATCCGCGGCCAATATTGCCCGCACCAAAATGTACAGCTTTCATGTGTGAACTCCCCCTTTAAAGTTTGAAATGCGAAATTCGTTTAGTCCTTAGACCGTAGTGACGAGTGGTTTCGAAATCAAATCGTTAAATTCGAGGTCGGTCAGGCATGACAGCCGTTGGTGAGGCATATCGAAATCAAGTGTCCCGGTAATGGTATTCGAGATGACTACGCAGTGAATACCAGCCGCAGCAGCTGCACGCGCGCCGTTAGGTGAATCCTCAATCGCTACGGCTTCGTCTGCAGTTACTCCAAGGGCTTCAAGTGCTTGATTGTACAATGCAGGATCAGGCTTCACATGGGCAACATCATCTGCGGTGCGAATGACGTCAAAGTAATCTTTCAGCTTGAGCTGTTCCAGATGCTGTTCAACCCACTCTCGTTTGGAGCTTGAAGCGACAGCAAGTTTCAATCCAGCTTTGCGTGCAGCTTCAAGGTAGTTCTGGATACCGGGTCTTACCTGTTCTTTGTTCATTAAGGCTGCATGATGCAGCTGAACGGATTCCTTGAACGCTTCCCGATCGATCGGAAGATTCAAATCTGTGATGAGGTACTCATAAGGATTAAATGTTTTCAGACTGGTACCGATGCATTGCGAGTACATCTCCAGGGTTAAGTCTACGCCGTGTTCCTTGTAGGCATCACGAAAAGCAACATACCATGCTGTCTCCGTATCAATAATCGTTCCATCGAAATCAAAAATCAGTGCCTTAATCATAAATTTGTTCCTCCTGTTTCAGAATTAGTTTTGGGATAAAGCTAAATGAATTTCTCTGCAAATACACACCGTAATCTTTTAACTTGCGGTACATTAGTTGACGTGAAAGCAAAGTTATAAATATTAATTTGGGAAAAAACAGGTGTATAAGCTAATAAAACCGTAACATAGGACAAACGGAAGGGTCAAGCGCGTTATGATTGTTTACATGGAAAATTTGCACATGGATGAGATGTTTTCAGAAAATGATAAAAGTGGAAAAGCGTTATACCCTTTGCGTGTAAGCGGTGTACTGAAAAACCTGTATTTTCAGTGTGAACCTATTAAAATTCTTTACGCCATATCAAGCCATATGGGAGAATGGAAGAAGTTATTTGAGAGTTAAATCGCGGAGGAGGGATCGACGATGCTGCATAAGGATCGTTTCCAAGGTTGTTTCATTGGGCTTGCCGCGGGAGATGCACTGGGAACCACAGTGGAATTCAGCAGTCCCGGCACATTTGAGCCTGTTACCGATATTGTGGGCGGCGGGGTATTCGATCTGGCGCCTGGACAGTGGACGGATGATACGTCGATGGCCCTGTGTCTGGCAGAAAGCTTGGTGAGAAAAGAGAACTTTGATCCCGGGGACCAGATGCGCAGATATACGAATTGGTATCAGGTGGGTTATATGAGCAGTACGGGAACCTGCTTTGATATTGGCGGGGCTACTCGGAGTGCCCTTGAACGGTTTGCAGCAACCGGTGAAGCGTATAGTGGTTCAACTAACCCGATGACTGCTGGGAATGGATCAATTATGCGGCTCGCACCTGTAGCTATGGCATATGCCAACCAGCCGGATCAAGCAGTGCGGTATGCTGGGTTGAGTTCCAGAACGACACATGCTGCTGTTGAAAGTGTAGAAGCATGTGAAGTACTGGCGGCAATATTGGTTGCAGGACTGCGCGGAGCGGACAAGGATGTCATGTTAAGGCCTGATACCTGCCGTCAGTGGAGGGAAGAGAAATCTTTTTCGCCAGCCATTGAAGAAATTGTCCAAGGATCATACCGGGATAAAGTACCGCCTGATATTCAGGGAAGCGGCTATGTTGTTCGTTCACTTGAAGCAGCGTTATGGGCATTCCATCGATCATCGACCTTCGAAGAGGGTGCGCTGCTCGCAGTGAATTTGGGTGATGATGCGGACACCACGGGAGCGGTATATGGGCAAATCGCCGGAGCGTATTATGGATTAAGCGGCATTCCGGCACACTGGCGAGAGAAGCTGGCCATGCAGGATACGCTGGGCGAATTGTCAGAGGCATTGTGGTCAAAGGCGGAAGCTAGATAGAAGAGACAGGAGAAGAGAACATCATATGCGTAAGACAGATTCATCTCAAACGGAATCGCAAGTTACGAAATCTGCTAAACGAGGGGCGTTTCCTTTATCCCTTTTATGTCTGACGGTAGGGGCTTTTGCCATTGGCATGACAGAGTTTATTATTATGGGCCTTCTGCCCAATGTAGCGACGGATTTGAATGTGAGTATCCCCCAAGCAGGGCAGTTAATTACGGGCTACGCGCTTGGTGTGGCGGTGGGTGCGCCTATACTAACCGTGTTCACGCACAAGATTCCCCAGAAAAAACTGCTGGTACTGCTGATGTGTATTTTTATCATCGGTAATGCATTGTCTGTTATTGCACCAACTTACGGGCTGCTCATCTCGGCACGTATTCTAACGGCATTTGCCCACGGTACGTTTCTGGGTGTAGGCTCGCTGATGGCAACACGATTGGTTGCACCGGAGAGAAGGGCAGGGGCAGTATCCGTAGTCCTGGCTGGATTAACGATTGCCAACATTATCGGTGTGCCGTTTGGTACCTTCATTGGGCAGCAGCTAGGATGGCGGTCATCGTTTGGAGCTATTACCATTCTGGGCATCATCTCATTGATTGGTATCATTCGTTTCATTCCGGTGATTCAGCAGGGACCGCCAGCAAACCTTGGCCAGCAATTCCGGAATCTGGTTCGCCCCCAAGTGTTATTAATATTGCTGATTGGTGCGCTGGGCTGTGGAAGTCTGTTCGCTGTATTCACCTATATAACACCAATGCTTGTCGATATTAGTGGTTTTGCTGAGCAGAGCGTGACCTGGATTCTGGTGCTGTTCGGTGTCGGCGTTACATTGGGTAATATGCTTGGTGGTCGTCTGGCAGACTGGAAGCTGATGCCTTCCTTGATGGTTAACTTCGGTATATTGGCAGTTCTGTTGGCGGCCTTAACGTTGACGCTGGATAATCCGTATCTCGCGGTAATCACCATCTTCTGCTGGGGCATTGCGGCTTTTGGTATTATGCCAAGCCTACAAATTCGAATTATGAATATGACTCGCGAAGCACCGCTGCTGGCGACAACGTCGAGTCACTCAGCCTTTAATCTGGGCAACGCAGGTGGTGCCTATTTGGGCGGGTTTGCAATTACGCATACGGGGCTCATCTCGGTACCGTTGTATGCAGCAGTTATTGCAGCACTTGGACTTGTGGGATTATTCGTTAGCGTGACAATGGAACGCAAAACGAGGGTACCGGAAATCGCCGATGCTGTAGAGCCGGCACCAGTGAATTAAATATAGACAGGTAGATGCAGCCTTCACTCCGCATTAACGTGTGGGATGGAGGCTGTTCTATGGAAGGATTACAGTTTCAACTAGAAAAAGACAAACCAGCCAAGTTACAGTATTATTGGTATATCATAATAATTAGAAGGAAGGATTTCAATTTGAACAAAACATTTGCTATGTTAATAAGCTTCTTATTGGTGTTTCTATTTATAATCCCAATAAGTGATGCGAATGCAGCCGGGTCGAGCACAGTAACGACAAAAATTTACTCGTATAAAGGGCAAAAGTATGTTCAAATTATTGGCGGCGAACAAAAGGTAATTGATAAAATAAATAAAACACTCAAAATCCATGCCGTAAATGCCGCTATACAGAATACATATCTAAAAAAACAGCAAGATTACTTTTACTGGAATACCACTGCACAGACTAAATACAATCAAAACAACCTACTATCTATTGTATATACAGATTATAATTTCAGAGGCGGCGCGCACGGGTATGAAGAAGTAACGACTTATAATTATGATCTAACAACAGGAAAACGCCTCTACTTGAACCAGGTGGTTCAAACCAATAAACAAGCTGTTAATCTAGCTGAGGGTATTGAATCAGACCTAAAGAGTAATGAGAATGTTTTCCCGGAAAGTTTTTATAACTTTCCCTTGTCGAATACATCTAGCTTTTACTACCAAAACACAGGAATTGTCATGGTATTTAACCCATACGAAGTTGGGCCTTATGCAGCGGGATTTATAGAAGTAAAAGTTCCTTTCTCTAAAATTCAGTCTGAACTGAGCAGACCATTTTTTGATTTAAATAAAAACTCCATTCAAGAGTTGAAGAGTGGGAGAATACCGGGGTTTGAAAATATAAGTTTTGGACAAACGAAAGCAGAAGTATCAAAAGCGCTGAAAAGTTCAGATCGTGAACCCTATTATGAACCGGAAATGGGAGGACTTTTCTGGATATTTGAAGGGGTAGAGTATGCTTCCTTTAATTTTGGGGAGGGAGACACAGACCGTCTTAACCATATTTATTTGAGTTGGAAAACTCTCCCTATGAAAACCTTCAGTGACATTGAGAAGATATTGGGAAAAGGTCAAAAGGGTGTGAACCCTGATATTCAAGAAGAATATTTACTCTCCTATCGTTTTGGGGATACCCGGGTCCATTTCGCCTCCAATTCAACCGAGGGAATCATTCATGGCATAACAATCTCACATTACTAGAAAAAGATGCTGATTTTGTACTCTCCAAGTGTCGGGGCGGAAACATTGTACCATAGAAAGTCGCTAATCTAGCGGCTTTTTTACTTTCGTTGTAAGAGCTGCTATTTATTATTTCCAGTTTCCACTCGAACCTGAAAGGATCGTTACTGTGAGAAAAATAATTAATTATATTCTGATCTTGCTGATCATTTGGGTAGCGCTATTGTATCCTATTCGTTCTGCATGGTTTGAAGGTGTAAATCAGATTCCTGAAGATCTTCATGGTATTTATTTACTTTTCTTGTTCTTTGGATATCTTATTTTTTCATCTGGTATGGGGCTTATGCTTTACAAGATGTGTTTTAAACGAAAAGAATAGTAGTTACAGTAGGTGAGATCATTCATTTTTCCAAGGAGAAGGTGACAACTTGTACTACTACAAAGGTGCGTTCAGAGAAACGGACAATTTTATTTATTTCAAAAGCGATGTTCAATTAGCCGAGAATGATGTCGTGATATTTGGTGAGAAGAAGTATTTTATCGATAGTGTCGAGAAAGAATTCCTCATCCTTCAAAAGGTGGGCTCCATCGTTTCAGTGAGTGTATGAAATCTTCGCGGAAACATTTCCTTTTTCAAGTGTACGTGCACTTCTGGGCACACGCCTACATACAATAAATCGACCCTGTTCCCACATGTGCTCAGGCCAGATCGTTGTAAAACTGCAGGAGGTGTCATCTGTGCCCGGATTGTTTACCGCAATTGCCCTGTTCATTAAAGAGTTAACGTTACTCGTCTCGTATGTCAAAAATAATGCATTTCCCCAGCCACTGGCTGAGGATGATGAAGCCAAACATTTACGCCTTATGGCTGAAGGCAACGCACATTCACGTAATTTGCTTATCGAACACAATCTGCGCCTCGTCGCGCATATCGTCAAAATGATGTAAACTCGAAACAAGGTACAGTAGAAAGCGGATCAACCCTTATTCTTAAAGGGAATTTGAAGCTTGAGGAGTTAATTAGAGGATCAACTAAGCCTAGAAAAGTCATTGAGAAAACTTCTTTGGTGTCATTGGTGTAAGTAATTAGATAACTTCCAGTATGTTGTTGTAAATTGGAATCTCAACATTATGACATGGTATAATATCCCTATAAATATCAAGGAGATGAACAACATACGCACAATTAGATTGGACGCAATCAAATATCTATTTATACTTGGAACCGCGGCATTAGCAATTTTACTCTACAAGTACATCCCAAGTTTCAGCGAAATCAATCTTACAATCTGGAACGGACTAGCTGATCTTGTTGAGTCAACTTGGAGAAACTTAATGATTGAGTTTGGTTACATACAACCTGACTTCTCAAATACAGCCCCTTAGAGGGCTTTTTTATTTGTGCTTAACATTGACTATGTGGTTTCAATCCACACCGTCTTATATAAATTATCCATAAGCAATCAGGGGGGGGTTATCTTATGGTCGAAGTGGACCATATGATAAACGTTTCCTTCCAAAGAGAATCGTTCACTCTAGGACACAATGTCCCATAGATCATTCCGAGGACATGCTCGATATGGTTTAACACGGCGTTAAACGGTTGTACAATGCGCACAACGCAAGTTCACCATGAACGTCAGTCTTAAAATTGGACACAACGTCCAACCAAAGGGTGTAGGTTCAACCTACTACCCTAAACAGTTACCCTCAGTTTGAGGGCTACTGTGATATAATATAGCTCATCACTGACATAAGGAATGAAATCAATGCACTCTGAAGACAGCATGTTTGAGCAGATAATGAAGTTGAAACGTACTCGTGCAATAAAGGGTAGAAAGCCCAAAGTAGCACACAAACCAATTATCCCAAAGGGAGTAGCTGAAAAGGAATTAATCGAACTGAACTTACGTTACTCCCGCTTAGTAAAAGAAGCTGAGAACCGCGCAATACCACTTGAGCGCGTATTAGCGATTAGGAAGGAATTAACCGAAATTAGACGGTTGAAAAGGGATAGAGATTCAATTGAATAGGTATATGGGTTCTGCGTATTGAAGGATGCTATAAATACAGGCTTTTTACAATATGTCAAAACCCTCATTTACCTTTAGCAGCCATCCAAACTGCCACAATTAACAGTATAAGAGCCGTAACAAGTACAGCATACACATACTTCAAATCCACTCCAAACCTCTCCAGAATGAATCCTACTAAGGCTAATAAGTCACCAGCTAAAAGAACATACGATCCCTTTTTCATATTACAACTCCAATTTATTACATGTATTGTAATGTTATCTTAGATTATGTATGCTAGAGTTAGTTGTTACCCATAGGGTAACAGAATGTATACATAGAAAATGGCTCCTCAATTTTTGAGGAACCACATGTAGTATTATGTTGGACAACAGGGGATGACAAGATGAAAAGAGTAAAAATACGAACTATATTGATTAACAGCTTAATTGTTATTGCAGCAATCGCTGTATTATATTTTAAGATATTTATCCTGCCATGGTAAATGGAAAAAGACCCCAAAAGGGTCTTATTTTTTTAGTATGGAGGTTTCTTCATCTTGGCTCTGTGTTCAGCTTCTTTAATAATAGTATCCATATTTTCCATTATAACTTTCATGGTAATATCTTTAAATTGATTTTTAAACTCTTCACGGTTTGTATCAATAACCAAATCTTTGTTACTATTTTCAACTTTATAGCCCGCATGACCTTTTCCTGTCATTAACCATTCTAGGGATATATCAAAGTATTCAGAGAAGCCAATCATGAAAGAAGCTTCTGGATCTTCATGACCGTCTTCTATTGATTGGATATAAAGTGGAGGAAACTTTCTATGCGTTAAATAGTTTTTGTGTTTAATTATTCCAGTCATCTCATTTGAAAGTCTGTTTATAGACACACCATACAACACTCTAACTAATGTGATCCTCTCTCCAATGGTTTCATTTATCGTTTTTGAAACAGTTTCCCATTCTTTAATTGGTTCATGTAAGGTAAAATCCTTCAAAGAGTCAAAATATTCATCAGAGTTAGTATCTGTTGCGGTATAAGGCTCTGTAGCATCAATGCTTGCCTGAAGAGCATTCATTAGTTCAGTCACATTTAACTCTGAGTGTTTATTTTCTACAAATTCCCCGTATCCTGCTTTGATCATCAGTAGATTATAAGGATAATTATAAGCAGCAGCTAACTTTTTAAGTTGCTCTGGTGATGGTTTTATTGGATTTTTTGATGATGAATGTATACCATTCTCGAAATTACTTATTGAAGGATAGCTTATTCCTGATTCTTCTCCAGCTTTCCTAACACTCCAACTTTTTGCAAGCCTTAATTCACGCAGAAGTTCTCCTAACTCATTATTAGATGACGATGTTTCCATATAATAAACCTCCGTTAACGATAGTTAGAAAAATGTTAACAATGTGCTTGACTTAAATAACATCTCTGTTTTATAGTACTATTATAGCCTGTTAGCAAATTTATAACAACTATTAACAACTAGAGATTTAATACATATTATTCTTCAATTCATCACGATTCGACATATTTCGTCCCTTTAATCGACAAAATCCCACCTCTAAACCATAGAGGAGGGACTATACTTACGTTATACGATTCATTGGTAGAGTTGTTAAGTATCAAAAGCTATTGTTCATTATCTTTGACAACTACGCTGAATCCTAAATGTTCAGCAATACGCAAAAAATCTTTGAGTCGAAGAGATTCATTTGTTATTGCAGCTCGAAGAGTTGTATCTTTTATACCTAACTCAGTTGCTAATGCTCCTACACTGGAACGAGATCGTGCGGCAAGCATCTGTCTAACAGAGTTAGTTGCTTGATCTGAATGTAGTTTAAATTCCACTTGAACACCCCCATCATTATAATAGTACAAAAAAGGGGTGCAAGTAAATCATTTGTTAAAACGATAAATATATTGTTGACTCGATAATATAATTGTCGTATAATAAGATTATCAAGTAAAGCACAACACAAACCACACTTAAAGGAGACTAATACATATGACACTCATGAACAACAAACCATCTATCTCACAAGCAGAGGAGCAAGCTACAATGACAACTCCTTCCCAATTAACTTGGACGTTTGAAGAACTCTTCACAGATTGCAATATAAACAAAAAGGCTATTCAGTTGATTGCTGACATTAAATCAATATTGGTCACTGAAGAACTCCGCTATGAGTTCATGATGCGTGTTCCATTTGATCCGACAGGGCATCAGGTATTTAATCTTGTGCATAAAATGAGGGAAGAACAGCTTCTTATCAACCCGATGCCTGATGAATCCTTCCTCGACATGTACCTACTAAATCCACTCCAAGCATTGCGAGAATACTTTAAAGAAAGCGTTGTTCTTGTACATTTGGAGCGTATCAGGGAATGGAACATCGACATTAGAGAGATAGTCAAGTTGAAACAAAATGACAACACTATTCATCTGAATTGTGCATTGCAGAAAATTCATGTAACAACGTTTTAAGTTAATCATATATATTGCTCTCTCTGTAAATACCATCTCCCCAGATGAAGAAAGAGCAATATATATGAACTCATTGAGTATAGCACATTTAATTCCGATGCAATATGTATCATAAATTCATATAACAACAACGCTGAACTGTGACCAAAAATAAACCACTTAAGAGGTGCAAAGATGAAGAGTAACAAATTTAATGCTTTTGTGAGTACTGATTATGATAAGTATGGCTATTTAATTTCAAATCAAGACAATAATCAAGTACTTGCTTTCAATTTTAGCGAAATCCACAATAACATTAAAAACCATGAAAGAAAACACTATGCTTCTTTAAAAGCAATTTTAGCTGTAATGAACAAAATGCTTGCTATGAGTATTGATAATGCTAAAATCACTGTTGATAATAAGCTAGTTGTAGATTTATTAGGCAATAATCTTGACATCAAGCCTTTCTCTCTAAACTTCAAAAAGTGCCTACAAAAGATCAAAAATACAGCAATATTCTTCAATTCAATTCAATTTGAATTCAGATATGACAACCCACTTAAAAAAATTGTTTCTGGTACAAGCATTACTCAAACGACAAGCTCGGATATTGTCTCAGAGAAATGGAAGGAAGCCAACGGAATAGTTTTAACTAAAAAGGTAGTAGTACCTCATTATCCTGATGAGCATACTATTATTCCAAATGACTCACTTCGTGTTTATACAGGTGGAGATGTAAATAGGTTCCAGTTAATCATACGAGATGATTCTGAACAAAATGTCTACTCTGAATTTGAAAGGATCAAATTTGAGAAAGGTTTCATGACAGAGGCTCAAAGTATTCAGATGGGCATTTTACAGACATCTCTAAGAAGATTGATTGCAAATAACTTTAGCAAAGTTATAATCTATTTTTCTGATGAATCAATGATAAAGCAAATATATGGAAACGCAAAAGTTGATCAATATATCCTACCTTATATTGAAGAAGTAAGGAATTTGCTTAAACAGTTTGCTCATGCTGAAATTATATTTTTCAGAAAAAAGAACAGCCCGGCATATGACTTTTCTGATTTTGATAATGCAGAGCATATTGTAACAAGAGGTGAAGATAAAAAAATTGAATATTTCGTTCCAATTCTTGATGACAACACTAAAACCAAACCAAGAGAAGAGACACTCAAATCTATCAATATATTGTCTGAGCTTAACAATATGATGGTTAATTTCATTAACAAATTTAAGAGAGCGTCAAATCCTATGAAATGACACTTTCATTGCCACTTTTGGCAACGTATCAACATTGTACTGGAATGAGCAACATTGTATTCGGATAATTCACTTAACAACGATTTAAATAGTTTCCCCCTTTGAAGGGGAAAAGAGGAGGATAACCATGAACAAACTTTTAATACTACTTAACAATGTCATCCTGTCCATCCTTGAGCTAATGATCAAGTATTTGCCACCATCAATCCACAATATGATGGTCCCAACTATGATTACTGATTCCCTTGTTGCACTAGCTGAAAAATTAGTAATAGTAACCAACAACTCTAATGTAGAAAAGGAGGTCGAACATGGAAGAGCCTGAAGAGTATTATGAAGCTCATGAACGTGTGAAGCAAGCGATGTATCAATATGAGAACGAGAATCCTGAAGTGGAATATCTATGTGCTACTGAATATGAACTAGAACAGGGAAAAGTCCTCATTAAGTATATGAGAGACAAATATTACCTTGTAGTGATTAGATGCTATTCATGGGTACACGATTTCAATGATCAGATTGACATATCAAAGTTCAGCATATCTGATTTCAATGTGTTTTCTAAAATGATTGATGAAAAGAAATTAAAATTGTAACTGATCACTAAAGAAAACTCAACGGCGAATCACCTGTGACATGAATCTGAGACAGGAGAATAACAATATGAATGTAAGCGAGTTGTACAAGTTGGATTACAGGAACTTACCAGCAGATGAAAAGTCAGCATGGAACTATGACCACTATCGGCGTACTCGTGCAGCCATTGATAAATATTTTGTTTCCTATGGATTGGATATAGCCTTGATTGTCGGAATGATGGAGAGGGCTAAAGAAAATGATATAAGGTATGACACCATGATTCGTGTGATTGATGCTAAATTGCTACCGCCTTATAGTCAAGAATTGAGTGAGATAGAATCATTGTTTGCAGATTTATTTGATGAGGTACTTAGACCACTACCACCCGAATTTGAAGACGAACAGAAGAATAGGAGGATTGTTAACATTGGACATTTTTAAAGGTAAATTATCCTATATTGCATATGCTCTCATGGTTGTTGGACTCTCTTATCAATTTTTCTTTGGAATTATAAAATGATGACTATAAACAATATAACACCCAGTAGGAATCTGTTCGAAAATATAGAAAAGTTGAATATAACAGCCGTTCCCGGTATATCAAAAAAAGATGTGAAAATATCCGTTGATTACAGTTCTCTCGGAAACAGAATGCATGAAGAGCTGTTAGCATCCGAAGATAAACTAGAATCAAAATATAGAGAGTTGATAAAGAAATTATCAAGTAGAGATGACTCTGCCGATCACAGAATGAGGTTAAAGGAAAGATTGACCTTTGTTCGTAGATTAAAAAAGAGAGTCAGAAAACTAATGGATATCGTCTTTACAACAAATAAAATTAATAAACTACATTTCGATAAACTGATGATTGACATTGATATCTGTATTAAGAATTAAAATAAGTATTGTTTAAGAATAAAATAATATTAAAATGGATAATAGAAAGGAGTAATACATATGAGTACATTGTTTAATGTTACTGGCCTTCATCATGATTCTGTCTCATCGGATATACGAAGGTTTATCAACTCATTTACTAGTAAACACACTCAACGAACATATGAACGTAATATCTGTACATTCATGATGTGGTACGCTAATAAAATGCCAGAGCAACTTGTCCCAGAAGATTTGCCAATAAAGAATGCTCAATTTGTTGAGTATCAAACACATCTTAGAAATCATGCTTTAGAGTATGAAAATACAACCATCAATAATATGGTTGACGCAATACGCAGTTTATATGTATTTTTGCAGAAAAACGAATACAATGTTAAGTCGATTAACCTTGATATAAAATCTCTTATAGAGAACCCTCAACATGCAGGATCTTTGTTTCCAGATGAAGCTGAAAATATGGCTCAACTTGTAGTTAAACAGCGCAAGGGAGTAGAGAAGGCAGCGCTAATCCGAATGGCCTATACTACATCACTACGTAAATCATCCTTGCTTGATATTTGTTTTAAAGATATCACGTACAATGACCAGTATGGATATTATGAATTTAATGTGTTAGTTAAAGGTGGAAAGAAGATCCCTGTTAGTATTCCCACTTGGTTATATGAAGAGTTACTTACCATCAAGGAACAGGATTATTATAAGCAATATACAGATGATAAGGTATTTCATCTTAGAAACAAAGCGATACAAGCCATGATGGATTCTTTACGTGTAGAAATGAATATACCAAAAGAACGAAACATTGTATTCCACAGTTTCCGTAACGTTGTTGTTAAAGTTGGCTCTATTCAAGAAGCCAAAGAACAGCTAGGACACAGCAATATTGCTACAACAGATAAGTTCTATAAGCATATGAATATGGATCTATCTAATAGACCGAGTATGAGAATGCACAACAAGATACCAGACAATGTATTTCATTCATTGTCAAAAGAGGAATTGATATCGCTAATATTGAATGATGAAGCAGGGACGATAATGAGAATGAAATTGAAGGCAGATGAGATTGTCAAACAGAAAGAGGTGTTATAGTGGATATTAAAGTATCTAGTGCAACAGTAACGAGTAAATTTACAAATGGATTCAGTGTTGATTTTACATTGCAAGGCGATATTACAGTACATAGTGGAAGATTATATGAGAAGCATGGAGCCAAAGGGACATATGAGATGGCAGTGTATTTGACTGAAGCAATGAGGAAGTATACGAATGAGCCGCATAGTGAAGTCACAGATGAAATTGCAGCACAGATAGTAAAATTGATTGGATAATAAAAAAAGAGGACTCATTTTGAGTCCTTTTTTGTTTGTGTTTTATGTTTAGACTTATCTGAATCCGATTTTTCTTTGCTAACTCGGAGCTGTTCTTTTTGTACCTCTAACATCTCTCTACTGATCTCAACCTGTTCCTTGCTGTGTTGCTCTATAACAGCATTATGTCGCTTGGTTTCGTCCACTAGATCATCGGTTGGATCTGGTATCAACCAATTAGGTACATAGATTTGAAATAATAGTACGAGAATATACATGAATATATTTATACTAGTTTTATTGAAACCTGTTTTACTAAAATCAATTTCTGCTCCAACCTGAGAAGATAATACTTCCTCCATACTGTCTAGTATTGGTTGAAAGTGAGCCTTAGTTTCTGGGTCATTCTCTATTTCGTTTTCGATATTTTTGATATCTGAGGAAATATCTTCAGGAATGGTATCTATAAATGTTTGTATGGAATTATAATCAATGTTTGAAAATGCGTTAATCATTGCCTTATACGAAGGTGAATCATAGAAAGTTTGAGCTGTATATTTTAAAACATCCCCAAGTTTCTGTAACTCGTGCATTGTGCTCAAATAAGAAGGTGAGGATGTTACTTTAGAAAGTTCCATTAATGATTTAGAGAGTGGCTCATACTTAGACATATCTAATCCTATTGAAGAAACAGCCAACATAGAATTTGATAATCTATCCAAAGCCCTTAGACGATGAGAATTATTAACCATATTAATCTGTTCCACCATCTTAGTTACCGAAGATGTATGAAGTGCCCTTGCAGCCTTTGAAATTGCACTTATTTGTTCGCCCCTTAGAACAGACATACTTTTACTAAGTTCTTTTAATTTCTCATAATCATTATTCGTCATGTAACACCTTCCTTAGTTTATTCGTATATTACAGTATACCACACACTACCATAAAGAAATAAGCCCACATGAAGTGAGCCGAAGGTTATGTATACTTGAGATTCTATTTTCGTTTAGCATATATAAAGCCAGAAACTAAAGCATACAGCCCAACCAATGATACAATAACAGTTGCAGTTGTATTGGTTAAGAATACTGAAGTACCTAAGAAGATGGCAGCAATAGACAGTCTCAATGATGCTTCCTTATTCATTTGTTAACACTCCTCACATTAGAATTACCTTCACACATTGACTATAGTCAACAACTATTATATACTTTACTCAATTACTTTATAGGTTAAGGGAAAGTGGAGAGGTGTTTGTTTCCTCTCCGTCATAGTCATCAGGCTTGGGTGAGCCTGTCCATCATTTGCGCTTACGTTTCTGAGAAAAACGTTTGCGCTTTTTTTGTTTGGCTTTCTTCTTACGATCAGCTATGTATTGCTTGATATCGTGATACACTAGCCGTAAGAATGTTAGGATAGATACGATGATTGCTATCTTTTGCCAAGGGTCCATGGTCTCAACTCCTTCCCTTAACCTATCTTTATTATACTATTATTTTATCATTATTGCAACCATATCTTTATTCTTAAAAGTGTTTTATTTGTTGTTATGTGAAACAAAGTTAGAATAGGAAGTGATGAGATGGCTAGGTTAGATAGCTACTATACTGATGGTGATACACTTGTTATGCACATGCACATTAAGACAAGAAACAAGTTGAGATATGATGTTGTAGTACCAGAATACATACACAGCAATTGAAAATGGATTTGAAGAAAATGAAATCATAATTCGAAATGAGAAGTTGAAACCAGAATATGTGGAATCGGAATTGGCAAACTGTATTCAAGAATCGATATTATCAATTTCAACAGAGGAAAAAATGATTGAGAATTTCGATTTAGAAGAACATGTAAACAGCATACTGGACTGGTTATAGTGTAGATAGGATGGATCAGGTGAGTAGTAACCAAGCTGGTTAGTGCTGACTGCTGAGAGTTAAGCCATCAGTAGAGGATAGAGTAGTAATCAAGTTGACCACCACTGCATGTATAGTTGAATAGAGTATAAGATTATACAAGATATAAGTTTAGAATGAGTCTAAATTGAATACTTCCCCTCCGATTTTACTGTTACCCTTTGGCTGAGTCCACTGTATTATAACAGTTAAAAACAGCTTCAAAATTTCGATTACCTGCCAATTATTTTCCAATTTTAAAATAGATTCTGGATCATTAATGTGGTTCAGCTCACAGTATGTCTATGCCCATCCAATACACTCTAAAGACTATACAAGGTATCTTATGTGCACTTTAGAAACAGGGTAGGGGGGTATTAAAAATCCAAAAAGGTGTCAAAATTTCCAGAATATCCTCTAGCACTTCCACTCCGAGACTCAGAATTATTCATCACCTCAAATTTGCCCTAGTTTTACCTCACTCCAGTCGCAATTCCAGTCGCTAAACTCCTTATATATCAACACTTTTTCCACTCTGATTATCACCAAATTTCACTCATTTTCCCCTAAAATTGCACTAAAACAGCTCAAAAACATTGATATAACAGCCCTTTCACGACTCTACTCACCTCATTTTATCCATATATCCTTTATTGGCTTGGTTTCTTGCACTTTTAACCTCAATTTACGACTGGAATTTTCTCTTCCTTTATATAAGAATAAAAATACAGATTGACATATGTTATTTTATTACTTATAATGGGGTTACGGTGATCATACCGAATACAAAAAGGAGGATAAAGTTATTGCTCGCAAAAAGAAGCTCACAGTAACAGACATTATAGGTAACGAAGTTGAACAATGGCAGCAAGGCGAGATTGTCACGATTGAAGCTGGTACAGGAGTAGGTAAGTCATACTTCATCAAGAACACTTTATATGAGAAGGCAAAGCGTGAGGGAACGAAGATACTTTTTCTACTTAATCGCACACGACTCAAGGATCAGTTTAATGAAGAAATACAGAAAGATGGTAAGAGCGATATAATTGACATCTTCACTTATCAGAAAGTTGAGAATAGGCTAGGCAGAGAGAATAACGCTACGCTGAAAGATGAATATGGATATATTGTGTGTGATGAGTTTCATTACTTCCTTACTGAGTCAATTTACAATTCAAGAACCGAAGATTCGTTTAAACTGATAATGTCACATTCGAACAAAACAAGAATTTTCATGTCAGCTACAGCAGATATCACGATAGACTTTTTCAAATTTAAAGATATAGAGTATAGAAGTTATTATGTTCCTCATGATTACAGTCACATTAAAGAATTACTATTCTATAGAGATGAAAAAGTATTGGAAAAATATCTGAGCAAAGTTCGAAAAGGTTATAAAGCGATTGCCTTCTTTACACAGGCAACTAAAGCATATGAACTACATAAGCGCTTTGAAGACTCAATGTTCGTTTGTGCAGAAGGAAATGCAGAGTTCAAAAAGTATATCAACAAAGATCAAATTAGATTGATGCTTACAGAAGAAACTTTTAATGAGAAATATCTATTTACCACTTCTACGCTGGACAACGGAATTAATCTACGTGATCAACAATTAAAATACATAGTATGTGATATTCAAGATGTTGATGTGCTTATTCAGTGTTTAGGTAGAAAACGTATCATTGATACAAAAGACAAAGTTACTGTAGTAATTAAGAATATTACCGATAAAGAGATTGGTCAAAAAATAAAAGCTAAAAATCAGATCATAAACCCAACTCAATATTTATTGGAAAATGGATCAATGAAATACATAGAGAAATACCCTAGATATTATAGCAATCCTTTGGTATACGATAAATTAAACAAAGATAAAACAGGATATGATAAAGCTGTTAATGAGTTGAGGTTTTTCAAAGAATGTTCAGATAAGAAGAACTTGGAGCTATTACTAGAAAATCAGGATGGATATCTAAATCACATAAAAACAAAATTACAAAAGGAGAATTTTATTATGTTGGATGAAAAGTATGAGAAGGCTACATTAGAAGATTATTTGGATGAGCGCATTGGTCATAGACTCTATAAAGAAGAACAGATGAAGTTAGCAAAAAAAATTAATTTAACTGATGGGAGAAGTAGGCTTCAAAAAAGCTGTAACTCGTTTAATACATATTTTTATGATAACTGTCTTCCATATACAATTAAGGATAAGAATATTGATCAAAGAAGAGTCTTAGGGGACGGAAGCAACAATCCCAACTATAAAAAGTCGTACTGGTTAATAGCAAAGTTTTCAGTTAATTGATCAAATTTTTTAAATGGTCTAATCAAAAAATCCCTTGATACATAAGGATTTATGACTGTTTTGTGAGTTATTTTATTGGAATTATTCTTATTATAATAAAGAAAACTAGCACAATATAGAAATGAGAAAGTGTTGATACATCAATGTTTCTTGAACATCTGATACATTACATGAGTTAATTTATTGGATAAATTTTAACACAACTGAATCGGAAGGTGAATTGGCGTAGCCAAGAGGAAACGCGATAGGTCGGTAAATACCGATTACGAGCGATAGCGAAGTGGTTTTTATCGAGATGGTATCGTTTCCTGATTTACTAATTGAATTATCCACTCAGTAATAGGTGGCGAGATCCATTCCGTTTCACTCCATGGCTGTCGCTCACCTTCATCCACAACTTACGTTGTGTCTGTCATTTAGATTTAATTTTTACTATATAAAATAATACTGGAGGTTTTAATTATTAGTCTTGATAAACAGTTCATGATTTACTCTTTTGACACTAAAGATTTCTATAATAAAGAAGAGAAGAATATTTCAGGTGGGATGGGACAGCTCAGACAACTTATCACGCAATTAGAATCACAAAAAGAATTCTATGAAATGTCTAGAGAGGATCAGTTCAAATTTTTAAATAGTCTTGAGCAAGATATGAATAAGTCACTTAAAAGCGGATATAAACCTAAAAAGTACATTTATCATTACTACATAGATGAATATGATTATAAAGAAATCTCGAAAAATCTTACATATTATAAGAAAATGAAAGAAGTTTTAAAAAAACAATTCAAACAAAAACTAGCGATGAACTCTTCGACGAGAGTATTGAGAGATGATGCTATAAAAGATTACAATTTGATTAGTGTATTTGATTCTGTTCTGACAAGGACTTTAGGTTTAAATCAAAAAGAAATCTCAAAAGATATAATCATCGTGGAGACAAAATACTTTGAAGTGTTGGACAGTTTAATTGAGAATGGGTTTATGTATCAAGACAAAAAATACATATGCTACACCGCATCTGCTGGTCAGATCCGAGCAAAAAAAACTGTCTTTATTAGAGAAGATTTGTATAAACTGCACCAGAACAGCTTAATGTGTGGTTTGCTTTGGGAAGATATCAACAAAATTGGCGGGATTAATGTTAACAAGTACCTTGCATATCTTGCTTTATCAAACTCAGCTACGGACGAATGGAAAGGTTTTGATATTGACAAAGTAATTGTAGTAGATGATTTCGCATCTCTCGTTAATTGTGAAGTAGACTATATTGACCACGAAACATTTGAAATTGAGCGTAAATATATGGATGTTCCAATTGAACATACTGATGGTTGTGGGATGATGCTACCCAAAGTCAGCCGGAAAGCGTTCATGTTTCGTGCTCCATGGATGAAAGGATTGATTGTGCCATTCCCATTTGATAAATTTATTCGAGAAAAGAATAGAGAAATTGGATCGGGTCTATATGGTAAGGTAAAAGACATCTATGGTAAAGAGTATCATCTTTTAAAAGATGGAATAGAAATGATTTTAACCAAGAGTCAATTTAAGAATTGGAAGTATTATAAAAGTTGGGATGATTACAAGACGAAGTTTAAGATGTACAACTGTCAAGTTGGAATCTGTAATTTAGAAGAAGATCACCCTAAGAATGCTAAACTAAATTATCAAATGCTCCAGACCTTGACTGATATGACTGAAGAAGAATTGATTAGCATAAGCAAAAAGACTGTCGATAAAATTAAATCGATTGGCTCTGATAAGGATACAATGTTAGAGGTTCTAGGAGTTACAAACCAAAATACAAATAAGAATAACTATCAGCAAGCACTAGAGATTTATCCTGAACTACTCAAAGACGTACATAGTAAAGAGACTCTAAAAAAAGTTAAAAAGAGTATCATTCAGAAAGCAAAGGGAGGAAAATTACACATAGATGGTAAGTATACGTTTATCTCACCTGATCTATATGCATTCTGCGAATTTCTAATTTTAGGGGATAAGAATCCCAAAGGGCTGCTTCAAAATGGGGAAGTATTTTGTTCAATCTACGGGGACAAAACTAAACTAGACTGTCTAAGAAGTCCTCACTTGTATCGAGAACATGCAGTTCGTATTAATAAAATTGAGAAAGAAATGACACGCTGGTTTATCACTAAGAGTGCGTACACAAGTTGCCATGATCCAATCAGTAAACTTCTTCAATTTGATGTTGATGGAGATAAATCATTGGTCTGTCGTGATGAATTAATTGTTGAGATTGCGGAACGAAATATGAAAGGTGTTGTACCATTATATTATGAAATGAAAAAGGCAGAGCCAGAGCTTTTAAATAGTAGAACGATATATAGGGGACTTGAAGCAGCTTACAAGAATGGGAACATTGGAAAGACAAGCAATAACATATCTAAGGTTTGGAATAGTGAGAAAGTAGATATAGATATGATTAAGATTCTTGTTTGTGAGAATAATTTTGTTATTGATTACGCTAAAACGCTATACATGCCAACTATTCCAGATGAAATTGACAAAAGGAAGAAGGAAATCACGAATCAAAAAGTTCCTCATTTCTTTAAGTATGCAAAAGATAAGAAAGTAAATGAAGTACAATTGAAAAATGGAAGTATTGTAAATATGCTTGATCATGTAATTCCAACTACACGATTAAACTTCAAGGCCACAGATTTAGGTAGGTTTAACTACAAAGTTCTTACAAGTGGAAAAATACATAAAGAAAATGCTTTACGAGATGAAATCATCAAGGTTTACACCGAAAGAGATTTAAAGAAGTATAAAATGGATTCCGATCAAGCAAATGGAGATTGGACAGGGGATAACCTACCAATATACCAAATCATTAGAAATGAAATCATTAGTGTTGGTCTAGATGCGGAATACATAGTGGATGTGTTAGTTGAATATTTATATGAACACAAGCAAAGCAGCTATAAAACAACATTGTGGTCGTGCTTTGGAACTGAAATACTTGAAAACATCAAAAAGAATATTAAGGATATCTCGGTACAATGTGAACGATGTGGTGAACGAACAGAACTTAGAGGAAAAAAAAGTCTATACTGCACTGATTGTTCAGACATTATAAAAAGAGAGAAGGCAAAAGCAAGAAAAGAACGATTCAACAATAAAAATAAGAACGCTTCTTAAAAACTCTGTAACGCTTGATACATAAGGGTTTAAGGCTACTTTTAACCACTAAAAATAATAAAATAACACACGAAACCCTTATGTATCAACGGTTTTTCAGCTTTTCCTTAATGGTGTTTAAGGGAATAAGAAAGGCTACTTTACAAAAAAACAAAGCATGAGTAATATTCCCTACCTTTTTTATTCATGAATTTTGCAATTAGTAACAACCCGCCTAGCATAGCGGATCTTTTGTTAATTTTAGACATGTATCAATAATTGCTTTAGATTTACTCAAACATCGAGCCAACTATCTCTCCTCCAAGAATAGTTGGCTCACCTTATTTCTATTGTTAGTTGAATGTTTTCTACTGAACACTGACCTAACAATAGAATCATTACTGAAGAAAAGGTGATCCTATAATGAGAGAACAAGAAGATAAATTAAATCCTATAAAAATGACATGCATCAGTTGCAGGAAGCCATGGACAGTAAGCACAAAAACGTATTATGAGCACAACAACCAGTTAGTTGGTACTAAATACTATCCTCTTTGCAAGACATGTATTGGTGACTACCTCGGAGAAAAAGATAATGAGAAATATATTAGTCGTGTGAAAGAAATTCTGCAACATCTTAATCGCCCATGGATTTATGAGCAATGGGTAAAGAGTAATTCTGATTGGGGTAGGTATGTACGACACGTATCTTCTTTGAACAATGGACATAAAACATTTATGGAGAGTGAGTTTGAGACTGAAAAAATTCAACACTCTGTTACAACATTTGAGATTGAAGAAGATGCAAGAAGATTTTGGCGTGGTTACTCAGATGAAGAGATTGATGAGTTGGAATATCTATTCTCTAATCTTACAGATGGGTACGAATCAGAAAGTTTAATACAAGAAACGTTATTGAAACAGATTGCAGTAACTCAAATGAAGGCTAATCACTCAACAAATACAAAAGAGTATACAGATCTGATTAGTACATTAAGTAAATTGATGAATGACGCTAACATAAAGCCTACTCAAAAGAGCAACACAAATCAATCTGAAGAGATTTTTGGTGCTTGGATTAAAAAGATTGAAGACGAAGAACCTATTCCCGAACCGTTAGAAGAGTTTAAGGACGTTGACAAAGTAAAGAAATATCTTAACAAATACTTTATCAATCATTTTGCTAAATTGTTTGGGCTGAAAGATGTGAAGAGTAAAGAATGAGAAAAAATAAACGAAGTAATAAATCCGAAGTCACAAAAGAGAAAGTCAAACTATGGGCTTCATTTTATAGAGAGAATCCACACAGATTCGTTCTAGATTACTTGGGTATAAGGTTGAAATTATTCCAATTCATCTTATTCTATATGATGAACGCTTCTACATACTTTATGTATCTTGCAGCAAGGGGACAAGGGAAGTCTTGGATTATTTCTCTCTACGCCTGTGTCAGATGTATATTGTATCCCGGTACTCAGGTAGTAATTGGTTCTGGTACAAAGGGACAGGCAAGCCTAATCATAAAATCATACATAGTAAAAATGAGAAATTCTAGTCCTAACTTAAACAGAGAAATCAGACTTATCAATAGTGGTAAAGATGAAACTAAAGTTTATTTCCATAATGGATCTACAATAGAAGCAGTAACATCAAATGATAACTCTAGGGGATATCGTGCAAACATTCTAATCCTTGAAGAATTTCGAATGATAAAAAAAGATATCCTTAATACGGTTCTTAGAAAGTTCAAGGCAACACCCAGACAACCGAAGTATTTGGAGAATCCAAAGTATCAACACCTACAAGAAGAAAATAAGGAAATTTACATAAGTTCTGCATGGTATAAGAATCATTGGTCGTGGGATAGAGCCAAAGCATTTCAAACAGCTATGTTGAAAGGTAAGAGCTATTTTGTATGTGGATTGCCTTATCAATTGTCTGTTGATGAAGGACTATATCTGCAATCTGCGGTTGACGAAGAGAAACAGGAAGATGACTTTGATCCTGTAAAATGGCTAATGGAGATGGATTGTATATTCTTTGGAGAATCGGAGAAGGCGTACTTCAAAATTAACGATTTTGAGGAGTGTAGAACTTCAAAGGTTAAGCCATTCTATCCAACGACAACAGAAGATTATGTAAGCAATAAACGAGTTCTTTACAAGAGAGCCAAAGACGAGGTAAGACTTATTGGTGTTGACGTAGCAATGATGGGCGGCAACGAAAACGATAATACAATCTTTACTTGTTACCGTCTAATTCCTAAAGATTCTTATTATGAACGACAAATTGTATACATAGAATCAATAAATGGACAACACTCTCAGGTGCAAGCTATTCGCTTGAAGCGATTGTATGAAGATTTTGAAGCAGACTATGTAATCATAGATACTCATGGTAATGGATTGTCACTGTATGATGACTGCGCAAGATCACTCTACGATGAAGAACGAGATGTTGAATATCCAGCATGGAGCGCCATGAATAATGAAGAGATGAGAGATAGAGCACTTGATAAAAATGCATTGCAACTTGTCTATTCATTGAAACCCACACTTCAGTTAAACCATGAGATACATGTGAGTTTTAGAAGCGCACTAGAAAAAAAGAAACTTCAACTAATGGTTAATGAAATACACGGTAAAGAATTCTTAGAAGAAAAATATGATTTCGAAAATAAAACCACAGAAGAACAGGCTAAATTGCTCTATCCATATTATCAGACTTCAATGTTAATCAATGAGTCTGTGAGTTTGGAGTCTGAGATTAGAAACGGATTTGTGAAGTTGTCCGAGACTGGATCAAATCGAAAAGACAGATATTCTAGTGCAGCATTTGCGAACTACTACGCTGATGAGATGGAGAGAGAAAGATTCTCTAATGACACAGATTCTGATTACGAGTTTGTGTTTTTATATAACTAGTGAAAGGAGTGAGTTAACTGACTGAATCAGAGAAGAGTTATGAATTTAATTCAATGTATTCCATCGACTGGATTGATACGGGAAAGAGACAATTCAGAGCATCAATTGATGCTTTAAATACTTGGATGAGAAATCATCAAGCATACAATAAAGAGATTAGAGATTTGTCAGATACCTTGTACAATAGTTGTGGTGCATATGGTCGAGTGGTGGATTACATTACTGCAATGCCAACCTTAGACAAAATTGTTTATGGTAAAAATACACGACACAGGAACTATAAATTGAATAAACAAAAATTCGAAGAGTCTCTTGAAAAAATTGATCATATAGGACTAACAAGAGACATTTTAAGAAAGCTTGCAAAAGATGGGGTGTATTTTGGATACTTTGAAACCGATTCGCCCACTCAATTAAAAGGCTCGTTTTCTGATTATGAATTGGACCAATTAACAGAAATCAATAGCGCAGAAATGAACTGTGCTGTAATAAGTTTACCAACAGACTACTGTCGTATTGCGTCTATTGAAAACTCTTCATTTGTAGTTGCGTTCGACATGAGATATTTTGATCAATTCTTATCTAATGGACTTTCTCATAAATTGAAAGGGTTCCCCAAAGAAATTAGAGAAAAGTACAAAAAGTACACTTCAGACAAGAGTAAAAACTGGTTTGCTTTAGATAGTTCGAAAACAATAGCGCTCAAGGTTAGAGCAGATTTATCTGAAAGATGGGGAAGGCCAATTGGCTTAGGGGCGTTTGTTGATATCTGTTTTGAGCAGGATTATGTGGCTGTTAAACGTAACACCCTCGAAGAGTCCAATGGTGCAATCATCTATCAGACATATCCTGAAGGTAAAGAGAAGGGAATTTCAAGCCTTTCATCTAAACAGCAAGTGGGACAACATGATCACATTCGCTCTTCATTGTTTGACAGGAAACGAACAAGCGGTATAGGCTTTATTTCCGTTGCAGCAGGAACAGAATTGAAACAGTTGAAAATTGATCACAGTATACTTACTGCAATTAAAGATGACGACTTAATGAAGAAAATTTCTAACAATTTAGGTGTAGCCAGTTCGCTTTTAACAGGTGAAGGTTCAAACTTCTCAAGTCAAGAAAACAACCTGAATTTGATTGCTTCTGAACTATTCACTTGGCTTAGTCAAATTGAACGTGAGTTTAATAAAGTTATTAATGCCAACATTGTTAAAGACAGAGAATGTAAGATATACATAGATTATCTTGATATTACTCATCACAATAGAGAAAAAGTTAAGAATACAGCCAGAGAACTTTACACGAATGGTAAAGGTTCCTTTAAAGCTTGGGTTGTTGCCGCTGGCTTTAATTTAGATTCTTATATTGGTCTAATGGACGAAGAACTTGAAGAAGGCTTCGAAGAAAAATACCCCGTACATCAAACCTCATATACTCAATCCTCAACGGAAGATAAAAAACCATCTGAAGATAATCCAACAAACGAAAATACTATTAAGACAAAATCAAATAACGCTAATAACAATCCTTCACCCAAAGGAGGTGAATAATTGAGTTACAAGGCTATTATTGAATTAAATACAAAAGATAAAGTAACAGGACGTACATATATTAAATGGGTTGTTCATGAAATTCACCCTGATACCAGTCAGTACAATTTGAACGGCATCACTTGGAAAGAGCAATATGTGTTGAACAATATTGATTCTGTTAGAGGTATGCCTATTTGTGTCGAGTTTTTAGATTATGACAAATCAGAGCCATTCGGACACGGAATGACTGATGTCACTGATAAAGAAGTCAAATTCGAAAATAGTCAAGTTGTAGGTGTTACAGAGAATGGATGGATTGACACCATTGAAGTCAATGGAAGAACCATCAAGGCATTGATTGCTGAAGGCTACATTTATGATCAGAGATATCCAAACTTTGTATCATGGTTAAAGGCAAAAATGTATGATGATGATTTCCCTGAAACTTCTGTTGAAATCTGCGGAAAAACATCTGATGGTCATCCAAAAATAGTTTATGAATCTGGAGATATACCAAAAGGTAGGGTTCCTATGATTTATGACTACACAGGCGATGCAATTCTTGGAATAAAGCCTAGTGATGATAGTGCGGTATTATTAGAACTAAACCATTATGTCAATAAGAAGGAGAAAGAAAAAATGGATGAAGAAACACAACAAAAAATTGCTGAGCTAAATCAGAAGCTTGAGGATGCCAAAGCGACAATTCAAACTCTAACAAAATATAAAGAGGATGCAGAGAATAAAAATCTCGTTGCCGAACTGAATAGTAAACTTAAATCTTATTCTCAAGAAGAACAGGATGCAGCCAAAGAAAAAATCACAGAGTTTAACTCTAAACCTACTCAAGAAGGCGTTCAATCTATCTTGAATGAGATCAATTCATTTATTGCTAATAAGATTATTGAATCTCGTAACAGTAAGACAGATGTAGAAGTGAACAGTCATTCTAATATCTATAGTGACATGTACGAAGTAAATAAAAAAGATGACACAGATTATTCTGACATCTACTAATTAGGAGGAAATTATAAATGTTTAAGTTTGGAACAATCGGTGCGTTTAAGCAAGTCGGCAACAATCCACGCACAAAAGCGGTAATCGACACAAAGAATGGGTATGTTGTTATTCCTGATGATGTCACTGGACTTTCACCTACACCAGCTACACCAACTATTGCACAATCTAAAGATGTTTATGTAGCAATGAACATTATTGATAAACCAGAGATTCGTAATTCTAGCGATTTCTACATTGCTAAAGACGAGCATATTCGAGCGTTTAAATTGACAGATTTGGCTGATAAACTTTGCGACTTCTCCTACGATATCGTAAAAAATGATTATGCTTCTGTTGCTCTCAACAGTTATCTCGTTCCATGTGATGATGCCACAGATCCAGACCATAAAGGTAAATGGAAGGTATCGACAGACACGGATTACAACGTACGAATTCAGATTCTAGAGAAAACTACATATGGGGATAAAGGATTCCATGGAAAAGTAGTAGTAAAATAATTATACATATTAAGGGGTAAAAATATTAATGAAAAATTTTTATGAGTTTAATTCAGCAAAAGTAACGAGCAAATCGAGTGATTTTAATTTTTCAATGCGAGAAACGTCTCCTATCGTAGAGATTTTCAATGCAATGCGAAATGGCGAAGAAACTTCACGGTTTAATGCAAGGCATGTAGATATGGTTCATTCACGACTCAAGGAGTTGGGAAGTCAAGCTCAGATGGGAAATTTGGGCGCTAAGGCAGAAATTAATACAATTGTTCGATATGTATTGGAACCTAAGCTTCAAGAAATGATTCAGTTGGCAAACTTCGTAGGTACATTTAGGAACATTGGCTACGATGAACAAGCTATGATGCGTACTTATAAGCACACTGGAATCAAAAGTAACTTTCAGGCTTCTCAAGGTGATGTAACTTTTGGAGCAACTGAATGGAGAGAGTACCCTATCAACACTCAAACGATTAGTTCAGGTTTTGCTGTTAACTATCGTGAAGTTGCAAGCGGGAATCTAGATAAGATTAGCGAAGGTATGCAACAGGTAGAAGTAGATATGCTGAATAAATATGCATACTTTATTGTCTACAAATTGTATCATGCCATCAAAGATGCTAAAGGTATCAAGTATTTTTCAGAAGCAGATGGGATTAATGAGACAGCTCTGAATGATATTCTCAAAAAAGTTCGGCGATTTGGTCGAACATCTATTACAGGTGATTATTCGGTAGTGTCTCAATTGAATGATTTCAGTGGATTTAAAGCTGATCCTTCAGATGCAAAACGGACATTCCTGTCGGAGTCTGTTATGAATGAAATTCGTCAAACTGGATTGCTTTCAACATACAATGGAAGTCCTGTAGTAGAACTGACCAACCAATATGATATGACATCTCTTAATGCATCTGGAGATAACTTCAAAACATATCTGCCAGAAGGTCTATTGTTTGTCATTCCTCAAGGAAATGTGTCTCCACTTCAAATCTTCAAAAAAGGTGGAATCACTACTATGACAGCACAAGATATTACAACAGGAACAGAACTTACTCGCTTTGATATGGAAGTCGGCGCAGGCGTAGCAGAAGGACGTGAGCATGAGATTGCAATGCTTTCGGACACTAGATTTGATGCACCCGTAATTAAGTAATACAACATTACATTTAGGAGAACGGTTTTTCGTTCTCCTTATTATATTAATGGAGGTAATAAGGTTGACTATTGATGAAAATAAAAAAGTGAAAGTCTCCAATATTTGCACTTGGGATTTGTATGTTAAAAGAATTGAAAGTAATGGAGATTTTAAAATTGCAGCTAAAAAGTCAGTAAGTGTTCCTGTTGCTGAGATTATTGCACAGGTTAACAATGATAATAAATTGTTTGCTGGAGATGACGGAAAAGGTTCAAACGCTAGGGTTTATATTGAGGATAACGAGTTGCGTGAGTATCTTGGATTTGATTCTGAAGAAGACAAAGAAAAACAACAGATTCTAACAGAAGATGAGATTGAAAGAATTCTTGGTCTAAAAACCTTTTCTAGCTTCAAAGAGAATATTGAGAAGAAGGTTCTATATTCTTTTCAAAAGGCTCTATTGATGGAAACTGCAATTAAACTCAAACTCAATGATCGTGCAAAAGTTAACTTTATTGAGGATTATACTGAATTGAAGTTTGAAGGATAAAAGGATGTGCTGTGTTAAATGACAACATATCAAGACATACTGAATTCTTTTTACTCTAGGTTTCAGTCTACAAAACTACTACCAGAAGGATTAGTGAAAGAATTCTTCAATCAGGCTTTGGGTGATTTTGAGATTGATCTTTATCCATTGGGATGGAATATTGAATCACAAGAGTTTGACGAAATCTTGGAGAGGTCAATAATCAATCTGCTAGGCAGATTGATGTATGCATCCTATCTAAGCAGAGAGGTTGACAGGATCGTTAAACTAACTAATATTGTCGGCAAAGATATTTCTCTAACTGGAATGGGCGACTCAAAACGTTTTTCAATGATGAAACTGGCAGAAGAAGAGTCCAAGATTAATGAAATGAAAAGCAAACTTAAAACAAGCAGCTACTATGAATAGGAGGTGAAATTATCGAGAGTCCATGGTATTTAATGAATGGCGAAAATTATTATTCAGGTTTTGAGCGTAACCACTTTGATGAATATGCTCAAAATGGGTTTAATGAATTACTTGATATTTCACCTGAATCATATGTAGTTGATATCAATAATCAGAAACTGAAAGTTATCATCCAGCAGACTACAAAGGATAACATTCTTCAAATACTAGGCAATGAAAATTCATTTGATGCCGGGGATATTGTTAATCATAAGAATGATAGATATCTTATTATGCTAAAACCTCAATTCAATCAGATGTATCAGAAGAGTAAAATGGAGATGTGTAATATTGATCTAAAGTGGATAGATGATGGGGGAGAAATCAAATCATATCCCTCAGTGTTCTATTTCAACACTAGGTCAAACTTTGGGGTTGAGGAAGATAAAACCTTGTCTCTTCCAGATGGAAGACGACAAACCGTACTTCCTGAAAATGAAGATACGGTGAAACTCAAAAGAGATGCCAGATTCATCATAGGTGGAGAAGCTTTTAAGGTTATTGATAATGATTATGTAAGTGATCAAGGTTTGGTGAATTTAAGTTTTAAATCAGACTCAATCAATACAACTACAGACAATGTGGAACTTGGCATTGCTGATTACCATAAGTTAGCCAAGTATGAAATTTCAATTTCGAATGGCGAGATGCTTGCTATTAAGGTAGGTGACACATTACAACTCAATGTTAAAACTACGAAAAATGGAACTCCGGTTGAAATACCTCTTTTATTCAGTTCTTCAGATGATTCAATAGCTACTGTATCTGATACAGGGCTTGTTTTTGGTATCCAAAAAGGCAGTTGTAGCATCCAAGTTTCAGGAAAGGGTGTTTCGGCAAGTATCGATTTGAATATCATTGAAGATTTGACTCCGAATTACACCGCTGAAATCATTGGTGAAGATAGTATTTACAATAATAGAACCTCTACATACACAGTTACATTTAGAAATAATGGATCTGAAGTAGCAGACACTTCTAGATTTTGGATTACTGCCGTAGATGGCAAATCTACTGATTTAGCTGTAATTGAATCACAGAATTCGGCAAATAGAACTTGTGTGATTAAGAGTAATAACAATCGAAAACTTGGAAGTTTTACTTTGCATGTCGAGAATTCTAATGGGCTTTCGACAGGTAAAAAAGATATAAGAGTTAAATCACTAATCTAGAAAGGAGATGTCATTTGAATACAATTCTAAGATTCGGTGAAATGAAGGCCGAACAATTTGTTCAAGGAGTAAATAACAATTGGATTATTTTTAGTCCACTTCTATATGCAAAACAACACTCTTCAGGTATTGATAATATGGTTATCATTAACAATCTAGTTACAAAAGAGATTGTAGATGCTGATTTGGATGTGACTATTGATTCACCGTATGACTATGTGTATTCCATCTCAACTGATAACAGGCTAAAGCTTTCTTTTAGTAAATCAAAGCACACAGATAAGACAAGTGCATTAGATGCATTGAAATGCGTAACTATCATATATACCCTAGGCAAACTTAAGCCCAATGGCGAGTATTATAGAGTTGTTGCACGTAACAGTCTTGGAGAGGAAGTTCATCGTACTACACCACTAACACTAGATAAGGTTGATAAAGTTATTTCAACTTTTGATGACACACGAGATGTTGGAACAAGCGGATTTTTGAGTTATCAGATTGTACGTGACTATATTGTGGAGTAGCCATGTCTAGATTCTCAGAATTATCTAAAGATCGACTTGAGGTATTGGATAGGTTACTTTCTGACACAGAGATTCTTAAAGCTGTTGTACATAACGATACAAACTTTCTGGATAAGGAAATTCCGAACGTAGACGATGTAGTGTATAAACATATCTATCCTCACCGTTTTATCCCTAAGACATCTGATGAAAAGAAGACTTATGTCACAATTTCCTTTGGTAAATTTCGTCCTGTGGGAACATCATTTAAAAGTGGATATGTCACATTTACTGTGATTTCCCATCAGGACTTATTTCGTACTGATTATGGATGTATGAGAGTTGATTATATCATTCAAAAAATTGATGAGTTGATGAATCAAACCAGAGGAATAGGAATTGGTAAGGTTGAGTTTAGCGAATCCGATGAAGTAAGTTTAAACACTGACTATCATGGGATGTACGTCATGTATAAGCTATACGATTCCAATTGAGGTGATGTCCATTGAATAATGATGACATCCAATACAATTTACTTGGTAACCTTCCTATTCACATTGATGGTTTGGGCTATGTCAAGATTCCTTGTATAAGAGATATCTTTTCTATGGGTATGAGTAAATACAATACATATTTATCAACTCTACTGATTGATAAGTCATTATTCAAAGATGATACTATGTCTGAACAAATAACGAATTTTGATTTATTTATGAGCAATTGCTTTCATGATGAGATGTATAGAATTGTGGCATTTAAAGCTTTGGAGTTGTTTTTTGGAAAAGAACCAAGACTTCATCTTGAAGAGAATACTTTAAAAATTCTCATTGGAGATGAAGAAATTACTGATTCTAATTTTGCATTGATTCAGGACGTAATAACGTTAGGAAATAACGTGAAGATATCAAAAGAACCGGAATACAAGGCTGCCAATAAACATGCTCAAAAATTGATTGACATGATTAAGAAGAATAAATCCAAAGCACCTCCCAAAAAAGAGAAGATGGACTTACATAGTATTATTTCAGGCTTGATATGGAAAGAGAATGGTCAGAGTTTAGATAGCATTTTAAACATGAACATCTATCAAATTTACAATGGATTCAATACCACCAATAGCATTGAAAACTATCATCACACAGTTTCTGCTTTATATGCAGGAACAATTGATGGAAAGAAAATTAAAATGTCTGATATTCATTGGGCAAATAAAAATACGGAGTGATTTATTAAATGTCTACGCCAAACGTATGGGCAATTCGTGAGGTTGCATTGGCAACGTTCTACGATAAGAAAACAAAGAAAGCAAAGATTCAGCTTACAAACCTGAAAACATCAGGAATTGAGAACACCGCCGATATTTCTTATGCTTTAGGTGGTCCCGGAAACAATAAGATCGTAGGATTTTCGGGTAATCGTGGTGGTAAAGTTGCTTTGCAAGATGCTGTATTTACCAATGAAGTTATCGCTATGATGACTGGTAATGATATTAAGAAAGGTCAAACACCAATTATTTATCGTGATGTTATGAAAGTAATGAATGATAAAGCTACACTCAAGTATACTCCTGCAACCCCAGTGGCTGGTTCCGCTACATTGAACTCGGTATATACTTTGAATCCTGATCAGACACATGAAGAAGAAATTATTGTTGCAACTACTTCTACTGCTGGTAAAGGGGAATATGCAATTGTTGATAAAGAACTAACATTTAATGCTGGCGAATTTGCAGATGGCACCGAGATTGTAGCTTATTACACAACTCAGAGTGGTGCATCAGCTAAGACGATCACAGTTTCCTCAGATAAATTTGCAGGTACATATGAAGTAGTATTGGATTGCTTAGTTAGAAACGTAATTGATAAAGAGGATTATGCTGCACAGATTCATATTTTTGACGCAAAAATGGAAGATAACTGGAATCTTGATATGGCTGCTGAAGGTGACCCATCTGTATTTGACATTCCAATGGAAATTCTCAAGCCTGTTGACCGCAAAGAATTGTACACAATGACAATCTATGATTCAGAAGAACTAGCGTAAAAATAAAAATACATATAGCGAGGGATTTATTTCCCTCGTCTTTCTTTATGAATGAGGTGGAACAGTTTTGAGATATGTTAATATGGATCATTTTTATGAGAACCAAGGTATGCTTATAACTTGGATTAGGAATGAACTTGGAGCCACAATTGAAAGTATCAGTAGATTGTCAATGTTGAGAGTGAATGAAATAGAAGAGTTTGAGCAAGGTTACACAAGCAATAGTGCATATGACAAATGTCTCAAGGCATTGATTGAATATGCAAATGAAACAGATCAATCATTTACTGAATTGATGTATCGATTATATGACGTAAAGTCTAGATAAAATCTAAATTTGATGAAGACAGAAGTTACCTTGTAATGGGTGCTTCTTTTTTGTGTTTAATCGACTCTGAAAAGGAGCTTCGATTCGAAGATAACTTATACGGGAGTGAATATGATATGGCAAATAAAATTACACTGGAAACACTTGAAAACCTAAAGGAAATTAAGCAGAAAAAGGACATTCAAGTTATTGATGTTCATGGGAATACGTACGATGTTCAATTGGATACGTTTTTCTATGAATCTAAGGTTGAGAAAATTGCATCAGATTATCTTGAACTACTGATTGAATTAAATAAAATGACAGACGTAGACAATGACATGGTACGGCAGACCTTCAAATTGATTTATGTAATGGTACTTAGGGAATTCACTGATATTCCAATTCCACCTAAAACAACAATCACTGAATTGATGGGTCTATCTGTTTCATTGGGTGATAGCGGGATCACAAATGAAGTTATGAAGTCAATTCCCAATAAAGAGTTTAGAAAAATTGAAAAGAAACTGAAAGAAGTGGAGAAACAGTCCAGCAAAATTATGGCTGAGGTTGTTGTAAAAGCTTCTATTTAATCCTTGGGGGTGACATTAGTCATCCCTATTTTTTTTATTAATATTAAGGACGTGTATATATGAGCGACATGCGCATACTCATTGACGCAGGGTTGAGCTATAGTAGTTCAATTAAGAACATTAACGATGGAATTAAAGCACTATCCCAATCTAAATCCCTTCAAACATTGAGCTTAAAAGTTAATATTGATCCTAGTTTTGTGAAATCTGTAGATGGATTCATTAAGGCGACACAGCAATTAAATAAGGCATTGGAACAACAGAACAAAGTTGTTAACGAAACAGTTAAGACGACTAAAATGTTGGATGGTTCCATTGAAAAAGTTACTGAACGTCATTTGGCTAATGGTGAAGTAATAACAAAAACCAATAAAAAGATTGATGAGAATATTAAGCGTGTTCAAGATGAAACCAAAGCTTTTAATGACCAAGCCAAGACACTCAAGCAACTTGAAAAAGAGTTAGACGGATATGGTCAGACTAGATCAAAGGTTAATAAGAATAAAACTGGAGAAGTCACAGGTTATTCGAATACATATCAGAACACTACCGGACAAAAAGTAACCGTAAATACTGATGCTGAAGGCAATATTAAGAATTATAATCAGCTTAACGATTACATAAAACAGCAACAAGAAATGACTCGTGTTGCCAATGAAGAAAGTAAAATCAGAAAACAAATTTCTGATAACGAAATTAAGGCTGAACAGAAGGCCGCTCGTGATCGGTTAGCTATCGATAAAGCGCATGGCGAAGCGATTAAAGAGAATCTTAATAGACAAAAATCTATGGCAGACATGCAAGCCAGAATTAGCGCGGCTCAATCGAGATACAAAGGGAACTCTTCAGCTGTTGCTGAGCTTACTGCGTTGAATGCTCAATTAAAAGATGTAGGAAAGGTTAGCAATTACAAAAATGCTCTAACTGAGTTGCAAACCAAACTTACACAGATTACATCTCAGGCTAAACTCAGCGCACAAAGTGTTAATGGTCTTGGTAGTCAATTTGGTCATGCAACGCAAAAGGTTGCTCTATGGCTAGGAGCTACAGCAGGAGTATTTGCTCCAATTAGAATGCTGAGAAGTGGCCTGCAAGATATCTATGATATGGATAAAGCTATGACTGATTTGATGAAGGTGACAGATGAGACAGACGCAACTTATAAAAAGTTCGTCCAAACTTCTTCTTCATTAGGAGATTCAATTGGTAATACTACTCTCAATGTTATCAAGTCAAGTTCTGAATGGGCAAGGCTGGGATATGATATACAGACTGCTCAAAACATGGCTAAACAAACACTGGTTTATCAAAATGTCGGAGATATTAAAACACCTGAAGATGCGTCCAAACAACTTATTTCATCAATTAAAGGCTTTGGCATTGAAGTTGACAGAGAAGCCAATAATGTCGCCAAAGTTGTAGATATTTATAACGAAGTTGGTAACAAGTTTGCTATCTCAACTGATGGCATTGGTCAAGCAGTACAACGCTCAGCATCATCGTTGTCTTCGGCGGGAAACACTATCGAAGAGTCAGTGGCACTTATTACTGCCGCCAACACAACCGTACAAGACCCAACTAAAGTAGGTAACGCTCTTAAAACTTTATCGATGCGTTTACGAGGTGTTGATGAAGATGGTTCTGCTGTTGATGGCTTACTTCCTTCATTAGAAGAAAAATTCCAATCAATCGGACTCACCCTTAAGAAAGACGAAAAAACATTTAAGAACACATACGAGATTTTTAGTGATTTGCACAGTGTATGGGACAGATTGAGCGATATTCAGCGTGCTGATGTCTTAGAACTAGTAGCAGGTAAAATGCAGGGTAATATTGCATCCTCTATGATTGAGAATTGGAACGATGCAGAGGGTGCCTTGCAAGCAGGATTAAATTCTTTTGGATCAGCCGCCAAAGAAAATGCTGCATTCTTGGAAAGTATGCAGGGTCACATTGCGAAGTTTAAAAATGCTGTTTCAGACTATTGGGGAAACAGTGCAAGTAGAGATTTCTTAAACAGTATCATTGATGCAGGAACTAAACTGATTAAAACTTTGGGGAACGTAGGTAGAACAGTTGGTATTGTAGGTGGGCTATTCATTGCTTTTAAATCAAAAGCTATAGTCGATACTACAATAAGCTTGTATAAATGTATTACGGGTTTATTTGCAACAAAAACTGCCATGGATGGTGCTGGCGATTCTGCATCTCGCGCTGCGACAAAAATGACAATTTTTCAACGTTCATTAGGCATACTGGGTTTAGCTGTAGGGGTGATATCTACTCTTGTTGCAGTCTTTTCGCAACTCGACAATGCAACCGAAAAAATGAATGATACTATTGACAAGACAAATAGTAAACATGAAAAATTGTCCGGAGAACTCCAAGATTCAACATCATATTACAAAGAGAATTACAATGAAATCTCAAATAATGCCGATGTTAAAAATAAATTATTCGAACTTCAAAATAGATTAATTGATACATACGGGTCTGAAGCAAGCGGAATCAATCTAGTCAATGGTAGCTACGAAGAGCAAATTGCAATCCTTGAGAAATTAACTCAAACTCAACTGAAAAATAAGATAGCTGAAGACCAAATACTCGTTAATTCCATTCAAGAACGTAAATACGCTTCTCCCGTTCTTTCTGGAGGAGTTTTTAGTAAGAACTATAAGGTTGATGAAGATTTCAGCCAAAGAAAAACCAAAGATTTGAGTCTAGAACAATATTATCAAGAGTTACTGAATATGCGCGATAATCTTATGAGCAGTGATTTTGATAAGATAACCTTCGCTGGCTTATCTAAAGCACCTAAAGATGCAGAATCTCTCCAAATAGCATTGGAATCAATCAATAAAACGATTGAAGATCTTCAGCCTTCGATGGAAACAATTAATCAATTAGAAGCAGACAAGAAAAAAGAGATTGAAGCTAATACTTCTGCTCAACAGAATTACAATGATACACAAAAAGAACTGTTCAATACAGTAAGCAAATCTCTGTCAAAGCTACCCACTGAACAATTCAAAAATGTAATTGCAGAAGCATCAAAAGAAATTAAGAACTTCGATGGATCAAATCTTGAAAAGACTGTAAATTCCATTGCAATGTTTTCAAGTTTAGATGGGAATAATGAAGTTGTTCAAAGCCTTTATGATATTTTCAGCAATGCCACTAAAGCCGCTGATGGAATGTATATGTTCGGTGGATCTGCAAGTGAAGCAACTGAAGACACTAAAAAGTATGCAGAAGCTGTAAGTGATACTATCAGTGATATTGGCGAGTTAAATGACACCATGTACAACTTATCTAAAGGTACGGTTCTCTCTGCTAATGAGATGACTAAGTTGACTACGAAGTATCCAGTGTTAGCCAAAAATGTTAAAGAGTTAAAAAACGGATATACAATTGAAAAATCAGCGCTAGAAGCATTGAAGAAAACTAAAATTGACTACTTTAAAACTCTTGACACTCTTGGGCAAAAAGAAGTCATTGGCAACAAACAGGCACTCGTCGATAAGATGAAAATTTGGGGAATTGAGATTGAAGCCTTGTCTACTATGGCTGAGCTGAGCGCCGCAAAAGCTCAAGTAGATATGAATATCGCTGCTGAAGTGGTAGTTGAAGATTTAACAGGTAAAGGTATTGAAAATCAAGCAGTAATAAATCAAGCCAAAAAGGCTCAACAAGCTGCTGCTGGACCATACAAAGAACTTTTAGATCGAATCTATGACTTGAACACTTCTTTTAAAACTATGCTCGGTTCACTTGATGATGTTGGATCTGCTAAAGATAAAGATAAAAAGACTACAGAAAAATTAAATAACACATATACAGATACCAATGAGATTCTGACCGAAACTCAGAAGAAACTTATCAAACTAGCTGATGCTATCAAGAAAGTTCAAAATGAACGTAGCACAATGGTTAAGGGTTCTAAAGAGTATATTGCGAGTTTAGAAGAAGAGAAAAGACTACTTGATGACAAAATAGCTACTCAAGAGAGAGCTCTTCAAACTCCATCTGAATTAGTTTCGACTAAGGTTAAGACAACCACGAAAACGGCATCTGGTGAACCTGCACCAACCTCTTCAGTATCAACATCCTCTTCTTCTACTGCAACATCTAGTGGCAGTTACTCTGGTAAATATGCAGATATAATCAACAAATACGCTTCTCAAAATGGTGTCGACCCTAAACTGATCGCTGCTATTATTAAAACTGAAAGTACATTTAATCCAAATGCAAAATCTGGAGCTGGAGCCGCAGGATTAATGCAACTTATGCCGGGCACCGCAAAGGGATTAGGTGTTAAAAACTCCTATGACCCAGATCAAAACGTGGCTGGTGGTACTAAGTACATAGCAAGTCTCCTTAAGAAATACAATGGTAATTTGGAATATGCTCTTGCGGCATACAATGCTGGCCCCGGCAATGTAGACAAGTGGATTAAAGCTGGTAAGATGGGGAACATTCCTTTTGCTGAGACTAAAGCTTATGCGCCTAAAGTTTTAGCAAATTATAATGAAATCTCAGGTTCAAGCTCCCCTACTTCTAATACTAGTTCAGCAACAAAAGTTAAAACAACTAGCTCTGATGGTAAGACTACAACAGAAGTCGTTAATGCTACACAAAAAGAAATCGACGATGCTAAACGTGATACAGATCTAACAAACTCATCGGATAAGGCCCAGTCATATCAGTTAGGGATAGAAATTGTTGAAGGCGTAATTGCTGGATCAGAAAGTGCAATATCAGCTTTGCAGTCTAAACGTGAATTGTCGGCCAATAAACAAAGTCGATTTACACAAGACAGTCCAGAGTGGCGCAAAGAGGAAATGGCTCAGAGTAGTTATCTTCAACAAGAACAGAAACTAATTGAGCAACAAAATAAAGATATTCGCCAACAATTAATTGATAAAAAGATTACTCAAGGTGAGTTTGACGCTAAGCTTGCCGAGAATAGCGCCAAGTGGTGGGATTATCAAGCTCAAATTGACGAGAAGCGTAAGAATGTATTTGATAGTCAACTATCTTCTTATGACAAACAAATTAAAGCTGATGATGATGCCCTAGCTGTATCTGATGCCAATTTGAAACTGATGACTGAGGGTTCTGTTGAGTACAATAAAGAGTTGAAAAGTCAGATTCCAATTCTTGAACATAAGAGTTCAGTTTTAGCCAAAGAGATCGAGTATACCAAGTCTCTGCTTGCAAGTGGTAAATTGAATGCTGAAATGACTGCATACTATAATGATAAACTTCAAGAATTCAATTTGTCGTTACTTGGAACGAACTCTGCATTAGCTGATGTAAATAAGACCCTTAAAGACTTACGTGAGTCTGCTGCTGACAATGTTATTGAAGAGTATAAGAAAGTAATTGAAAAGCAACGCGATTTGGCTTTGGAAGCTCTCGATCAGGAACGTGAGAAGGAAGATAAGCGCCACAAGGAACGCACCAAGAACATTGACGATGAGCAAAAACAATTCGAAAATTATATTAATGCTCGACTCAAAGCATTTGACCGTGAGAATGCTGGTGTTGACTACGAAGAAGAACTTAAGAAGAAGATGGAAGAACGGCAAAAAGTTCAGGACAAATTTAATAGATATTCTATGGATGATACTATGGAAGGTAAAGCTGTTCGTAAAGAACTGCAAGACCAACTAGATGCCCTAGATGAAGAAATCTTTAAATATCAACGTGACCGTGAACGTGAACTGATTAAGCAGGGCTTACAAGATCAACTCGACGATAACAAGAATTACAACGACAAGATTAAAGATGAAGAAGATAAACTTCATGATGATACGCTTGATAAGATTGACGAAGAAAAGAAAAAGACTGAGCGTAAATATAAAGACATCCTTGAAGATCAGAAGAAATTCTACGAACTCAAAAAGGGCTTGATGAGTAACGATGCAATTGTTGTAACTGCTACACTTGGAATCATCGGTGGAGAGTATGACAAGTTATTTGCCAACATCAAAGACCATACATTTGAGACATCTCAAGAGATGCAGAATATGATTAATGAAGTTCAAACTTCTTTGGAAAATCTGAACAAATTCAAAATTGGGGATTATACAAATACTGAAGCAGGTAGTGGCGGTAGTGGAAGTAATACTACTAACAATGGATCAACAGGAACAATTAAAGGAACGCCTGCTGCACGACAAGCTTGGACTGAGTATCTGAGCAATAAACAGCAAGCTGAGAACATGAAAGAGGAAATGAAGAAGTTTGAGAAGGGCTCAATGGAGTATAAAGGTTATGAGCAACAATTTAACCAACTCAAGTCTAAGAATGACCAACTTCGTTCCGTGTATGGATTCCCTGACGGTAGTTACAAGGACTTAGTGAGTCAAAAGATATTCTCTGCTGAAACTGGCGGTATGACTCCTGCTTGGGGATCTGGTGGCAAACTTCTACTAGCTCATGAAAAAGAAATGATTCTCAATAAGTCTGATACAGGGAACATGTTAAAAGCTGTTGATATTACTCGTAGTATCGTTGATAACATCTCCAAAGTTAATTTATCCTCTATTATTCCTTCATTTAACAATAAGCAATCCACACCTGAACAAAAGATTATCAAGTATGAAATCACAAACAATATCACAGCACAACCACACCATAGTGTTAAGGACGTAGCTTCAGAAGTTGCATCAGCAATTAAGAAAATTAAACTATAAGGAGAGGGTTAATTCCCTCTTCTTTATTTGTTAGGAGAGATAGTTTGTTAGGAAACATAGACCGTAATAAAAAGCCGATCCAACCGCAATACTTCCTCGCTAAACCCAATCGAGAAATCATTAGTAAACTGAGCGAAGCATTTAACGACAATATTTCAATGGATTTGAATGGAGTAGGAGAATTAAACCTCTCGCTGCCATACAAACTTGATAAACATCACTCTTTAAAAACAAATAAGAACATCGAACTTATTAGAGAAAGATACCTGATCAACACTGTTACAGGCAATAAGTCTGAATGGTACATCATACATAATATTGAAGATTCCTTAGACAACAGTGACATGTTGAATGTGTCTTGTTATTCTCTTGAGTACGAATTAAACAATACCCTGATTAAAAGCTATTCTGTTGAATCGTATGGGGCAGACAAAGTAATGATTGATATATTGGCAAATACACTTTGGAATATCGACTATATCGATGCAGATTTCAAGCTGAGTAAGAGAGCATTTGAATTTACTTCAACAAATGCGTTGGCTGCCATTGTGGACATTGCGGACAAGTATAATGCAATTTTGAAATTCGACTCAGAGAGTCGACTTATAAGTATGACTAAGCCTGAGCTTACAGGCATCAATATGGGTCTTACTTTTGGTTATGGTAAGTTAATGAAGAGTATGAATGTTCATAGTAATGCAGAGGACATGGTGACTCGTCTATATGCATATGGAAAAGATGGACTTGGTATTCAGAAAGTTAATCCGACTGGACAAAACTATATTGAAAATTTTGGCTATTGGATGTATCCATTCCAACGAGATGCCAATAAAAGTGTGATTTCATCAAGTCACTATATGACTGATTCACTTTGCCATGCTCTATTGGACTATGAAGCGCTAATTGAGAGTAAAACAGGATTGTTTAAGCAGTACTTGGATAGTTTGGAATTGTACGAGAGAGAGCTAAACGAACTCAAAGTCGATTTGAATAAACTCCAGAATGATGAAAAAGTTATTCAAGAGGTTAAGGTTACTCAACAATTTGGCGATAAAATGTTCTTTGAGAAGTATAGTCATAGCGGTAGTACATCGAGAACTTTTAAGTTAAACAAAGGCTACAATTATGCTGCAATGATTAAAGTTGACTCCTCTTCAGGTTTAACTGTTGCGTTGAATGGATCGGTTAAATCAGTAACATCGGGTAGATGGGTAATGTTGGGCAAGTTAAACAATCTTGATACAACAACTATTACAGTTAATGGCTCATCCACAGGTGTGTTTATGCAGGTTGCAACTATTAGCATCGAAGAGTATCAAATGGCTGGCAATGATAATGCAATAGTTGAACGATACAGTTTGGATAATAAAGAGAATCAGATTAACCTCAAGCAAATTGAGATTAGTAATAAGTTAAATCAGATTACAAATGTTCAGAGTCAAATAAGTAACTTGAAGAACATACTTGATTCAGATAATAATTTTACAGACGAGCAACTCACAGAACTGAAGGATTACGTGATCGAGAAAGAATTCAGCGATGACGTATACATAGATGAAAAAGATTTATATGAAGCTGCACAAGAGAAATTTAAAGAGTTGCAGATTCCAGAATTATCTGTTGAGGTAGATATCGTTAATTTCCTAGAGATTATTGAAGAACAAAGAAATTGGAAGAAACTAAATCTAGGCGACTTCATCAATATCAAATATGAACCATTAGGTAAAGCTTTGACAGCTCGAATCATAGGAATTAATTTTGACTTTAGTGGATCGAGTATTAAGTTAACGTTGAGTAATGCTAAAAATGTTAATGATGAAGCGAATCTTATTGAAAAGTTGATGAGGGATTACAAAAATACTAGTGTAATCGTGGATACAAGTAAAACCAAATGGGGTCAAGCTGTCGTTGATTCTTCTGATATGAGTCGTCTTTTTGAAAATGTATGGAACAAAGTAACAAATCAAATTAACATGAGTATAAATAATACAGTTGAACTAAATAATCAAGGAATAACAATCAGTGATGATGAAGACCCTCTTAGATTCCTTCGTCTGACTCATGGTCAAATAGGACTCACCCGCAGCGGGGGACTCCGATTCGAAACAGCGATTGATGCCAGCGGGGTCATTGCTGAGATGCTCTATGGAAAAGTCATACTTGGACAGCGTGTCGTAATTGCCGATACGACTGGTGTATTTACCATTGAAGGTTCAAAGTTAATGATCGATGACCGTTGTGGACGACCTGTTTTAAGATTGGGGCTCACATCAGAGTTACCAGACGTATTTGGTATGCACGTAAATCGATATGCTTCAAGTAATTGTAACGACAAGACTATCACAAACGTATCAGGTATAGATAATGGTCGTGGATTCTACATTGATAAGATTCGTAACGGAGTAACAACCAATGTATTTGGATTGTCTCAAGAAGGCGATTTGCGTCTACGTGTTGGCGACAACAATGAGCTTATGCTCCTTACCTCAGAGGGTCTTTCCCTAGGAGGAAATACGTGGGCAAGCAGCCCAACACGTTTTGATTTCCTCGGGAACGCATGGCTAAATTCCTTGTTTGCTGATCGTGCAGTCATCAAAAACTCTAAGTTTGGAAATGGTGAAATTGATGAATCGTCTCTAACGTTGCGTGACGGTGACGGCATATTTCGGATTTTTCCCAAGGTTGGTATGTGGGGAGGAAAAATTTCAGAGGGAGCAGAAGATTTTGATAAAGGTAATTTTTCAGTTGATATGTATGGTAATCTTAAAGCTCACAACGCTAAGTTTTACGGTAAAGCTGGCGAATTGTTAATTGACACTGATGCAGGAGTAATTGACCTAGACAAGTTTGATATGATCAACGTGGGTAAACTCATGGCTGAAATGCTTGAGGTTAACACAATCCTTGCAGATGATGGATATGTGAATAATCTGACTGTAAATAGGCTGAAAACCATTGGTAAGGATGCGGAAGAGGGTCAGTTTATTGATTACATCGATATCGAAGGTAACAAGATACAGTTCATTACTGCTCAAGTATCAGCTAAAGAACAAGCTAAGGATTCACGTAACAGGCTTCTGTTTTGGCAGGACAGTGAGAAACGTATCCTGACTACAGAAAACACAGGTATTATTGCATACTCTTACACCCTTCCTAAAGACAAAATGAAGATCAAACGTGAAATAACCTTTGAAGGATCTGGTGATGCAGCTCAACCAGTCGAGAAGATTGGAACAGGTGATGGTGGAGCTAATGATAGAGCCAAGATGGTTAACACTAAATATAACGGTGGATATAAGCAGGAGTATAAAGCTAGTAACAATGCGAGAGAACGTAGCATTGACTTTAAGGACACAGGGATTTATGTCAATTCAGAAGGTGGAGCTTTCACAGCGCAGAGCAAAGACTTTCAATTTATAGCTACAGAGGGCGGTTCTTATAAGTTAGGTCTCGCTAATGGTTCGATATTTGAACTTTCCTCAACTGGATTAAAAATAGATGTCCAAGGAAATATTGAAATGAAGGCAACAGGCAACATTACTAGAACTGCTGGCGGTAATATTAAAGATCAAGCAACACGTATCGATTTGAACTAAACTATACCATTTAAATTGCCGATAGTAATGGTATAGACTAAATATGAAAACTATACCATTATTGGAGGTACATAATGAAAAAAATGATTGGTAAATTGTCTACGTTTACATTAGGAGCAATTGTTGGTATCACAGTTACAGCAGGAACAGCAGTAGGTGCGGCCGCATATCTTAAAGCTACTCAAAGTAATGTAAAGATTGTTGTAGATGGTACTCAGGCAAAATTATCTGATAGTCCTCTCAATGTTAACGGAAAACTTTATCTTCCAGTACGAGACACAGCAAATGCCATGGGCTATTCAGTAGAATCAGTTACAAGTTCTCAGGTTTCCTTGAAAGAGGGAGTTTCGGCAAGCAGTACAACAGCTAGTAATGGTACAAAAACGGATTCAAACAATGGCTCATCTGGAACTATTGTTACCACTCCAAGTGTCAGCAATAACTCAAATTCAACAAATACTTCAAGCAAAAAGGTGAGTAATTTGAAAGAAACATATTCAACTGATGGTAAATTAGATGCCGATAAGTTGCGCACTGCATTAAACAATGGAACCCTTGGGGTCAATGATCAAGATTCTAATACAGGCAAAACTCTTCTAATGTTCGTTATTGAAGAGAATAATTATGAAGCCTTTAAAGCAATTAATAGAAACGCACTTGATGTAAATGTTCAGCAAAATGATGGAAAAACTGCTTTGCACGTAAGCGTTATTGAGCAAAATGATTTTTATTTTGGTGAAGTCCTTGAACGTAAACCAAACGCTAAGATTAAAGACAATAATGGTAAGATTGCATTTGATTATGCCGAAAAAAATTCATCTTTTAATATGGCTCTCAATGCTTACATGCTTTTCAACAAATAAACAATAACAAATCCACTTAAGCGTCTAGACTAATTCTAGGCGCTTTTTCTTTTACCAACTATGTTCAGATAGCAGCAACTATTACCAACTAAATGTCGCATATACATTGTATATGTTATATGAAGGTGATATGATAAAGGTACGATCTTCCAGTTCTACGTTGGGTAATAAGGGTATATACCTTTTAATAAAAAGAAATACTTTTACCAACTAAAGAACAAAGGGAGATGTTTGTAATATGTGTGAGGAGGACAAAGACATGTCTACAATCCAAGAAAACAGAAAATCTGCATCGAAAACTCCTGAAGGCATTAGCATGGGATTTCTGAAAACTGCTAAAAGACTTCCGAGAAGAGATGGTAAAATTGTATTAGATCGAAATAATCCAGAACACGTAGCTTGGGCAGAAGGGTATGAGCGTAAATAATGTTGATTTTGCCTAAAGACATATATGAAGTTTATCGTGAGTATAGCGATGATCCAAGTGAGGGCAAACGTAGGCCAAATTTAGTCATTTATGTGGACGATGATGATGTTTATTGTTTGCCTATCACTGGTACATCTCCAAATAAACCACCTAGACACAAGGATGACTATTGGAAACTAGAGATTGAAGGCTGGAAAGACTCACAATTAACTAAGAAATCGTGGTTACTTGTAAATCAAGCTAAGATAATTAATAGAGAAGATATAGAGAAAACTCACTACATAGGCCCTCTTCAAGATGAAGATTGGGAAAGATTACTCCTGAAAAATGAAGAGTATGAGAATTATTTAATAGAGTTAAGTAAGAATAGGCGTGTACGTTCAAACAAAAGAAATAGAAAACAACAAGTAGACTAACAACGGATTGGGCAAATGAAGCCTGATCCTATTTTTTTCAACATTAAAGATAAAATAACAGTTTCAATTATTATATTTACGTTTAATATGAAGTATCCCAAGTTTAAATTCACATACCCACATTTTTACTTGTCAAGCTTTTTTAGTCGGGGACTAAAATATTGTTGGTTGTCACGTTTTACATATTGACTGTGATTCATATTTGTGAAAATGGAACGTGTGTTCTCTTGTAAGTGACTCAAATTAAGGTATAATCAGTTTAAGAGTAAAAATAACACTGTGTCGTAAAGAAAAATAAGACTAAGGAGTGGATGCATTATGAGTTTGGTAATGGAGCGTAGAGGAGCTGAAGCTAAGACAATAAAAAGGATGGAAGTTTGGAATGTTGATTTAGGTAAAGGTGAGGATCATGTTCAGGGAGGAGTTAGACCGTGCTTAGTGGTAAGTAATGATATTGGTAATAGGTACTCTCCAGTTGTAATAATAGCACCTTTAACATCAAGCAAAATTAAGAAACCAATGCCAACGCATGTTTATGTTGATGCCGAATCTTGTGGAATGTATAGTGATAGCACTATCCTATTCGAGCAAATCTTAACTATTCCTAAGAAGAAGTTGGAATTTAAAATTTTTGATATGCCAAAGATTTACTTTAAGAAGATTGAAAAAGCAATGCAGATTAGTCTCAGTATGTCTCTTACATAAGCATTAAATAATAAAATAATAAGAGTAAAAATAAGTATTGACGAAAGAATATCCGTGAATTATACTTAGAGAGTAACAACAAATAAAACTTAAGGAGAAAACAAATGAGCCTGAAACTAGCACTAGAAGAAACAAGTACATATGATGATGCGACTATGCAGTATTCTCAAAAGAAAATGTTCTGAATGAAGACCTTGGTTACTTCAAACTTACTCAAGATAAATTGTATCCAGTACACGAAGAAGATGATAATCTCACCCAAAGTTCAGATTACTACATAATCAATGATGATGGTACAGCTTCTTTTATCGCACTAAAATGTGTCAATCGTAAACTATATAAATAATAAAATAATAATCCAAGATTTATTTCTTGGATAATACATAGATTACTCTGTTAGGGAGGTGATATTTGATTGGGGAGGAGATCACAAATAACGATCTTCTAAAAGAAAGCGAAGCGTTGTTTACGATTAACAAGGCAGCGAAACGAGCTGAGAAGATTTATAGGAATAGTAGTTGTAACAGTGGCAAGTGTAGCAAGAAGAAATTGGGAAAGAAATTGAATAAGCTATATGAGATGAAAAGGGAAATAATCGAGAAAGCAATGACCTCTGAACATGCTGAACTAAGAGGGATACATAGTAAATTTGATTGGTTTGGGAACAAGGAAGATCTCTTATATTATCGCTTTGGTAAATACAATTTTCATGTTCCGGTTGATTCGTTTGAAAAGAGTAATGCTCCCTATTTGGGAGAGTATGTACAGATGAAGTATGTAAAGAAGAATAGGTGTAAATATACAACAAGAAAAGCGAATATGATTTTAAGCAACTGGATGCTGGAGTATGGAGATGAATAGAATAAAACATTGGTTTAATTATGGAGATTGCTTTTTTATTGAAATTGATGACGAACATTACACTGATGCGGAATATGAGTTATTTGTTCGTGGGCACGGCGAGTATAGTGACCTGAAGGGATTCATCGATCTTGTTAATTGGCTCTCTGAAAGGAAGGTCAATATTAGACTTATTTTGAACTCATCTCATAAGAGGTTAAACAAGAAGAACTATAAGTTTGTGAAAAAGTTGCAGAGTAAACACAAATTGATACCACAGGATATTGAAGTGTTATTGATAACTGAATAGGAGGAAGTAAATGTATCAAGTAATGTTAACTGAAAAAGGTAAATTGGAATTGGATAAGTGGGATGCTCTCATTAAACAAGGAAATGAAGACTTTTCACAAGAAGAGGATTTTCAAATTATTACACCTTTGGCGATTGTGGCGGGTAAAATGTCTGCTGACTTTATGACAATCATTACTAAGTCAAAGAGTATCACTGAAGTGGTTGATGAACTAAATAAACAGATGGAGTATAGATGTGAATACACTTGTGATGGCTCTAAACTTGATCCTGACTGGTTCGCGTTTAAATTGATGGAAGATTATCGATACAATCATTTGATGAACTCTACTATTGGAGCAGACTTGTTATATGCTTTATTGCTCGACAATTCGGACTTCGAAGGCGTGAAGAATATGCTAGTTAAATCATATTCAGAAAAAAATAGCGCTCTTGGTGAGATCATTGCACAGAAAATCGAAGAAGCAAAGACACCATACGAACTGCTTAGTATTAAAACAACTTCAGAATTAATAAAATAAGGATTTCATTAAGAATTAAAATACATATAACAACGGAGGAATAATATATGAAACTGGAGCTTACCAATGGAAGTGTAATTGAAAGTGTTGAAACTACTGATGGGAAGTTGTCAAGCAAAGAAAACACTAGAGGTAAAGGAATGGGTTACTGGGTCATGGACTGGGACATGAGTAAATCAGGTTTTGAGCATAATGAAAATACATGCAAGAATGATGTGCTGAATACGCTTCTGGAAATGGCTGAACAAAATCAGAAAAGTGCAGTAGCTACAAATTCAGAAAAGTGGCACATTGAGCCTGACTGCGTAGAATTGAAGACATCAGATGATTACCATCTAGTTATCTGGAGAAATCCAATCTCAGGAGGGTTAAATGGATATGTAGGAATTAATAGAAGTCATCCCTTCTTTGCACACCAGTACGTTAAGAAACAGGTCAGAGATCTGGAGGTACATGGAGGAGCAACGTTTTCAGGGAAACGATCATTTACTGGCTTTAAGAAAAAATACTGGTACTTAGGTTTTGATACTGGACACTGTTTCGACTTTAGCCCATTCATTTACGAAAAACTTAAGACAATTGGCTTTAATTCAGCAGAGGATACTAAACAATTTAGTAGCTATAAGGATATTTCGTATGTCATCAATGAAACAGTATATCTATATGATCTATTGAAGGAAGCCAAAGCGAAAGATACTGGTTATGTACATAGCTTCAAAAAAGAATATAAATTGCTTACACAAGCAAAGAGAGCGAATAAAAGATTGAGTATGAGTTTTATCTGATGAAACAAAGACTTAAAAAAAATACATATAAATCGGAGGAATAATATATGAGTAGCTTTTATATGCCTAAGAATTTTACAACAGAAGATGTCGTGAGTTCTATAACCGGAAGCGATAAACATTTTTTTAATCATACCAATAAAGGATTGCTAATCGCTCTGAATCATCAATTGGAGAATGTTTCTTTATTACCAGATGGTGGGGGTAAAGATCTAATTATTCAGGAATTCGTAAATCCTATTCTTGAAGAGATTGATAAAAGACTTTCTCAAATGTTTTAATTTCAGATGAAACAAAGAGTTTATAAAAAATCATATAACAAAGGATGATCATTAAATGAAAACACAAGTAAACATTGATCTCGAAACTCTTAACAAATTGAATGAGGAAATTGCTACCCTTCAAAGCGAATTAAACCAATCACAATTCAGCCTTAATGAGTATCAAGGTTCTCTTCAATCAGTTCTGACGTTTGTAAAGGTTTATGGATATGACGAAGAGATGGTGGAGTGGTTGATGGACTACTCTCATCTAAAACCAAAGGAACTAAACCAAGATCAGATTAATGGTGTGAGAGAGTGCTTAGAAAATATCTAGACTTTAGATGAAACAAACATTTGATCCTGAAAGGAGGTGAAGAGTTGGAACAATACAAAACATCGTTTCAACATGAAGGAAGACAATATGAAGCAATCGCAAAGAATTATAAAACATTTTGCCCTGATGTAGGCTTTAGTTTGACTGTTTATGAGATTGATAATGGAGAATCAAATGAGATTTATGCTAACCCACACAATATTTACAATCTTAGAGATTGCGGTACTACTATTCGCATCCAACTGAAATGTAAAGGAAAGCGTATTAAGTGGGTTGAACAACAATAATACATAACAAGGGAGATTATAAAAAATGGATAGAAAAATGGCTGAAAATTTGATGACTGCAAACACGGATATGGGACGAGCATACCGCAATTATATTATGGCTGGATTGACTGAAGCACAAATTGATGAAGCTCTTGGGTTAACACCAAAACCTCAAGTAGTAATCGTAGATGATTCGGAGGATCAAATGACAACAGTTAATGAAATCAACGCAGACTATGGACTGTATATGGGGAACCTGATGTTAGAAGCGCTATGCAATAAAGAGCTGGAAGTAGATACTGACATTTACTTTAAGGCTCCTGATGATTATTTGGATGATGTAAGCGAGTGGGGAACATTGCCCATTAAGAGTGCAGCACAAGAATTTCTTGAACAATTCTATGATCCTCAAGGAGTAGAATCAATTCTAAACAGATATGAGTGGGAAGTTTAAAGGAGAAACTATGATTACAAATTACAATCCAATGTTTGGATCAAAAGAACAGTGCGAAGATCTTGTAAGACAAATTAAAGAAAATAATAAAACACAAGAGGAGAATGTAAATATGAAAGAAATTATTGTTGTGGTTGACTTGAACAGACAGATTAAAGAGAAATACGATATTTTCAAAACCATTATGGGTGAGGGAGTAGAGGGGTCAATTCATCGAGATAGAGCTGAGTTAACCAATGGAGATGCTAAAGTGAGAATTATCTCTTCTAGTGGTATTGGAGGTCAAAGAGGGGATCATGTACTAGATATGTCAAAGAAAAATGATAAAGAATATGTGGATGCTGTTCGTAGAATGGAAGTAAGAAAAAGGGAAGTTCCCAATGACGATCCATATGTTAAGCTTCAAAAAATGGGGATTAATACAAATGACTTGTCAACACTTTCTCAACTTAATGCAGCAAAAGCAGTAGTTGGTTTGAACCTTGCTAATGAAGCCATTGAGTACAGTGAATTACTTGATAGAGCCTATGAACTGAACATGTGGGTAGTGGCTAATCCTCCGGTAAAATGATAGTTTCATAGACTTTAATTGAAGGGAGGGATGTTAAACATTGATTCAAAAGGAAGAAATAGATGAGTTGGCAGCCTTAAGGTTGGCTATGAGATTTACAGTAGAGTTTATCAAGAAACATGATCGACAATATAAAGATTTAGTATACCTAGATTTGTTACATAAGGGATTGTCCCTTATGCCAGATACGGATGTATGTAGGAAAGCATTTCAGATTATCGACAACGATGGGATTTATCCAGACGAAGATTACTATGAGAAGCAGCATATCGATGTACTTAATGAAAGACCAATAGATCAAATTACCTCTGTTTTTACCGCTGGAACTAAGAGATCAAAACGTCATTACTATATGACTTCTTTTGATATCCCTAATCCAAATGGAGAATATCCTAAGTATCTTCAAAAGGTAACTATGTACAATCTTTTTCAGGTAAACAAAAGATATGTAAAAGAAAAAGTGTTCACTGAGACTGTACAAGGTATGGATAAGATAGATGGCTTGGTTTTGGAGCATCTAAACTTAGGAAGCATGAAGAAGGTCGGTAGTATCTTATGGATGGAAATGTTAAGAGGACAAAATAGAGAGGGAAGAATAAATGAACGAAAAAGATTTTAAAGATATTTGTGATAGAGCAATTGAAGAGTTTAATAGTAGACTTTCATTTGATGTAAGAGAAAACTTTGTTACAGCAGCTCAGGAGACTTACATGAGAATGTCTATTATGGAGTATCACAAAGAGTTACTTAAACGTGGATATATTATTGAACCTTCGTCAAATTGACGGTAGATGAGGGCACAACGTGTCCCATTGTAGCACAAAACAAGCGCTTTAGAGCAATCTTAATCGATTTTGTAGCACAGTGTGTACATCTGGTACACAGAGAGGGGGAGTTGTGCGGTTTTATGAGATGCTTTATGCAAATGTAGGACAAGAATTGAAGAAGAAAGCAGCCCATTTGCTACAAATCAGTATTAACGAATCACTGATTTCAGATGAAACTTGCTTAGTTGATATAGATGGATTCAATATTCCACAACTATTATCAGGTGTAATCGTACTTGTTGCGGCTGAACGCAATATGACGGTTATTATGGGTAGTGGATGGATGAATCCATATCAAAAGCGATACTCTCATGTATACACGGTAAGCAGCTTCAATAAACTACATAAAAATAAAAGACCAAGCAACATTCTCATAACTGAAGGTGTGGATATTGATAAATTGAAACTTAGCAAGAAGGATAAAATAGTGTCTGGTTTCGTTAATTACGAGAAGTATCACAGGAGAGAGATTAGAAAATTAAAGTTACGAGAGGAGGTGAAGTAAATGGAGAAACTTACAGCAGAACAAATGAATGAACTGATTTCAAATCATCCAGAATTGGCACAACATATTTATTGCACTGGCAATGGACGTTTGATTGCAAAAGAAGTAATTGAAAAATTGCAAGAACTACAAAAATAATTCTACTAGAGGAGATACATATTGAATACACATACCGAGATGGAACAGTTGGTAAATGAATACACACGGGGATTAAGTTCACTGAAGATCCTGTGTGAGAATGATAACTTTTGGAACAATCGTCCCTCTGATAAAAAAGAGTTAGTTTTGTCACAGTTGGAAGAAAAGAATAATCCACGGATTAATGACTTAGTTCACAAAATGCGTAACAACATTGATTTCTCGTATGAGTTGGATGATTGCTTGTTGGTATATACAAATGGCAAGTTCCAAAAGGGTCTAAAGTAATCAAAAAGTAGCAAGATACATACACCTATAGCCAGTTGCCTAAGATGGATGACAATGTAATACAAAAAATAAACATTATAGAGGAGAAATTAAATATGAAAACAACTAGTCCAGCAGAAGTAGGAAAAGCATTGAAAGATTTGGCTACACGAATCAGAGAGCAAGAAGAGAATATTGAAATGGAAGATATTCTGGCGTATCTACATAGTCAAGGTAAGACAGATATCACTCTTGAGAAATTAAAAGAAGACTATGAAAAAGCTCTACACTTTGCGAAGAATGCTATCAATGTTAATACTGAAGAAACATGGTTAAAATTGGGGTACACGTTTGAACAGTCAAAGAAGCTTGAAAAACTCAACGGAAACGAACTAACCAATGCAATTAAGGGATATGAGAAAGAGATTGAATCTAAAAATGAGTAAACTTCTAAAATATTCAAAAGCCCTGAATCATATGGGTAACTCCCTCAACAAACATCTGTCTCTTAGAGATTTTGCAGGAGTTACAAATTACATAGAAAAGTTAAACGCAGTAATAGAAGCGACTATGAAACTAGATCCACCTAAAATCATCAATGGTGATCATGTTAATTTGGTCAGAGTCTTAACGCAGTATGAGTGTGCTTTGAGAGAACGATACATCAACAAAGAGAAATACAGTACAGATAGTTTCATTAAAGAAATTGCATTACAGTACACAGAATATGAAGTAAGTGACCATGTTCAAGAAATTCTTGAGAAGTTAGAACCAAGTATTAAAGCCTATCAGTTTGCAAAATTGAAGTAATACGACAATACATAATAGAGGAGATAATATAAATGGAAAACAACAATCAGCAATTTAACGAGGAAAATGCTAAACAACTTTCAAAGACTCTTGGTGCACTTGGGATGGCTTTGGTACTAATTGCGAACAAGGCAAACCCGAATGATATTGGATTAAAAAAAGAAGACATTGCTAATTTTCTAAAGGCTATTGATCAAAGTAAAAACACATACGACATCTTCAAGGAACTTAGTGAAGTGTGGGATCAAGTAGAGGTTTCAAAAGAAGAAGAGGTCGTTCGAATTTATAATGAAGTAGGTAATAAGTTCGCTATCTCTACCGATGGTATTGGGGAATCAATTAAACGTTCAGCAGGAGCATTAATGAAAAGCGAAACCCTATTTGAAGCAGCAAACATGACTGTGCGAGATCCCATTAAGGTAGGAAAGGCATTGAGAATCATCTCTCTTCGTCTACATGGACTCGATGAGGATTCAAATAGAATTGAAGGTTTGAAAGAAGAGATTGAGAATAAACTGAATACTATCAATCTTTCTCTGGTGGATGATACAGGTAAACAAAAAAGTTTATTCAAGGTAGTCAGTGAACTAAACAGTGTGTGGAATGATCTGAATGATTATCAGCGCGCCGATGTACTGGAATTAATTGCAGGGAAATTGAACGGTAATATTATTTATTCAATGATTCTAAATTTCGATCTTGCTCTTGAAGCCTATGATCAAATTGAGTAAGATTCTGTCGGATACATCATGTACATTGCAGATTCAATGGGGGCACAATTTCGTGCTCTCTACAATCTAAATGAAATACGAATTTCACCAAAATACAAAGGAGTTATTGAATGGCAAAACGGGAAAATAAAGATGCTGTAATAGAAATGCTCATAGTAATGTTAAGACAAAACGGAGCAGTAGGTTTTGAGATAGTGGACAAGATTCATGATTTGCAGATGGATGAATACATCTCATCGCACTATGCAAGTCATTTGATTAGTTTGACGGAAGATGAGTATTGATTATAAGTAGTTTAGAGAGTAAATACATATTCAGATCAAATTAGTTATAGGACAGACATTCTTCCTCATACAGTATAGAGCAGAAGGGAGGAATGATTTATAGCCATTAAAAAAGAGGTAAAGATTGTTTACGTCCCCAATCAAGAAACGTTACAATATACATATCAGAACGATGAACCACTTCATCAAACTATAGATTACATCATCGACAAATTATTTCAAAATCAACAAAAAGATGAGGGTGGCAAATAGTCACCCTTTATCCTTTAAATTTATTACATATGGAGGTGAATAAGAAATTGAAATATACAGCCATTTATCCAAGGGTCTCAACCGGAACCCAAGCAGACGAAGGAACCAGCTTAGAAGGTCAACTTGAATTAGGACATAAGAAAGCTAAAAGTTTAAAAATACCAAAAGAAGAAATCAGAGAGTATATTGAATATGGATTCACAGGAGAAGATATAGATAGACCAGCCTTAAATGAATTAATGCAAGATGTTAAAGATAAAAAAGTTAAGAGACTCATCGTTACTCACCCTGACAGGCTTACTAGGGATTTAACAGATAAGTTGATACTATGTCGTGAACTTGAGAAGAATGATGTTGAACTTATATTTGTTGATACAGAATATCTGACTACACCTGAAGGACAACTTTTCTTTAATATGATGTCTTCTATAGCTCAATATGAACTTCAACTAATTAAAAAAAGGACAGTCAGAGGAAGGATTAGAGCAGTAGAAAAAGAAGGTAAAGTAATGCCAATGAGAGTAGCCCCATTTGGATATGATTTTAAAGATGGGAAATTGACTATCAATGAAGAAGAATCGAAATTCGTACTCTTAATTTATCAATGGTATGTGCGCGAAGGAAAAACTCTCAGGGAAATAGGAGAAGAATTATTAATGCTTGGCGCGCTTCCCAAAAGAGCAGAAAGTAAAGCATGGAATGCGAGTTCAATATCGAAAATTCTTACCTCAAAAATATATATAGGAATATATACTTACAATAGGCGTGAAACCAAGAAAATAAAAGGCCAAAAAACAGCAAGTGGAAAAGCCAAAAAGACATATAAGATTAGAGATAGTTCAGAATGGATAAGGATATCAGTGCCAGCAATTATTGATGAGAGTTTGTTTACTTTGGCTCAAGTTCAAAGAGGAAAGAATTTGACTCGTAAAGGTGGAAACGTAAAACATAACTATCTTCTTAAGTCACTAATGAGATGTTCGCATTGTGGTAGAAGATGGGAAGCAACAACTTACAACTCAAAAAAACAAGGTGAGAAAGTAACCTATCCTCTCTATCGTTGTTCTGGAAAATATCCAAGAAGATTTGGGGAGTCCGTTCACAAGTGTAATGTTCCAACTTTGAGAACGGATATACTCGATGATTTTGTATGGAGTATTGTAGTTAAATTTTTGGACAATCCAGAAGAGGTGCTATCAAGGCTCGAAGAAGCATCTAAGTCGCCAGATGATAATTTGAAGGAATTAGCAGATGAGTATTCGAGACAATTGAATAACAAAGAAGATGAACGCACGAAGATAAAGCTCATGTTTCGTAAAGGTATAATTGATGAGCAAGAATTAGATGATGATATCACGCAACTAAATAAAGAGATAACAAAAATACAAAATGAATACGACAAAATACAGGACAAACTGAATTCCAGAAACAACAAAGAAGCAACGAAAGAGCAGCTTATGGAATTGGCTAATGCGTTTAAAAAATACACAACCACTAAACTCACTGATGAAGACAAAAGATGGATCATTGAGAAATTAATTGATGAAATTATAATAACTCATGATGATGAAGAAAACAGATTTTCTATCTCATGTATTGGTTATTTGGGTGAGAAATTACCAACAAGGGATACTTACTCATTTAACCTTGTTTCGAGTACACAACCTCAA